>DOZZ01000004.1:5868-9725 GCA_003517725.1 Bryobacterales bacterium | reverse complement strand
AACAAAGGGCTCTGGAGCAGGATGGCGCTTTCCTCGAGCGTGTCTCTCCGCTGCTGCCGGATGACCAGGAACATTTTTCCGGCGACTTGATCGCGCTGGACCGCGGGTCGCTGTTCCAAAAGCTGGCGCGCCTGTGTCAGCTGTATCGCGGCGCCACCGCCGAGCAGCGCACCTGGCTGCGCTCGCAAATCGACGCCGGGCGTCGCGCCCAACTGGAAAGTTTTGGGCTGCGTGCCGCGGTAGCCGGCGCCCGCGACCACGCGGCCGCCACCGTGGGCCTGGGCTTGGCGGCCTTCGCGCTGGCCGATATCGGCAACGATGTCCGCGAGGTGCTGCTCTCGCTCGCCGTGGTGCTGCGGTGCGCTGAATTGTGCGGCGCTGGCGCGGCCTTGTTTCAGGAAGGCGCCAGGATATCCGGCCCCGCCATGTCCGCCGCCCTGCTGGATTTCGCCGCCCGCCCGGCGGACTTGCAAACGCTCGCTGTGATGGGCTGGCACGAGGTAAAGACGCCGGACGGTCCGGGCTATCGCTTCGGCTCGGCACCCCAGACTACGAACCCTTGAAATGCACCGTGAACACTGTTTGCCAGGCGGCCGGCTGGCCGTTGCAGCTAGCGGGCGCGTAAGTCCAGGTAGACACCAGTTGGATGGCGCGGTCACTTAAGTCAGGCCTGACCTGGTCGATGGCGCGCAGTCCGGACACGTGCCCATTAGTGCCGATCATGCCAACCAGTCTGACGTCGTGAACGTCAGGGGAGGAGCCCTGCAACGGCGGCTGCGGCGTGTTCTCGGCGTAGGCGCGCCGGAAATTTTGGCACAGATAGCTGGCGCTCTGCGGCACGCTGAAAAAGTCCGGCGGGTAGTCGCTCTTCAGGACGATCTCCGAATCCACGGCCATCAGTTCGTGATCGCCGACCCAGCGCTCCACGTGCCCCGGCAAAAACGCGCCTTCGAACGCGAAGAACTTCGAATTGCGCGTCACCTGGTCGCCCAGTCGTGCGGAAAGCAGCCAGCCCTGCGCGGCGTCCACGCAAATTTCGCAGCTTTGCTGACGATCGCCAAAGACGCTGTCGAATTGAATGCAGCGGCTGGCGTCGGGGCCGTTGGTGATCGAGCGAATGATGTCTTCATGGTCGAAGCGCACCAAAAAGATCGGCGTGATTTGCGGCAACAGTTCCAGTATCGGCGGCCTGGCCGCCGTATTATGCGTGATGCCCAAGCGCTGGCCATTGCGGATTTGGGTCGGCTGAAAAGCCCCGTAGCGCCACTCCTGCCGCCGCAGCCCCGGACCGCCGATACTGCTGACATACTCGCCTTCCACCGGGTCGCCCGGCGTTGGGTCGGGCACGCGGAAGCGCAGCGTCATCTGATTCGGCGGCCAGCGCGCCGGCGTACTGACCCGATTCGCCCGCTCCAGCAGTGCTACGGCTTCGGCCCGCATTCTGGGATCTTCAGGCGGGCGCACATCGGGGCGCATGGTAGCGGTCTGCGCGTTCACAACCAAGCTGCAGACGAAACCGGCAAACAGCAGGCGTGCGGCGTGCATGGCCGTTAGTCTACTCTTTACCAACGGTAATAAGCGTTGTAATTAACGCTTTTTTCCGCATCGGGCGCCAGCGTCAGGCGGTATTCGATAGTTTGCGAATCGGTCTTTACAAATGGCACGGACGGTTGCTGTATCTCCCACGTCAGCCCGCGATAGAGATGTTCCACGACGCGAATCTCCACCGCTTGTTTCTTATGATTCCTCAACTTGATTTCAAATGACTCATTGATCTCGCGCCGGTTCATGTCAATTTGAAAGTTAATGCGCTTGCGTTCGCCGGTCAGGTCGAACGCGGAACCAGTGAACAGGCGAACCGTCTCGTCTTTAGGCGTATGCTGGATCTGGTTTTCCCCGGTAAATTCGAGTTGCCCATCCGTATCCTGCCGATAGAAACGGACGCGCCCAGCCGGTAACGGCATGCCCAAGTGGTTGGCTTGGGAGTTCTTAAACTCCTGCATCACCCACACCTTATTATTCGAGGCCGAGCCATATTCCGGGTTATTGCGGATCATGTCCATGTTCCAGCCGCGGTACTGGTTGAGGTCGAGTTTCATCCCGTCATATACATAGATTGCTTGCGAAGCGACATTGCCGGCGCGAATGAATTCGACCTGCTTGGTTTCTTTATCGTGCAGCGTGGCCGGCCGTTCGAGCGTGTAGAGATGATATTCGTCAAAGGTTTTCTCCGTGACGGGAGGACCATTGTAAAAACCGCCGCCAACTCCGCCCATCGTCTCAGCCCTGCTAAACGTGACCGGTGGCTCGACCTTGTTCACCTCACCCGCCATCAGCTTTATATGAGCGTTCTCAAACGCCTTTCCAGTGTCATTGTGCATGCTCACCCATCCGATGACGTCCACATCCGCACGCCCCGGCGCCGCGATGACGTTGTAATCGGCCGACCAAGTCATGCCTCGTGAGACGTAGGCCAGTTCAGCTTCAACGCGCGCGTCGCGGTCGCTGGCCACGGTCCAGTTGATCGTAGGCTTCAGGATGGTGTCATCGCCCAAAGCGGGAAACAGAGGTTGGCCTGGTAAGGAAAAACGAAGCTTGCCATCGACTTCGATGATCGGCGATGACGGTGGCAACTGCTGGTAGCCGTTGTTACTGTAGACCATCGGCGAATAGCCGCTTCGAACAACCTTGCCTCGCACAATTTCGGTCCTGTCGCCGTGCGGCACCAGAAATTCGATAGTCTGGCCCTCGAATCTCGCCAGCAGCATGGCGTCGGAAACGGGGTCTGCGCGATAGTTCTGCTCCAGCACGCGCAGCCGCACGCGCCCGGTCACATCGCGCAGGATCACGGATTGCGGCTCCAGGTGCGCCGTGATCTCGCTATAGGTGATGTGGTTCTCGCCCTTCTGTAGCTTCAGCGGCACAGTGTTGCGGATCACGGCAAAGTTCTGGTTATAGATCGTAAGGGCCGGATCGGCCGCAAATAAAGCCATTCCAGAAAGGCAGGTGAGAGTCAGTGCGCGCATAGGTTCTCCTAAGTGACACTGCGCGCTGCATATTTGTGCCCAGTTAGTCTACTTCAGCATCTGCCGCAAGCCCAAATTACGCACCAGGCGCAGCAGCGAATTGGGGTGCAACCCCAGTAACTGCGCCGCTACCTTATAGTCGCCGCGCGCTTTTTCCCATGCCTGCACAATGCTGTCGCGTTTAGCCTGCCCTACCAGCGCGTGAAAGGCGCCAGCCGGCGCGGCCGCGCCTGCCGCTTCCAAGACCGTCTCCGGCAGGTCTTCCGGCAGCACCGTATCGGATTGGCCCAGCACCACGGCGCGCTCAATCGCATTTTCGAGTTCCCGCACATTGCCCGGCCAGGAGTAGTTCATGAGCAGCGTTTCGGTCTCCGGCGAAAGCGCCTCCACCCGCCGTCCGCAGCGCACCGAGGCACGCTTCAGGAAGCTGCGCGCCATTAACAGAATGTCGTCGCCGAGCTCGCAAAGGGGCGGCGTTCTCAGCGCGATCACGTTCAGCCGATGGTAGAGGTCCTCTCGAAAGGCCCCGCGTTTCACCTCGGCGCTCAGGTCGCGATTAGTGGCCGCTATCACCCGGACGTCAAGGAGATGCGTGCGTGTGCCGCCCACGCGCTCGAACTCGCGCTGCTGTAGCACCCGCAGCAGCTTGGCCTGCAGGGCCGGCGCCAGTTCCCCCATCTCATCCAGAAATACCGTCCCGCCTTCGGCCATTTCGAGCTTGCCTTTTTTCTGCGCGACGGCGCCCGTGAATGACCCTTTCTCATGGCCGAAGAGCTCGCTTTCGAGCAGTGCGTCCGAGATGGCCGCGCAGTTGATCGCGACAAACGGGCG
>DOZZ01000004.1:3350-5784 GCA_003517725.1 Bryobacterales bacterium | reverse complement strand
GTGGTGCTCTGGGCCGCCACGCGCGCGATCATCTGCGCCAGGCGCCGCATCGGCGCGCTGTCGCCGATCAGGCCGCTATGCTGTTGCTCCAGGCGCTCCTGCAGCAGCGTGTTCTCGCCCCGCAGGCTCTCGACCTTGCGCTCGTTCTCGATGGCCGCCGACGCCAGCGAACCGATGGCGCTTAGAATCTCCAGTTGTTCCGGCAGCCGGCCGGCGAGTTCCCGCGCAACGCGCAGGCAAATCACCCCGGCGACTTGGCTGCGCGCATACAGCACTACGGCAATATCACCCGTCGCGGCGTTGGCCAGCGCGCCCGCTTCGCTGATCCCATCCATCCACGCGCTATCGAAACATGGCTTCAGTTCGCGGGCCGCCGCGTGCAGCGATGTCCTCAGGTCCGCCTCGCCGCTGGCCAGCAGCACCACGCCGTGCTGGTGCGGGATGAATTCGCCCAGCAGCGCCAGCAGCGCCTTCTCCAGCACCGGCGATCTCTGCTCCCGCGTGGCCTCCAGCGCGCGGAATAGAAACAGGAGCGAACACGAACGCATCAGTACCGCCCGCGCATTGTCCACCGGTAGCGTCTCGCCCGAGCGGAACAGCAGGTCGGTTTCGCCGATACTTATCTGGTCGCCGTCTTCCAGCACGCGGCGCTCGGCGCGCAGGCCGTTCACGTAAGTGCCCCGGCCCGAGCGCAGATCGGCCAGTTGAAAATGGCCATCGACCAACTGAATTTTGCAGTGGTGCCAGGCGGCATCTTCAGGCGGCAGGGACAGCGACATGGCTGGGTCGCGGCCCACCTCGAAATCCGCGGCGCCCAGCGCATAGCGGCATCCCGTGAGGGGTCCGCTGACGACAATAATCTCGGCCGGCATCATGCGGAGTCTACCAGCTATGAACCAACCGGTTCATGGAATTCACCCCAGGGTTCGCGAAAGACCCTATAAGCGCAACAACCGACCCGTCTTATCAAGCACTTAGTAGTCGGGAAGTACTGGGCCATTAGACTGCACCAGTAGCGCCGTCCACCGGGCAAAACCGGGAGAACAGAAAAAGGAGAAACACCATGACCACCTTCGCAAATTTCGTTCTCGCTTCGGCCGCGCTGCTGGTTTCGTCCGGCGCGCTTTCCGCCCAAACCGTCGGCACTGCCGACATTCCTTTCGGCTTCCGCGTTCCCGGCGCTTCACTGCCGGCCGGCAAATACACCATCCAAACCCAAGCCGTGGGTTCCAATGCCGCCCGCATTACGGCCCGCGATATGAAGAAATCAGTTTTCGTGCTGGCCGCGACCACGCTCACCTCACCTGTCGGGCGCGAAGAGAAATCGAGGCTGGTGTTCTCGTGCCATGCCGATGATTGCGCGCTGGCCGAGATCTGGCTTGGCTCGGAAGGCCAAAGCGTTCCGTCCGCCCACCGCCGCCACTACGCCGGCAGCGAGCGCCTCGCGATGATTAGCGTGAGCGTAAGCCCTCGCTAGTAAGCCTCAGGCCCAAATATCCGGGGTTACGCGACCCCGGGTATTCGGGCCCAGGCTTTGCTAAACTGCTTACAATCGTATCCTTTTAGAACCGGGTGCCCCCGTGACTACTTCCACCTCAAATCGGACTGTATTGGTTGTGGACGACCAGAGCTCGGTTCTCGAGGTCGTCGCCAAAATCCTGAAGCATCATAGCTTTCAGGTACTAGCGGCATCCAGCCCTTCGGATGCGATCCGGATCGGCGCAGAGTACTCAGGTGACATCGACCTCCTGCTTTCGGATATCACGATGGCTGGCATGTCGGGACCCGATCTGGCGGTGAACCTTGCCGAATTGCGCCCGCAAATGCGGGTGATGTTTATGTCGGGCTACGCCGACGGCAGGCTGCTGCTGCTCGATCACGGCTGGCACTTTATTGAAAAGCCGTTCATCCCATCGGCGCTGGTGGCCAGGGTCAAGCGCGTGCTGCTCGAAGCTCCGGCTTAGAAAGCCTGCTCCGATACTCAGTCCGCGCCAGCGCCAATCTGCGTGTCGATCTTCAGCAGCACATCCTCGGCCTGCGCGGCGGTGAACGATTCCACCTTGGCCGAGTGGTTCATGGAGCAGAACTTCGGCCCGCACATGGAGCAGAACGCCGCGTCCTTGAAGCCCTCTTCGGGCAGCGTCTCGTCATGCATCGATTGCGCCGTCTCGGGGTCGAGCGACAGCGCGAACTGCTGCTTCCAGTCGAAGCGGTAACGCGCGCGGCTGAGCGCATCGTCGCGATCGCGAGCCCCGGGCCGGTGGCGTGCCACATCGGCCGCATGAGCCGCAATCTTGTAAGCGATGATGCCCTGCTTGACGTCTTCTTTATTGGGCAGCCCCAGGTGTTCCTTGGGCGTCACATAGCACAGCATCGATGCGCCATACCAGCCGATCATAGCCGCGCCAATGGCGCTGGTGATGTGGTCGTAGCC
>DOZZ01000004.1:2659-3223 GCA_003517725.1 Bryobacterales bacterium | reverse complement strand
GTCGTAGCCGGGCGCGATGTCCGTCACGAGCGGGCCCAGCGTGTAGAACGGGGCCTCGTGACACATCTCGTTCTCTTTTTCCACCTGCATCTGGATCTGGTCCATCGGAATGTGGCCGGGACCTTCGATCATCACCTGCACATCATGTCTCCAGGCCACTCGCGTCAGTTCGCCCAGCGTCTTCAATTCCGCAAACTGCGCGGCGTCGCTGGCGTCGGCCAGTGAGCCGGGCCGCAGCCCGTCGCCCAGCGAGAAGCTCACGTCATGCTTCTGAAAAATGCGGCAGATGTCTTCAAAACATTCGTAGAGCAGGTTCTGCTTATGGTTTTTGACCATCCATTCGGCCAAAATCGCACCGCCGCGGCTGACGATGCCGGTCACGCGTTTGGCGGCCAGCGGCACATGCTGCACCAGCACGCCGGCATGGATGGTCATGTAGTCGACGCCCTGCTCGGCCTGCTCTTCAATTACCTCGAGCATCACGTTCTTGTTCAGATCTTCGACGCGCCGCACGCGCGACAGCGCCTCGTAGATCGGCACCGTCCCGATGGGCACCGGGCTGCG
>DOZZ01000004.1:0-2499 GCA_003517725.1 Bryobacterales bacterium | reverse complement strand
GAGTTGCCGATGTTGGCGTTGATTTTACAGGTTGACCCCACGCCAATCGCCATCGGCGCCAGTGAGGCGTGATGGAGATTGGCGGGGATGATCATGCGCCCGCGCGCCACTTCGGAGCGAATGAATTCCGGCGTGACATTCTCGCGGCGAGCCACGAATTCCATCTCGCCGGTGATTACGCCCTGGCGGGCATAGTGCATCTGCGTGCGGATCGTGTCGTGCTGACGGCTGGTTACCCACTCTGTGCGCATGTTTTTTAGGCCCTGGTGATTGCGAAACGGCTCTACTTCTTGGGCTTCTTCGGCTTCTTGGTCTCTTTTTTCTGGTTCATGCCTTTGGCCATGGGTGATTCTCCTGTGCGTTAATTGTAGCGTAAACCGCCGCCATGAAAGCCCCTTCCACCCTGCGCCTGCTGTATGCTTTCGCGCTGCTGGCGGCTGGTTTGACGGGCGTCGCGGTGAGTTGGACCGCCTTCGGACGGCAGCTCGACACCTACGCCTACGATTTCATTTTTCGCCTCTACCGCCCGCCCTATTGGCACACCGAATCGGCCATTCTGGCCATCGACGAGGCCTCCCTCAAAGCCTTCGGCGGCATCCGCGGCGTGCGCCACGCGCTGGCGGCGGGCCTGGATTTGATCCGGTCGGCGGCGCCGCGCGCCGTGGCCGTCGACGTGATTCTTTCGGACGCCGCCGAGGAAACCTCCGACGCCGAACTCGAAGCCGCCTTCCGCCGCACGCCCAACCTGGTCCTGGCGGCGGATCTGCTGCCGCGGGCCAGCGGCTGGGAAGACCCCATTCCGCGCTTCGCCCGTTGGGCCGCGGCCATCGGCCACGTCCACGCCGAGCTCGACAGCCTGGATGGCGTCAGCCGCGAAGTGCCGCTCGAACGCGCCACGGCGCGCGACCGGCATTGGGCCCTGGCGCTCGAAGCGTTCCGCGTCAGCCGCCACGCGACCATTCTCGAAACGCCGCAAGACCTAGAGGTCGCCGGCGTCACCATTCCATCCGCCATCGCCGCCGGCCGCGATCTGCGCATCCGCTACGTGCCGCCGGGCATGCCGCCAATTCCACGCGTCTCGATTGAGCAACTGCGCCTGGACCCCGCACTGGCTCGCCAGTTCGCTGGCAAGGTCGTGTTTGTGGGCGAGACCGCGCAGACCGATGTGCACGACCGCCTCGTCACGCCGTACTCGGGCGGCGCGCAGATGGCCGGCATCGAGATCCACGCTAACGCCTACGAGACCATCGCGCACCGGCTCTTTCTGACCGACGCGAGCAATGCCGCGGTGCTGCTGTGGTGCGCGCTGCTGGTGACGGCCGCCGGATTCACCTTCGCCTACGCCGCGGGCTGGCGCGCGAATGTATTGGCCGCGTTATTGCTTATCGCGGCGCACGCCCTGCCCTATCTGGTATTCACGCGCGGCGTGGTGTTCCCGCTGATGCCAGGCGTCTCTGCGCTCTGGCTGGCCATCGTGACGGCCGCGTTCTGGCGCCACTTCGTCACGCGGCGCTTTCTGAAGACCGCCGAGGACCAGCGCTCACGCTACCAGCAGGCCATGCACTTCGTGACCCACGAAATGCGCACGCCGCTGACCGCCATCCAGGGCTCGAGCGAGTTGCTGGGCCGCTATGCCCTGCCCGAAGCCAAACGCACCCAGATGGCCGCCATGATCAATGCGGAGTCCAAGCGCCTGGCCAGCATGATCCAGACTTTTCTAAACGTGGAGCGCTTGACCGCCGGGCAGATGCAGTTGCAGCGCGGCAACTTCGCGCCGGACGAGTTGATCGCGGCCTGTCTCGATCGCGTGCGCCCGCTGGCTCAGAATAAAGACATCACGATCGACGCCAGCGGCGCACCCGGCGTCATTTCGGGAGACCGCGAATTGCTGGAGTACGCCGTCTATAATCTGCTGACCAACGCCATCAAATACTCGCCTCCGCACACCCGCGTCGAAGTGCTCAGCGAAACGGTAGACGGCGCGCTGCGGGTTTCCGTGAAAGACCAGGGCATCGGCATGGACCGCCAGGAAGCGCGCCGCGTCTTCGAAAAGTTCTACCGCACCGAGAAGGCCGAACGCTCGGGTGAAATGGGCTCGGGCGTCGGCCTATCGATTGTGGAGCAGATCGCGCGCCAGCACGGCGGATCGGTGCGCGTCGAAAGCGCGCCGGGCCAGGGCTCCACCTTCACGCTGGTCTTGCCGCACCATTCCGCATAGATTCGCGCGATGCTGGAGAGGATGCAGCGGCTTTTAGTGGTGGAAGATGACCCGAGCGTGCGCATGACGCTCACCACCTTTCTGGAACTGGAAGGATATGCCGTGGATGCCGTGGGCTCCACGCACGAGGCGCTGCGGCGCTTGCAGGACGAGTCTTATCCGATCGTCATCTCCGATATCTACATCGACGACCGAACCGGCCTCGACGTACTGGCGGCCGCGAAGCAGCGCAATCCGGATTGCGCCGTAATCCTGATGACCGCGCGGGGCACCATGGAAAC
>DOZZ01000316.1:8545-8842 GCA_003517725.1 Bryobacterales bacterium | reverse complement strand
AAGATCGATGGGCCGGTAATCCACCCGAACGATGTCCTGCAGCAGGTCGCCGCTCATGCCGCGCGCGAAGCTCTGCAACGCCAGGCGCTGCTCGGCGTTGGCGCGGCTATCCACGATCAGGACTGCGTGCACCGGATAGGCGGTGTGGTGCACATTGCCGAGCGTCGAGCTGGCGCGGACCACTCCAACGACCGACAGTCCATCGAGCGCCACGCCGTGCCAGTTGCCCTTGCTGACCTTCCAGCCGAAAACGGCGAGGTCGCCAAGCAGGCCTTCCTCGGAGTTGGCGAAACAGGG
>DOZZ01000316.1:0-8345 GCA_003517725.1 Bryobacterales bacterium | reverse complement strand
CCGGTGTAGACGTCGGCATTGCGCGCCTCCACATAATTGCCGTAAATGCTGCCTTTGGCAGTGGGCAGACCAGCGGCCGAAGCCAGGCCGCAGCTAATCATCAGGACAGTGAGCGGTGCGATGTAGAGTTTCAATTTCCGACCTCCGAAACCCAATTATAACCTGATGGGTCGGACAGAGACGAGCCCTGCGATTCTTTCCGGGCTCGGCACCGACGTCTATTGAACAAACAACGACGCAGGAGAATTGTCTGGCTTGCGGGTTCCAGGAATTCGTAGGGGGAATGAGGTTACGAGGCGCCAGGTAAAATTGCAAGCTCATCGGACGAGGCGAGATGGTGTTGCGCCCATTGCGGCACTTCCTCTTCCTGCGTGAGAAGAATAACCTGCCGGGTGCGGCTGACGGCCAACATAACATTGAGCAGAGCCGGTTTGCGCACCCGATCACAGTGCACAAAGACGTCATCCAGCAGCAGAGGGCAGGTTTCACAAGCCGTCGTAAGGCGCTCGGCGAGTACGACCCGCAGTAGTAGGTAAATTTGTTCTGCCGTGCCGTGCGATAGATGTTGCGCGTTGTGCCACTCGCTGTCAGGTCCCAACACCTGTACGCAAAGATCGCTGGGATCCACCCTGGCGTCAGTGTAGCGACCTTGTGTTACGTCCGCGAGCCATTGCCGCAAACCGGCTGCCAACACCGGTGCGATGTCACGGTGAACCCGCTCCTCTGCTCTTCGGAGGAAATCAAGCGTTAGGTTGAGCGTCCGGCCCAAGCGCCGAATCCGTTCCGATTCACTTTGCGCGGCGGCCAACGCCTCTTCTGCTTCCGGAATACTCGGAACGTCGTTGGCGCGTTCGCGTGCCTGAGTCTCGGCCTCTGTGGCCTTATGCGCCGCTTCATGAGCGACTCTCTCTGCACGGCGGACTTCCTCGTCGAGATTGACGTTGGCCGCGAGCTCGGGACGTTGACCGAGCGCGGCCTCCAGCTCCGCCGCTCGCTGTTGGCGTTCGGCGCACTGACTCTCGAGAGCATGTAAGGTACCGCCTGCCAGGAGTGCCTCCAGTTCAGCGTATTCGCGAGTCGCCTCATCGAAGGCGGTCAGCATTTTGTTCCGTTTGGCCTGCCACCGGCGAAGTTCCTCAACGGCCGTTGCCTGGTCGGGTGCCTCTAATCGACAACGCGCCAACGTGGCCAAAATCTTCTCCTCAGCCTTCAACCTTCGTGTCTCCGCGTCACGTGCTGCTTGTTCCGCGGCGTATCGATCTGAAAACTGGTGCTCGAGTGACTGACGCCTGGAGGCGCGCGCCGCTTGCTCGGCGCGCAAATGGCACGCTCGTTCGTACTCCAAGTATGCCGCCACAGGGTCCGTGACGCCAGTTGTTCCGCGCTGCCTGAGAGCCTCCTCCAGCAACTGCCTTGCAGTAATGACATCGAAGTGAAGCGCCTCATGACTAGTGGACCAATCCGCAACCGTCTGCTGATTTCGTTCGGTCAGAACGAGCCCGTCAGCAAGCTCGCGCAAAGCCTTTGGATCTGCCGGGAGACCAAACGCAATAGCTCTTTCAGACGCTTCCTTCAACTGCTCGCGCGCATCGTCCACGGCCTTGCGCTGCGAAAGAACTTGGGCCTCGACCGCACCAACTTCTTCCAGGGCGCGCGCCCGACGCGCTTCGCCGGATCGCAAGACCAGCCACACGAACGCTGTGACGCCTGAGACGACAAGGACCGCGCCAATTAACCGATTTGAAAAGGCCCACAGAGCAGCACCGGTTAGCACGGCAGCTGCCGCAAGTCCCGCGCCGATAAATTTTTGCGCAGACTGATGGGGGACAGCTTCAAGCCGATCCCGGGCCTCGCGGTAGCTGTTTTCAATCCCGGAATCGACGTTTGGAATCGATGTCTCAAGCGCACGCGCAAGCTCGCGCAGTTGATCAGCTGTGAGCCCTTTCGCGTCGATCACGTGCGGCGTGGATGGCCGCTGGCGTTCGTGAAGTCCGAACGCCTGAGTGGCGTGATCATACGCTTTCATTGCAGCGACGACCTCGGGCTGTGGAACCTGGTCGCCCGTTGGTAAAGACGGCAACGCGTCGATCTCCATGCGAATGGCTGTCACCGACGGTCCAGTTAGAACCGCGACCTCGGGTCGGTTTTCCCACTCGTTCAGCGAAGCCGCGACATCACCGGTCAACAGTTCCTCTTCCGGCAGAATCGGCACCGGACCTGTCGCATATCTGGCTGCAAGCTCTTGCGCTCTATTCAACCTGGCCCGCCAGGCTTCGGCTTCCGTCCGGGCGCGCAGCGCCTGAAGCATTCGGACCCTTTGTTCCTCATCGCTAGCAATCTTCTGCAGTCTCAGCGCTTCGGCTTCGACGTTCAGCCACTTGGCATGCTTCTCACGCGCATGTGCGACAGCCGTCTCGGCGGCCGCAAGGCGCACCTTGGCGCGTTGTAGTGGTTTTGTGCTATTCGCGCGATCCTGGCCGACGTGCTCGCGCAGAAAGTCCTCCAGTCCTGCTATGGCCTGGGCCGCTGTTGCGTCTCCCGCCACGGATGCGGCCGCTCGCTGCAACTCGTCCTGCAGCGACTGCGCGTCTTTGGAAACGGCCTGGATCTCTGCCTGACGTACACAAGCCACCGAGAGGAACGACTGACGATCCAACCCAAGCCACTTCGCGGCGTCCGGTGTACCGTCGTTTAGGATTTCGCCCGAGATATCCCGGCCGAGGTCAGCGTCGGTTGCTGAGCAGTGTGCAAGGTCCGACAAGTTCTGGCGCAACTCGACGCGGCGCCCATCGTCCAGGCGGACGAGAGATCGGACCTCCCAAGCGTCTCCACGCCACGGTCGGTGGCGATCCGTGAAAGCGCGATCCTCTAGGCGGGGTTGGCCCCGTCCTCGGCGCATTCCGCAAAGCGCCGCGTAAATCGCGGCGTGCCAGCTTGACTTACCGGCTTCGTTGGGTCCATAGATAATCGTGAGCTGAGGCGAAAACGTCAGGGTCACACCTCTGAACGGCCCAAACGCCACGGCGGTTACTGATTCGATGCGCACGCTAGAGAACCTGGAGATCGTGGCGACCGTCGAGTGCTCGGAGCCCAAGAATGATGATGCGCCGACGCTCCTCCGTGGACAAGTCGCTCGCCTGAACATCGCGAACGAATTGCCCGCGTACGGTTGGCTCCTGCCCTATCAACGCTAAGTTGTACGCGATAGTCACCGATTCGAAACGGATGATCGGCGGCGAGTCGAGGCTGGGAGCCACGTCCTCGAACTCAACAGCCTGAATGTCGATGTCTGGATCCAATTCGCCGGTCAGCGTCACGCGTGCGTACCCACGGCGGTTCTCAAGTGCGCCTGCGACACGGTCCCGGATCTCCTGCTTATTGGTACACCCACTGACCTCGATTCCGAAATCGCCGACATCACTCACGGCGACTGAATGACGGTCAATCGTCACGCGCCCGCCGTCGTCTACCGAGGCAATAACAACACCACGCTGACCGGATTCACCGAATGTCAGGGGTTCCGGGTTGCCCGGATAGATAAAGCGTTCGGCATTTCGAGGTGCATGGTAGTGCCCGAGGAGGGCGAAATGAATGCCGCAGGCCTCGATCTCAATTGCTCGGAACGGCGCATGTGGTGCCTTGCCCGGTTCGTCCGCGTAATAGGAACCTTGTTCTGATCCATGAAATAGGGCCAGATGAACGCCACCACGATCGACAGTGAAGCCCTCGAGGAAGTTAGATGCCCCTGCCGGGGCGAAGTGGGCACCTCCCCACAGTGTCAGGCCCTCGACGATCGTGACCGGTGCGAGTCGGCGCTGTTCGAATAGATAAACGTTCGGGCTCCAACCAACGCGTCCATACAGGCTCTCCGGACCGAGCCAATCGTGGTTGCCGGGAGCGATGAAAACTGGGATGGGATGTGCGCGTTCAAACAGCGCGCGCAAAAACTGGCCGGTATCCGGCGACACCCGATCATGCTCGAACAGATCTCCACCGCAGCAGATCACGTCGACCTGCTGGTCCATGGCAAGTTGGATGCTGCGTGTCAGCGCATCACGCAAAGCTTGCCGTCGCTTCCGAGCGACTTCTGGTTTCGCCCACGCAAAGGGCGAATCCAGATGCACGTCCGATACCAGGAGAACCCGCATCATCCATCGCTCCGCCGTCGGAAAGCCGTCAGCACACCCGCTGTGCACACCATCGTGTCGTCATCGAGCATCGTCAAGGGTGGACATTGGGTTCATCATCAGCAAAGATGGCGGCTATTTGGGCAAAATTAGAATAGCAAAGGGGGAGTCGATTAGTATCCTGGGGAGCGCAATTTGGAATTTACACAGACGCGCTATTCTGGCAGCACCTAGAAAAATGCTTTGGTAGGAGCGGCCCAGTTTGACATCACGAGTTATGTCCAATCGCTTACGACTTTCAGACGTCGCCCGACTACTTCATGAAACAGCTTAACAAGAGCACGATTCACGTGATGCTTACAATTAAGGAAAAGGCAGCGGCCATCGCGCAGGATGCTGAAGCCTGTCAGCGCGCACTGGATATTGCCGCCCGCGCCGATTCTGAGGAAGGCATTCGGCAGGGTCTGGAAGACGCGAAGCAAGGGAAACTCCGGCCCGCGAGGCAGGTCTTCGAGGAGTTTAGATCCGCGCATCCGGATCTCAAGCGATAAAGAGCCTTCTATAGCGCCTCGAAACAAGGCCGCGCTTCGTTGCACTCGTACTCGTCGGCCAGTTTGCTATCCGGGCCCAGGCAGTTATACGTGTGCTGGCACCAAAACGCGCGGTCGTTGCCGTGCGGCACTGTCGGGTCCCACTCGGCTTCGATAAACAGCCCCTTCCAGCGCAGGTTGCGGCATCGTTCGAGGCCGATGCGGCTGTTGCCCGCTCGCTCCATCGGTCTACGCTCCTTTAGCCGCCGCCAGCAACGCGCGCTTCACCGACACCCGCGCCAGTTGCACCTTGTAGCCGTTTTGCGACAGCGGGGCCGCCCCTTGCAGCGCAAGCTTGGCGGCTTCCGTGGCGGTCTCTTCGTTGAGGGGCTTGCCCGCCAGAAATTTACCGGCTTCGGGCGCGGGCCAGGGAATCGGCGCCACGTGTCCCAGCACAATCACCGGCGCCCCGCTCTTCAGCACTACCGAAGCCGCGGCCAGCGGCCAGTCAATAGCTTCTCGCTGGCGGATCTCATAGGTCGCGCTATGCGCCGCGGCCGCCGGAATATGGATCGCTGTAAGAATTTCGTTCGGCTGCAGCACCGTCTCGCGCGAGGCTTCGTCTTTTGGCGTGACAAAGAACTGCGCCGCCGGCACATCGCGCGTGCCGCTCGGAGAAACCACCCGCATGCTGGCATCGAGCGCCACCAGCGCCGGGCCAAAGCTCGACGCACTCACGAAATAAGCCGGACCGCTGTTGCCCAGAATCGCGTGGTACTGGTTCTCGCCGGCCGGGATTAGGCTCTTGCCATCGCGCATGGCCAGCAGCCCGTGTCCTTGCCGGAAGTACCAGCATCGGGGCCGCTGACACAGGTCGCCGCCCATGGTGCCCATGTTGCGGATCTGCGGACTGGTAATGCCCAGCGCCGCTTGCACCAGCGCGGGGAACTGCCTCCGCACCAGCGCATTCTCCGCTAGTTCGTCGAGGGTCACGGCCGCGCCGATGCGCAGCCCGCCCTTCTCCGGAGCGATCGCCGTGAGCTCCTTGATGTTCTTGATGTTCACCAGGAGCTTGGGCGCGGTCAGCCCTTCCTTCATGAGGCTTAACAGGTCCGTGCCGCCGGCCAGGATCTGCGCGTCGTCCCACGAATTGCCCAGCAGCCCGCTGGCCTCTTTTAATGTGGCCGGGTTGGCGTAAGCGAATCTCTGCATTTATGCGTTCCTCCCGCCCAGCGCTTCGAGCACGCGCCGCGGCGTCAGCGGCACCTCCGGCACGCGCACGCCGATGGCGTTGGCTGTGGCATTGGCTATCGCGGCTACCACGCCCACCGCCGGCGGCTCGCCTAGCCCGATCACGCCACGCTTATCGTTCTCCGGACGGATGTCCATGTGCGCAATGATCTCGCCGATGTCGCCGATGCCCGCCAGCTTATAGAACTCCATGTCTGGATTCAGCACGTGGCCCGTCTGCTTATCCATCACGCGCTCCTCGAACAACGCCGCGCAGATGCCCATGATGCACGCCCCGTGCACCTGGCTTTCGGCCAGCTTGGGATTCACCACCAGCCCCACGTCCTGCACCGCCACGAACCGGTTCATGCGCACCTTGCCGGTCTCGGTATCGACGCTGACGTCGGCCATCTGGATGCCGCCGACGCCCGATGAATTCAGGCCCTCGGGCTTGCGCTGGTCGTTAAACCCGGTCTCCGAAATGCGATTGACGCCTAGTTTTGAGCAGGCCGCCTGCCATGTCAGATTCTTGGCCGGATTGCCCTTGACCTGTATGTGCTGGTCCACCGCTTCCAACTGGTCCGCCGTGGTTCCCAGAGCCGGCGCCGCCACGTCGAACAGTTTCGCCAGCGCGTTGACGCTGGCTTTGCGGCTGGACGACGTTACGCCGCCCACCGTCGTGGAACCGCCCGAGGGACCAGACTTCGGCAGCGCATTATCGCCGATGTTGACCTTGATCGCACTCAGCGGCAGCCCTAGCGTCTCGGCCACCACCATGTTCAGGATGGTGCGCGTGCCGGTACCCAGGTCCTGCGTGCCGATATCCACCACGACGGAGCCGTCCGGGAAAATGCTCGTCCGGCACTCGCTGGTGTGGCCGCCGCCGCCCCACGTCATGATCGACATACCCAGTCCGCGTTTCACCGGTCCGGCGGTCAGCTGGCTCCGCGGATGCCAGTGCTTCTGCCACTCGATCAGCTCTTTAGCCTTCGCAATCTGCACCTTGTAGGTCTCGGCCCGCGCCGTCAGATCGACGTTTTTAAGGAACAGATCGGTCGGGTCCATGTTGAGCTTGGCCGCCAGATCTTCGAGCGCCGAACAGGTCAGAAATGACGCCTGCGGATGGTTGGGCGCGCGCCACGCGCGTACGCCGCCGGTGTTAATCGAGACCGCACTGTGTTTCTTGCGCTGGTTCGGAATGTTTTCAAACACGTACGGCAGCGGAGGGGAACCGCCGCCGCCAATGCCGCCCGTGGACCACGATTCCGACTGCCATGCCGTAATGGTGCCGTCCTTCTTGGCCGCGACTTTGATCTTGGCGAAGGCCGACGGGCGATTCCCCGCGATCATCAGCTCCACGTTGCGTTCGAGAAAGTAGTGGACCGGCTTACCGCCGGCTTCCTTCGAGAGATTGGCGCAATCCACGCCCCAGCGGTCCGCCGCGAACTTGCTGCCGAAGCCGCCGCCCACATGGTCCTGATGCACTTTAATCTTGTCCGGCGGAAACTTGAGCGCCGTGCCCAAATCAGTCGCCAGGCCCGAAACATTTTGCGTGGACGGCCAGTAGTTTATGCTCTCGCCGGGCCATTCCACCACCTGGCCATGGGGCTCCAGGCAGCAATGCGTGATCACCGGAATGCCGTAGAAGCCTTCGACCGTCGCGTCGGCATCTTTGAACGCCTGATCCGGATCGCCCGTCACCTGCTCGCCCGCGGCTTTCACGCGCGTACCGGCGGCCGCCAGGTCTTTCTCGCTGACGACATGCGGCAGGACTTCCCATTCGACTTTGATCTGGCGCACGGCATCGCGCGCAATCTCTTCGGTCTCGGCCGCTACCGCCGCGATCTCGGCGCCCTGCCATTGGATCTCGTCGCCGGGCTTGGCGATGGCGCGCACCGCGGCCACACCCTTCATGTTCTTCGCGCCGCTCAGATCCATGCTGACCAGGCGCGCGTGTGCGTGCGGCGAACTCAGCAGCGCCGCGAACAGCAGATCTTTGCGGTGCCAGTCCGACGCGTATTTTGCGCGGCCGCTGGCCTTCTGGCCGCCATCGACGCGCGCCACGCGCGTGCCCATCACCTTGCGCTTCTCCATTGCCGGCCAACTGTAATCAGGCATGCCGCGCTCCCTTCATGTTCTTAGCGGCGGCCAGCACCGCTTTGCGTACGCCCACGTACGTGCCGCAACGGCACAGGTTGCCGCCCAGTCCGCGCTCCACATCGGCTTCGGTCGGGTTCGGATGTTTGTCCAGAAAGCCCTTGGCCGCCATCACGAAGCCCGGCGTGCAATAGCCGCACTGTTGGCCGTCGTGCTCCACGAAGGCCGCCGAAACCGGGTGCAGCTTGCCCTCGGGCGCCAGGCCTTCAATGGTCTGTATGTCTTTGCCCTGGGCATCGATCGCCAGCACCGTGCAGGAATACGCCACTTTGTTGTTGATGATCACGGTGCAGGCGCCGCA
>DOZZ01000292.1:270-4242 GCA_003517725.1 Bryobacterales bacterium | reverse complement strand
CGATCCAGGCGCGCGTCTCGGGCGAGTCGGTGTCTTCGAGCCAACGGTAAGGGTCGGCGACTTTCTCGCCAAAATAAGTATCAACCTGACCCGAACGCCGCGCGGGCGGATAGATGAACGCTCCAATAACGCCGGCCAGTGCCAGCCATGCAGCCCAGGAAACCATAGCAGCCAGTTTCGCAAAAAAGACTCTCGTTGGGAAAATTCTCGAGCGTTCGCCCTCAAGCTGTGCAGCCCACAAACAACGATGGGCCGCACGGCGCGGCTACCGCAATCCCCGGAGCGCCGAGGAAAATTTCCCTTTACGTGAGGGCATCGACAAGACCCTAGTAGAGACGAGGCGGATGCGCTGCGATGGCTTGGCACTCCAGTTCGCGATCTCACTACAAGGGGTACGGCCGACACCTGCCCCTCCCGCCTGGCTCTTCTTTCAATGCCAACAGGACCCTCAGACTGCTTCAGATCTGCGAGTACGATGTTGGGCTCAGAATAAGATTCGTTATGTTCGAAACGATATCTTCGAAATTGAATTTTGGCGAACTAATCAGTTTCTTCCATTCGGGATCAGAGCCGAAGGCCTTCCATTTCGAGTTGCGCTCTGCCAGATCCGGGAAGCCCAACATATACGTCAAATTCGGCAATCGAGATCCAATCAGCGTATCGCCGTAGAATATCTCCCAGAATCCGGCCTTCTGAAAAATATCGAACTCGCCGCTGTGGAACATCTCGACCTTTCTCCTGTGGTCTTGATTGCTGGAGCTCTCGTAAGTTCGCAGCTCAAAGACACGCGAGCCGTGTTGGGATGTGATAGGCGGCACAGTGAGTTTAGGCCAACCCTCAAAGGCGATCATCAGCGAGCTTTCAATGCGCGCGTAAGTCACGTCTTTCGCAGGCGCATTCAAAAACTTTTCTCCCGCTTTGAGGTATTCCTCGTCATTTCTTAAGCGGAATTCAGCGGTAACGAGAGTCTCGACTGAGGTGCTTGGGATCAGTACATATAGCGAGGGCGTTTCCACACCGATGTCGAGTCTGAACACTCCCACCGGCTTGATCCCCAGACGGTTCAGTCCAGGCAGGAGCGCTTCTGCCAGAAAACCCTCCGTGAGTTTTGTGTGTGGCCCCGACTGGAGGTGATAACGGCGCAGTTCGTAGTACTCTCGATTCTTTTCCCCTGAGGGCTGCTGTCCCCGAAGATTGGTCGATGCGTCGACCCCAAGTGCCGCGGCGGCAAGTGATGAACCCAAGAAATGGCGTCTTTGCAATTCGGTTGCTCCTGTGTAATAAAACCAAAATTTCCATTTTGGCATCCTCGCCAGCGTTCAATATACACCTAGCCACCTCCGTCGGGCTGTTTCATGGCCGAAGTGCTGGGTCAACCTCATCGGCATCCAGCAGCAGCGCTCCCGTGAAATGCCTGCACAGCCAGCGGTTCTGGCGTCGCCGTATAATGAATCTATGGCGGCATTAGTCAATCTCGGCAGCGAAGTGGATCTGCGCGAGAAACAGGATCGGCTCTTCGAATTGTTGCGTGGCATGGGCGCCGTGATGGTGGCGTACTCGGGCGGCGCCGACTCGGCGTATTTGGCCTGGGCCGCGCGTCAGGTGCTGGGTGACCATGCGCTCGCCGTTACCGCCGATTCGCCCTCCATCCCAACTTCGCATAAGCGCGATGCCGAACAGTTCGCGCGCGATTTTCAAATTCGCCATGAGTACATTGCCACCCGCGAATTCGATAATCCCGACTACGCCAAGAACGACACCAACCGCTGCTTCCACTGCAAAGATGAGCTGTTCAACCGCCTGGAAGAACTCGGCGCGGAGCGGGGCATTGCGCACATCGTCTATGGCGTGAACCAGGATGACCTGGGCGATTACCGGCCGGGGCTGAAGGCCGCGGCACAGCATCGCGTGAATGCGCCGCTGGCGGATGCCGGGTTGACCAAAGCCGAGATTCGCGAGCTGTCGCGGCAGGCGGGGCTGACCACCTGGGACCGTCCCGCGGCGGCGTGCCTGAGCTCTCGTATTCCTTACGGCACGCCCGTGACGATCGAAAACATCAAGCAGGTGGAAGCCGGTGAAGAAGAATTGAAGGCGCTCGGCTTCCGCCAGTTTCGGACGCGCTTCCATGGCGATCTGGTGCGCATCGAAGTGGCGCGCGAAGAGATGCCGCTGGCGCTGTCGATGGAGATGGCCGGGCAGCTTACGCAAATCTTCAGGCAGCTGGGCTATCGCTACGTGACGCTCGACCTGGCCGGCTATCGGCAGGGCTCACTCAACGAAGTACTTCAAATCGCGACCTTCTCGCCATCGATATAAAGTCCCGTTACCTTGATTCGCCCCGAGGCGATTGAGAATTCCACGATGTCCGCGGCGTCGCCGGGCGCCAATCCGTTTTCGCGACCGTGAATACGGCAGGCGCGGGCCGGAATGATGGTGGCCATGGCCAGGGCATCGGGCAGCGGGATGCCCGCCATCGCCATGACGTTGCTGATGGCATCGTCCATGCGCAGCGCGGCGCCCGCCAGTCGATCCTGACCGGCGAGCACGATGCGGCCGTCGGCGGTCAGGTCAACCACCTGGTGCCCCAGGTGGTAGCGGCCGGGCGCGCAGCCGGCCGGCGCGCTGGCATCGGTCACTAGCAGCGCGCGAGCCGGGGTTTTGGCACGCAGGGCCACTTTGAGAAACGCCGCGCCGAGGTGGATGCCGTCGACGATCAAGCCTGCGGTCAGGCGGTCGTCGGCCAGTTGCTCCCAGAGGTAATTGGGATGGCGGCGCAGCACCTGATGCGCGCCGTTGCCGATGTGCGTCGACATGCTGGCACCGGCGCGCACGGCCGCGTCAAGCTGCTCGGCGCTGGCGCCGGTGTGGCCGATGCTGACCGTGACGTCGCGCTGCACCAGCGCCTCGATGTAGGCCGGAGCGCCGGGCCAGTGCGGCGAAACGGTGAGCAGACGGATGCGGCCCCCGGCAGCCTCCTGGAGACGCTGGAATAGATCGAGATCGGGCGGGCACACCCACTCGAGCGGATGCGCGCCGCGGGGCCCATCCTCTGGCGCGATGTGAGGGCCTTCGACGTGGAAACCGGCAATCGAGTGGCGTTCGGGAATGCTTTCGGCGGCCAAAGCGAGGTTGCGTAGCGAGGCCGTCATGTTTTGCGGCGAGCCCGTGATGACGGTGGGGAAGTAGCGCGCCACGCCGGTGGCGCGGATGGCGCGGGTGGCGCGCGAGATGGCCTCGTGCGTGGTAGCGGGATCGTTGAAGTCCACGCCGGCAAAGCCGTTGACCTGAACATCGATGAAGGCGGGCGCCAAGAAATTGCCTGCGTTCGCGGTTGGCGCGACGGTTTCGATGCGTTCGCCGAACGTGACTTCGACGATGCGCCCGCTTAAGGCATCGGTACCAGAACAACGACTCTGAGAACAAATCATGGGATCACCGTTTTATGCACATCAAATTAACACCGGCGGGCCGCCAACCCGTTCTATTTGCGACGCCACAAACCTGTGGAAAGTCGAAAGCCCGGGCCCGCGGCATCTGGTAAAACTTAGAGCAACTCAGAGGGAAGCGACGCGGCGGGGCCCACGAGGTTAAATTCTCGGGGGAGAGTGACCCAGGGTCAAGCCGCAACTTCCTATCCTCATCGGGCTCCTCCAAGCGCGCCAGCCGAATTATGCCACGGGCTGGCGCACTTCGACCGGCGAGAGCCAGCCATGGCGGTCGGGGACGGCGCCGTTGACAATCGCGAAAAAGTCTTTCTGCAGCGTCTCGGTGATGGGGCCGCGATGGCCGCTGCCGATCCTGATGCGATCGACCGAGCGGATGGGCGTCACTTCGGCGGCGGTGCCGGTGAAGAACACTTCATCGGCGATGTAGAGCATCTCGCGCGGGATAGACGTCTCCACCACCTCGACTTCCATGTCGCGCGCGAGGCGGATCACGCAATCGCGGGTGATTCCATTGAGAATTCCGGAG
>DOZZ01000292.1:0-230 GCA_003517725.1 Bryobacterales bacterium | reverse complement strand
GAACACTTCGTCGGCGATGTAGAGCAGTTCGCGCGGGATGGTGGTTTCGACGATGGGGATGTGGCGGTCGCGGGCCAGTTGCAGCACGGAATCGCGGGTGATGCCGGGGAGCACGGAGGCGCCCAGCGGCGGCGTGATGATCTTGCCGTCGCGCACCACGAAGAGATTTTCACCCGAGCCTTCGCTGACATGCCCGGCTGAGTCGAGCGCGATGCCCTCGGAGTAGCCGT
>DOZZ01000107.1 GCA_003517725.1 Bryobacterales bacterium | reverse complement strand
TGCGACGTCGTGATCTATCACCAGGATCACAATCTGACGCCGTCCCAGATGACCAGGGAACATTGGCGCCTGGTGCTCGATGCGTGGGTGGCGCGCACGGCCGAATTGCAGGCTAATCCGCTGATCGAGTGCGTCTACATATTTGAGAACACGGGCGAGGCCATCGGCGTGACCATGCCGCATCCGCATGGCCAGATTTACGCGTTTCCGTTCACGCCGCCGCTGATTCAGCGCGAGCTTTCGGCGGCCCAGGACCACTTCCAAGCCACCGGTGAGAATCTGTTTCGACATGTCGGATCGGAAGAACTGAAGGCGAACCGCCGTATCGTCAAAGAGACCGAACATTTCTTCGCGTTTGTGCCGTTCGCGGCACGCTGGCCGGGCGAGATGCAGATTTACCCGCGCCGCGACGCGCGCCAATTGAGCGACCTCGGCGACGCGGAAAAAACTGAGTTGGCCACGCTGATTAAATTGGTTCGCATGAAGTACGACAACCTGTTCGGCTTTCCCATGCCCCTGATGATGCTGGTGCGCCAGCAGCCGCCGCGCGGCGAGCATCCGTACTTTCTGTTGCACATCGAGTTTTTTCCGATCCAGAGGAGCGCGACCAAAATCAAATTTCTGGCCGGCGTTGAAAGCGGAGCCGGCACTTTTCTCAACGACACGGTAGCCGAAGAGCGCGCCCAACAGTTGCGCGCCACCGGGCCTTTCGAGCTCTCCGAAATCTAATCGAGACATGTCAACCCTACGTCCCATCGGCGTCTTCGACTCCGGAGTCGGCGGGCTCACCGTACTCAAAGCGCTGCGCCGCAAACTGCCGGGCCGAGATTTTCTCTACTTCGCCGACACCGCGCGTGTGCCCTACGGCCGCAAGCCGCGCGAAATGGTGCAGGCCTTTGCCGCCGGCATCACCAATTTTCTGCTGCAACATGATGTAGGCGGAGTGGTGGTTGCGTGCAACACGGCCTCGGCCGCGGCGCTGCCGCAGTTGGCCGAAAGGGCGCCGGTACCGGTCTGGGGCGTCATCGAACCGGGTGTTGAAGCCGCGCGCCGCGTGACTCGCAGCGGGCGCGTAGGTGTAATCGGGACACCGGGGGCGATCCAGAGCGGGGCTTACCAGAAGCGGTTGGAAGCGCTGGGACTGCAGGTGTGGGCGCAGCCTTGCCCGCTATTTGTTTCGATTGTGGAAGAAGGCCTGAGCCAGTCGTATGAAGCGGAGCTGATGGCCCGCCATTACTTGGCCGCGCATCCCGCGATCGACACGCTGATTCTTGGCTGCACGCATTACCCGATGCTGGCGCCCGTGATCCAGCGCGTGCTGGGCAGCGGGGTCACGCTGGTCGAGAGCGCGCAGGTCACCGCCGAGGTGGTGGGCGCGGCACTGCCGGCCTCCAACGGCGGCATGGCGGGAAATATACGCCACTTCGTTACGGGCGATCTGCTGGCGTACCAGCACACCGCGCAGGTCATCGGCGGGGTGGATGGCGAGATGGAGTGGCTGGACGTAACGCGACTCTAAGTTGTAGCCGGCTGACGAATGCGGCGGACCCGTATCGTCTTCTCGCGCTTGCGCGTTTGCGCGATATCGTAGGACGACTGCATCCGCATGAGGGTATCCATTTTCACGCCGAAGGCCTTCTCAATGCGTAGCGCCATCTCTCCGGATAGGTCGGCCTTACTATTAAGCAAACTGGACAGGGCAGGCCGGGACACCTGAAGGGCCTTCGCGGCGTCGGTCACCGAGAGGCCGGCAGGTTCGACAATCTCGGTTCGAATAAAATCGCCTGGATGCGGTGGGTTCTTCATGGGCATGGTTCTTTGCTCCGTTGTCAGTGGTAGTCTTCCAAATTCATATCGCGGATCTCGCGCTCCGCAGGGTCAATAAGAAACGTTAAACGGCGGTTACCGGTCACGCTCAGGCTCCACGTGCCTCCGCGGTCGCCGGTTAGAGTGTGCACCTTCCACGCCGTGAGCGCCCGCAGTTCTTCCGGGTCCTGCATGTCGTCAAGGAAGGCGAATATTTTGCGCACCTTGCCCACCGTGTCGGGCGGAACGCCTTTCGCGCTGTCTTCCGTGTAGAGCCGCTTCAGGCCCTTATGGATGAAGCTTCGTATTTTCACCAGCAGGCTGTAGCCTGTAGCTTAACACTTGTCAACCCCGACTAGCGCAGAATCCGCAAGTCCCGTTGCAGTGCCAGCAAGTTGAAATTATCGGGATTCACGCGCGTGGTCTGGTTAATGAAGTCGTTGCTCAGTACCGCGAACGCCTCGTCGCAATAGGTGTCTAGAAAGGCCCACGTCAGGCGCTTCAGGCCGCCCCACGTTACCGCTACCAGGCCGTCCGCATCGTAGCCCACCAGCGGCACCGCGTGGCCGCCCCAGGAACCGGGTTCGGTGTCACCCACGGAGATCACGTCCCACACGGTCTGCTGTTGCGCGCTGCGCGGCAGATTGAAGCCCGTGTACAAACTGCCGAACAGGTAGATCGCTTCGCGCACCGAAGCACCGGCGGTCGATCCCAGCGCCGTATAGCCCAGAATACGATGCTGCGCGACGCCCTGCTTGCGCCAGTAGTTCAACACGTCCAGCATCGCGGCGCCGTGATCGTTCTCGCCGGTCGCCGCGTCGTACCCGCTCACCGCCGAGTAGGCTTCGACCACTTCGGCGTCCGAGGGCGTGAATGCCGTGCCCGCGTAGCTGGTCCACTGCTCGATCATGTGGCCCGCGGCCGCCACCGTGCAGTCGCCTAACTGATCGTTGCCGAGCATCGGCCAGTCGCTCACCTTCGACCAGAAATCCACGGTCGCCGGCGCCGGCGGCAGTTTTCCCGGCCGCAGGTAGTTCGTCAACGACAAGGTGCGGGCGTCGTGCTTTGGAGGATGCTTGCCCAGGCAGCCGGCCACGTCTGTAAAAAGCATTATTAGAAGGTCCTTAGGAGGGTGCGGGCTGGCGCAACTCGCCTACCCGCCGACAGCATAGAACGGCGCCGGTCTAATTCAGGCGTGCCGGCTTGTAACCATGCGCCCGCAACGTCTCGATGGCGGCGTCTAAGTCTTTTGGAAGCACATAGAAGAAGGCGCCCACGCGTTCGCCGCGAAAAATTACGCCGGCTGTGAACTGGTCCGCCTCCACGCCATAATCCACCCCCGCGCGGGTCAGCGTGTCTTCCAACTGCAGCGCGTCGTCCAGGCGTTTGGCGATGTAGATCAGCTGCGGGTCATGCCCCTCGAAAAAATCGGGTTCACGCTTCATGGAGATTTCGCGCCGCGCGGCGGCACCCTCCATCTTAGGAGATGCATGCCTGCCGTCCGCGAACTGACTCGTGAAGAAGAGCTGCACTGGCTCGCGTTAAAGATGGTGCCGGGGCTCGGCATGCGCCGCGCCGCGCAGTTGATCCAGAAATTCAAGTCGCCCGAAGCCGTGTTCCAAGCCACCACGGCGGAGCTCGAAGCCGCCGGCATGCTGGGGGGTCTGGCCCGCAGCATTTCGAGTGGCTGCTCTTTTGAAGACGG
>DOZZ01000282.1:9122-10916 GCA_003517725.1 Bryobacterales bacterium | reverse complement strand
GCAACAGCGGCAACTCGGCCGGCTCGTTCGAGCTGGCGAAGACGCCGTGCAGCGAGTAGTAATCGCGCGTTGGGATGGGGTCGAACTTGTGGTCGTGGCACTGGGCGCAGCCCACCGTCAAGCCCAGCCAGACGCTGCCGACCGTGCTGGCGCGGTCCACGGTATTCTCGAAACGGAACTGCGCGTTATCCACGCCGCCCTCCCGATTGGTGAGCGTGTTGCGATGAAATCCAGTGGCGATCTTCTGGTCTGGCGTGGCATTCGGCAGCAAATCCCCGGCGATCTGTTCGATGGTGAACTCATCGAACGGTCTATCGCGATTGATCGCGTCGATCACCCATTGCCGGTAGCGCCACGCCCACGGACGCACCCAATCTTTTTCGTAGCCGTCGCTATCGGCGTAGCGCGCCAGATCCAGCCAATGACGCGCCCACTTTTCCCCGAAGTGCCGCGAGGCCAGCAGGCGGTCGACTTGCCGTTCATAAGCATCGGGGCGTTGATCGGCGATAAAAGCGTCCAATTCCGCGGTCGTGGGCGGCAGGCCAGTCAGGTCCAGGCTCACCCGCCGCAGCAGCGTGTGCTTGGCGGCTTCGGGCGCGGGAGCGATCTTCTCGTGCTCCAGCCGGGCCAATACGAAGGCATCCACCGGATTGCGAACCCATGCCGAATTGACGACCTTCGGCGCCGCCGGATGCGCGATGGGCTGGAACGCCCAGTGTGAACTCTTCCGCGCCGTCGTGATTGCCGCGCCCGTATCGGGCCAGCTGGCGCCCTGGTCGATCCACGCCCGCAGCAGAGCTATTTGCTCTGGCGTGAGCCTTTGGCCGATTGGCGGCATGGCGGCAAAGCCTTTGTCGCCGGACACGCGGTGAATGATGGTGCTATGCGAGCTATCTCCCGCCTGGAACAGCGGCCCGGAATAGCCGCCTCGAGTGGCCGCGTCTTTCGCGTCCAGACGCAGTCCGCTCATCTGCTGCCGCGAGCCGTGGCAGCCGTAGCAGCGGGACTGTAACAGCGGTTGAATGTCCTTCGCGAAATCAACCTTGTCCGGAACCGCTCCCGTGGCCCAGGTCGTCCACAATAAAATCAACAAGCTGGCGCGCATGCGTCTCCTAAGTTTGCTCGATTTCCGGGATATCCCCAAGATGACGTTGAAAACAAAATAACATCTCGCAAAATGAGACGTTCCGCCCCCATGTAGTTGACTCGCTTAAGGTTGAATTTGTGGAGCGTAGTGTGCTATGTCTCATTGTGCGAGACAAGTCGAATGCCAGACGTGAACTCTGTTTTGCGAGCCTGTGAAATCCTAAAAGCCTTCGAAGGCGAAGGCCACCTGCTGCGGGTTCGCGATATTGCCGCCAGTACCGGCATCCACAAAGCCACGGTGTCACGGCTGCTCGCGACACTGGTCGCCGCGGGGTTCGTGGAACATGCCTCGCAGCATCGCTACAGTTCGGTCATTCGCGTGGCGCGCCGGGGCCGCGTCAAAATCGGCTACGCATCGCAGACGGAAGATTCCTCTTTCGCGCACGAAGTCACGGCCAGCATCCGGCGCGCCGCCATAACCGCCGGGGTCGAGCTGGTGTTCATGGACAACCATTTCAGCGCGAAGACAGCCCTCAAGAATGCCGCCCGTCTGGTGCAGGAGGGCGTGGACATCGTCATCGAGTTTCAGACCTTCGACTCCGTCGCGCCCATGATCTCCACCACTTTCCAGAAGGCCAACATTCCGATGATCGCGATCGGCATTCCTCATCCGGGAGCAACCTATTTCGGGGCCAATAACTACGACGC
>DOZZ01000282.1:1008-8984 GCA_003517725.1 Bryobacterales bacterium | reverse complement strand
CTGATCGGATTGGCTTCGGCCGGGCCTCTCCCGCAACTGCGGCTCACCGGCGCGCTCGAGGGTATACGCGAGACCCTTCCCAAGTTCGCCGACTCGCAGGTGGTGCGTCTGGAGGGCAACGATTCGTTTCGCCGCAGCCTTGCGGTGACGCGCGCGCATTTGCGAACGCTGCGGCCCCAATGCGCGCTGATCACAGGCATCAACGACACCTGCTCACTGGGCGCCTTGCGGGCCTTCGAAGAAGCCGGTATTGCCGACAGCTGCGCCGTCGTGGGGCAGGGCGCGATCCTCGAAGCGCGTGAGGAGATGCGGAGACCGCGAACGCGCATGATCGGTTCCGTGGCCTTTTTCCCGGAACAATATGGCGAGGAATCGATCCGGCTGGCCCTGGATATTCTGGCCAAGCGCCAGGTGCCTCCCGCGGTTTTCACCCGCCATCGGCTGATCACCCCGCACAACGTAGATCGTGTCTATGGGAACGATCCCATCATTACGCGTTAAGACGGCGCGAACGTCCCCGCCAATCCCACGATATTTCCCGTTCCTGTCCAACAACTTGCACCCTCCGCCGGCTCGACAAGCCCGGCCTGCTCTGTATTCTCACTCCAGGAGCCACATAACTATGTCCGTTCTCTCATACCTCTCTGCAACCGGAATTTCCCGGCCATGTCTAAACCGGCGCCGTGCATTCGCCTTCGCCGCGACATTGGGTTCGTTCCGCAAAATCATACTGCGTTTCGGTGCCCTTCGCGGACTCCGCTGAACAAAACAAAAGGAAAACTCCAGTTTCGGCGCTCCAGAAATTGGCTTTGTCCGCGTGACACTATCAGAAGTCCAAGTTCGAGTCGCGACTTTGACTTAGCGGGTCGCACGGAGAGTGCGCATGATGATCGCGATCAGAATCGCGCCAAGGCCCACGACGCAGACTTTGAAAGTGTCGGGATAGTAGTCGTGCATGCATTGGATCAGCGACGCATCCACACGGCAGACGCCCATTTGGAGATCGCCGGCCGCCGACGAAACGGCGCCGGCCGACGCCTTGGCGGCATACTCGACAGCAGCCTGTGGCGCCGCGGTGCTCGAGCCCGCCAAAGCCCCCAGGACCAGCCGCATCGCGAGTCTGATAGTGCGAAGGCCCATGCTACGTCTTTATAGGATACTCAAACACATGCGAAGAATTGAAGTTGTGCTGGCCCTGGCGCTGGCCGCCGCGGGCCGCGGGCCGATTCTGGCCCAGACGCCGCAACGGCCTCCCATCATCGGCGTGGCGCACATCGGCCTGAAAACCAAAGACATGGCGGCCGCTCGCAGCTTTTACGGGCACGACCTCGGCTTCCAGGAACCCTTCACGCTGGACAAACCCACGGGCGGCTTGATGCTGACGTATTTCAAGGTAAACGACCATCAGTACATCGAGGTATTTCCCGAGTTGAAGAGCGAGGAGGAGGACCGGCTGTCGCACATCGCCTTCGAGACCACTAACATCCAGCAGTTGCGCGATTACCTGGCGGCGCACGACGTGAAGGTGCCGGCGGCGCTGAAGCCGGGGCTCGACGGCAACGTCAGCATGATGCTGAAGGATCCCGATGGCCACAATGTGGAGTTTGTGCAGTACATGCCGGGGTCGCTGCACTCGACCAACTTCGGCAAGTTTCTGCCCGCCACGCGCGTCTCGGACCATATCATCCACGTGGGCGTAACCGTGAAGGACCGTGCGGCGGCCGATCGCTTCTATAAAGACGTGCTGGGCTTTCGGGAGATGTGGCACGGCGGCATGAAGGACGTCCAGACCGACTGGGTCGACATGCGCGTGCCGGATGGAAGCGATTGGCTGGAGTACATGCTGAAGTCGACCAATTTGACGCCGAAGAGCCGCGGCGTGCTGAACCATCTGGCGCTGGGCGTGCCGAGCGTGGATGCCAGTTACAAAGGGCTGGTGGCGCGCGGCGTGCAGATTTCGCAGCCGCCCAAGATCGGGCGCGATGGCAAATGGCAGCTCAACATGTACGATCCGGATTTGACGCGCTCCGAGCTGATGGAACCCAAGCCGGTCGAAACGCCGTGCTGCTCGCCAATGCTCGACCGGTAGAGACGAGTTTGAGTGCTCCCCATTTGGTATTTGTCGGAGGGTTTCTGGGCGCCGGCAAGACTACGCTAATTCTGGCGGCGGCGCGGGAACTGGCGCGGCGGGGCGTGCGTAGCGCCGTGATCCTGAACGATCAGGGCGACGCGTTGGTCGACACCAGCCTGGCGCAAACCGCGGGTGTGCCGGCGGGCGAAGTGACGGGCGGGTGCTTCTGTTGCCGCTTTTCCGAATTGATCGAAGCTGCCGAAGCGCTGCGCGTGCACGCGCCCGAGGTCATCTTCGCCGAACCGGTCGGTAGTTGTACGGACATCTCGGCCACTCTCCTGCGGCCCATCGAAGAGACGTTTCGCGACGCTTTCCGGCTTGCGCCGTTTAGCGTGCTGGCCGATCCCCTGCGGGCGCGCGAACTGCTGGCCGCCGATGCCAATCCGCACATGGCTTTCCTGTTCCGGAAGCAACTGCAGGAGGCCGACCTGGTGTGCTGGACGAAGTCGGATTTGCACCCGGAGTTACCGGAACTGGCGGGAATGCCGGCTCGGAAGTTAAGCGCGCGCACGGGACAGGGCGTGGCGGCGTGGCTCGACGAAGTGCTGTCGGGGCGGATCGCGGCGGGCCAGACGCTGCTGGAGATCGACTACAACGAATATGCCCGCGCGGAAGCGGCACTGGCGTGGCTGAATGCCGAGCTAGTGATCGAGAGTGTGCCACCGCGGTCACCCGCGATGGTGCTTGGTCCGTTGATCGATCGGCTCGATCAGGAACTGAGCGCCGCGGGGATTGGGATTGTGCACCTGAAGGCGACAGACCACGCGCCCAGCGGCTTCCTGAAGGCAGCGATCTGCGGCGGCGGGCAGGAGCCCGAGGTGGAAGGCGCGCTGGACGCCTCGCCCTGCGCGCGGCACCACCTTTTGCTGAACCTGCGAGCCGCCGGCGCGCCAGATCCGGTGCGTGCAATCGTGGATCGCGTGTTGGCGGGAGTGGCGGGAAGCATGACCGAACTGCGCCTGACCTGCTTCAGTCCGGCGGCGCCGCGGCCGGAACGCCGCGTGACCCGGTAAGGGGCACTGCTTCGGTGATACATTAACCGATTCATGTCGAACAAAGTCACCCTTCTCGCGGTACTGGTTTTTGTGTGCCGGATGCACGGCGCCGGGGCGACGGCGCCGCCGCTGCTGGCTCCCGACGAGCGTTATAAGGCCGACCTGCTGCTGATTGTGGCGCATCCGGACGACGATGTCGTGATCGGCGGATATCTGGCGCGCGCCAGCCTGGACCAGCACAAACGCATTGCCGTGATCTACTGCACGCCGGGCGATGGCGGCGGCAACGCCGTCGGGAATGAAGCGGGGGCGGCGCTCGGCCAGATGCGCATTATTGAGGCGCGCCGCGCGCTGGCCTCGCTGGGTATTGAGAACGTCTGGTTTCTGGGCGGCCATGACACGCCGGGCCAGGATCCCCTGCGCTCGCTCGACCGCTGGGGGCATGGACACATGCTGGAGGAGATGGTGCGGCTGGTGCGGCTCACGCGGCCGGAGGTGATACTGACCTGGCTGCCGGATTACGTGGTTGGCGAGAATCATGGCGACCACCAGGCGGCGGGCGTGCTGGCCACCGAAGCGTTCGACCTGGCCGGCGATCGCACGCAGTTTGCCGAACAAGTGTGGCCCGCGCGCAATCGCACCGGCATGTCTAACCTGACGGAGGGCCTGCTCCCGTGGCAGTGTAAGAAGCTTTACTTCGCGACCGACGCGTTTGAAGACTTCGGTCCGTACTGGCACGATTCGCGGGACTTATCGCCATTCCGGAAAAACTTCCTGGATGGACACGGCCCTACTTACTCAAACACCGACGTGTCCGCGTCGCGCCATAAGTCTTATGCGCGGCTGAACGCCGAGCAACAGCTGTTCTACCTCACACAAGAGGGTTACCTGGCGACTCAGGCGTTTGCGGCTAACGATTTGAGGGCATTCGAATATCCGATGCGTTTGATTTTCGGGAAGTCGTTGGTAGGCGGCGCAGTCACGGGAGATGTATTTGAAGGGGTTAGTCAAAAACCTGCCTACTCGCCGCCGCGGACTCTGCCGGGAGGCGGGCGTCCGGCAGTGGAGTTCGAGATCGGGGGGCCATGGGCTTTCTATTCCGGTTTCTGGAAAGTACACGGCCTTGATAACCTGGCCGGCTTGATTCCCGTGCCTGAGGCTAGCGTGGGATTTGGCCATATGCTCAGCGCGCCGCTGTTTATTTGGAATAACACCGGGGCGGAGATAACGGTGAAGCTACGCTCGAGGCTGCCGGCGGAATGGATCGACAAAACGGCGTACGACAGCTATCCCGTGCGGCCGGGTGAGGCTTATCCGCTGCGCGTGGAAGTTATGGCTCCGGCTGGCGGGCAGGATCAGTGGCAGGAGTTGGTGTGGAGCGCGGACGCGGGTGGGCAACCAGTGGGAGTTGTCAGGATGCGGGTATTGGTTAAAAAATCGGGCGGGATGACGGAGTAAGCTCGAAAGTGAATAAGGCCGTGCGGCATTCAGCCCACGCGAAAGGTATCTTCTTCGGATGGGCGCAGCAATCCTTTGTAGGCTAACCTAATCAATAGGGGAGTCACGATGGTTGTAACTAGCGACATGAAGACTACGATGCTGTAGATATTCTGCTGGATCACGCCCATCGCGAGTCCTAACTGCGCGACTACCATCCCTACCTCGCCGCGCGGGATCATGCCGACGCCGATGCGAATGGCTTCGGTGCGTCCCAGGCGCGCGGCGCCCAGGCCGCAGCCGATAAATTTCGAAGCGATGGCGGCCAGCAGAATGACGCCCGCCAGAAGCGCCGTCGATGCTTCGGAGAAAACCGACAGGCTGACCTTCAGGCCAATGCCGGCCAAAAAGAACGGCACCAGCAGTTCTCCCACGCCCTGCGCCAGATCGTGCACGCGGCGGCCGGTGCTGTCGGCCAGGGCCATGCCGGCGAGAAACGCGCCAATGATGGCCGCGACCCCGGCGTAAACGGCCAGCGCCGCCAGGCCAAACAGCAGCAGCATCGCGATCACGAATTGGGCTTCGGCGATGCGCAGCGAGGTCTCGACCAGCGGCGTAATAGCCTGCATGGTGCGGGTGCCCCAGCGCGCCACCACGATTGTGAAACCGGCGGCCAGCAATGCGGTAAGGCCGAGTTCGACCCAGTGCAGGTGGCCACGCGTGGCACTGCTGACGACGGCCAGGACCAGCAGCCCCAGCACGTCGTCGATGACGGCGGCGGCCAGGATGATCTTGCTCGAAATGACGTGCAACAGGCCATGGGCGGAGAGCACCTGCGCGGTGATGCCAACGCTGGTGGCAACCATCGAAGCACCCACGAAAATGGCTTCGTAGCGTGAGCCGCCCCACAGCAGCAGGATGCCCCAACCCATCAGGAACGGTACGACGACGCCGGAAGACGCGACCAGCGCCGCGGTGCCCCCCACTTTCAAGAGCTCCGAGGATTTTACTTCCAGACCGACGCGGAAGAGCAGGAACAAGGCGCCCAATTGCGACAGAGCGCTCAAAAAGTCGCTGGGCTGCAACCACCCGAAGACGCTGGGTCCAATCAGGACGCCGGCCAGTATCTCGCCAACGATGCCGGGCTGCCCTAAGCGCTCCGCCAATTCGGCCATGCCCTTGGCTGCCGCGAAGAGGATCAGCATCGAAAGCGGGATGTAGGCGGGATTTGCGCTGTCTAACAGTGAATGAGATACCACCGGTCAAGAACCATTCCGGATCGCGAGGAACGCAAGGCAGCGCCGGCAGACCGTAGTGTAACCCGTCCCAACGGCGCGCCGCGATAATGCCTTTTGAGCCGCCGTGCGCCACGAGAATTCTTTCGAACATTGCTTCAAACCCTCGCGGCTCAACCGGGTTCGGACTTGCGAGTTCTGACGGTGCTTACGTCAGATATGGCAATGAGTCCTTTGTCCATCATGTCCTCGACAACGGGCAGGAGCCGCTGGATGTTATCGTTTGTATCTACAATTTGCACAATTATAGGGAGGTCATGAGTAAGGACATGCGGCCGATGGATTTCAGCCGTGTCGCCGTATCCTTCAAGACCTCGAAATACCGTGGCACCAGCCATTTTCATTTCCCGGCATTTTTCGACGATTGCCTCGTAGAGCGGCTTACCCTTATAGCGGTCCCGCTCGGTAAAGTGGAAACGGAGCAATTTAGCTGGTTGGTACGCTTGCATGGGCAATCTCCCCGGAGGGTGAAGAGTGAACCAGACGCGCGATATCAACGTCGGACATATTGAGCGAACTCCACCGCTACAAAAATGAAGGATACAGCAAATTCCGCAAACGGGAGATTACGGTGCAGGGACGGGACGGCCGCACAGGTTCGGTCCGTTGACAAAACCTCACGCGTTCCATACTCTGTTTAATCAAGCCCAGAGACTTCGGAGGCGTCCATCCCGCACCGGAACCGAGTGCCATAAAATGACGATCTTCGCCCGTTCCCGTTCCAAGAGCTTAACCGTAGCCAGGAGAAGAACGCATGAATAAAATCGTCCGCACCCTCTTTGCTCTACTGCTGGCTATTCCCGCGCTGGCCCAAATCGATACCGGCTCGATTGTAGGTACGGTCCGCGATCCCACGGGCGCAGCTGTTCCAAATGCTTCGGTTACGCTGACCAACACGGCGACCGGCGTGGCGCGGACGAGCGCCACCAATGAAGCGGGAGAGTATCAGTTCAATGCGCTGGTTCCGGGAACGTACAGCGTGAAGGCGTCGGCTACGGGCTTTGCGTCGCAACAGCGGAACGACGTGACGATCGAGGTTCAGTCGCGCCCTTCGGTCGATTTCGACCTTAAGATTGGCGACGCGGCACAAACCATTGAGGTGCAGGCGGGCACGCCTTTGCTCGAGACCCAGACTGCCGATGTAGGCGGGGTGGTGGCCGAGCGGCCTATTCGCGACCTGCCTCTGAACGGCAGGCGCTACGCGGACCTGGCGCTGCTTGAGCCGGGCATTCAGAAGAACTACACCAACGGCAACAACATGGCGCCTGATCGCTTCAGCTCGAACGGCAACCTGGAGGTGCAGAACTACTTTTCACTGGACGGAGTCGATAACAATTCGGGCTCGACCAATCTGCAGGAAGGCTCGGTACAGGCGGTACAGCCGCCGCCCGACGCGCTGCAGGAGTTCCGGGTGCAGACGCGGACCTATTCGGCCGAATTCGGAACCTCGGCGGGCGCCGTGATCAACGCCACCATCAAGTCGGGCACCAACGGATTCCACGGCGACGTGTGGGAATTCCTGCGGAACTCGAAACTTGACGCCAACACCTTTTTCAACAACGCTAACGGAGCGCGGCGGGGACGCTTCAGCCAGAATCAATACGGCGGCACCTTCGGCGGCCCGGTGATCAAGAACCGTACGTTCTTCTTTGCCGACTATCAGAAGTTCACCAGCCGCAAGGCCACGTCGAGCACATCCACGGTGCCGACGCCGCTGATGAAGGCGGGAAATTTCAGCGAACTCAAGCAGACTCTCAGCAATCCCGGCGTCGCTGGCCAGAGCGGCTGCATCAGCAACAACATCATCGCGGCGAGCTGCATCGATCCGGTGGGGGCCAAGCTGCTGGCGATTTTCCCGAACCCCAACATCCCGTCGGCGGTGGCGCGGCTGGGGCTGCCCGGCAGTTTCACTGGCGCGCCCAATTATCAGTTTCAATACTCGCTGCCCAACGATACTTACTCATACGACGTTCGGGTGGATCACAACCTGAGTCAGAATAACCGGATCTTCGGGCGCGTTAGCGATTACACGGTGGACCGCCAGGATCCGCCCTGGACCTCCGACCCCATCGCGGGCAACGGTAACTTCGCGACGCAATACCGCATCCGCGGCAAATC
>DOZZ01000282.1:536-808 GCA_003517725.1 Bryobacterales bacterium | reverse complement strand
GACCCGATCGGGCTGGCGCTGGGCAAGTCGCTCGCCGGTAACTATGGCCTGACCGGAATTCCGGACAGCCCCAATGCGGCGGGCCTGCCGCCGATCAACATCAACGGGCTGCAGCGCCTGGGCTCGTCGCCGTGGCGGCCGCAGTTCCAGGTGTCGCAGGTGTGGCAGGTGCTGGACACGCTGAGCTGGATCAAGGGCGAGCATAGCTTCAAATTTGGCTACGAGCACCGCCACGCGAGCGATAACTTCCTGGACATCCGCTCACCGCAGGG
>DOZZ01000282.1:0-294 GCA_003517725.1 Bryobacterales bacterium | reverse complement strand
GCAAGCGGCGGGGATTGGTACTCGCGCTCGCTGGTGCATCCCGACAGGAATGATTTTGCGCCGCGGGTTGGCTTCAGTTATCAACCGATGGACCGGGTGGTACTGCGCGGCGGCTACGGCTTGTTCTATCAGCACGCGAACCGCATCGGGTCGGAGTCGGTTCTGGCGCTGAATCCGCCATTCGTGGTGGACGCACAATTGAGCAAAGTGCAGGGCGACAACAGCACCATTTTCCAACTGAAGAACGGATTCCCGTCGTCGCAGTTTAGCGCGGCGCTGGTGGACCTGACCAAG
>DOZZ01000062.1:29675-31914 GCA_003517725.1 Bryobacterales bacterium | reverse complement strand
TGCGGTCGCGCCGCGGCGGCCCTCTGACCGGCGTGCCATGGGGCGCGAAAGATCTGTTCGCGACCAAAGGCATTCCGACGACGTGGGGGGCCGAGCCGTTCCGCGATCAGAGGATCGAAACCGACGCCACCGTGGTGGAACGCCTGCACCGTGCGGGCGCCGTGATGCTGGCCAAGCTGTCGATGGGCTCGTTGGCGCAAGGCGGGCTATGGTTTGGCGGCCTGACACGCAATCCTTGGAAGACTGCCGAGACTTCGAGCGGCTCGTCCGCGGGATCGGCCTCGGCATGCGCCGCGGGGCTGGTCGGGTTTGGGCTGGGCACCGAAACCCTGGGCTCGATTCTCAGCCCCGCGACGCGCTGCGGCGTGGCCGGCTTGCGGCCCACGTATGGCCGGATCAGCCGCTACGGCGCCATGGGACTGAGCTGGAGCATGGATAAAGTTGGGCCGATCGCGCGCTCGATCGAGGACTGCGCGCTGGTGCTGAACCTGCTGCACGGCCCCGACGGCAAGGACACCACCGTCCGCGATATACCGTTTCGCTTCGATGCCCGGCGCAGTCTGAAAAAGTTGCGCGTGGGCGTGGTGCATTCGGAATTTGACAACGCCAAGGCTGAAGACCACCCGGTCTATACGCAAGCGTTGGCGGACTTACGGCGCTCGGGCGTGGATTGGGAAGCGGCGGAGCTGCCCGATTTCGACGCCGGGCCGCTCAGCATCATATTGGATGCCGAAGCCGCCACCGCGTTCGATGACCTGACGCGCAACCGGGGCATCGATCGGCTGACCGGGCAGAAGCCTTACGATTGGCCTAATCAGTTTCGCTCCGCTCGCGCCATTCCGGCTGTCGAGTACCTGCGCGCGCAGCGTGCCCGCACCCTCTTGATGCACCGCTTCGGGGAGTACCTGAAGAGTTGGGACGTATTGGTGACGCCCTACGATTCGCCGCTGCTGCTGTTGACGAACCTCACGGGCCATCCGCAACTGGCCGTTCCGTGCGGCTTCACCGACGGGCGGCCGCGCAGCCTGGTGTTCACGGGCCATCTTTATGATGAAGGCACGCCGGCGCGCGTGGCGCTGGCGTATGAACACGCCACACGGTGGCACACGCTACAACCGGCCGGATTCGAAGCCGGAATTTGAACTACATGCGATAGACTCGAATCCATGCTTTTTCGAATTTGCGCGTTACTCGCCGCCGGCGCCGCGGCCCTTTGGTGTCAGCCTTTCTATCTTCACAGCGGCGATCGCGTCGTCTTCTACGGCGACAGCATCACCGACCAGCGCCTCTACACCACGTTTGTAGAAACGTATGTGGTGACGCGCTTCCCCGACATGAACGTCACGTTCGTGCATTCCGGGTGGGGCGGCGACCGCGTCACGGGCGGTGGCGGCGGGGGGGTCGATGTGCGGCTGCAACGCGATGTGCTGCCGTATAAGCCGACCGTCGTGACCATTATGCTGGGCATGAACGATGCCGGCTACAAGCCCTACGACCAGGGCCTCTTCGACACATTCGCCAAGGGCTACGAGCACATTATCGACACATTGAAAAAAGCCGACCCCGGCGTGCGCATCACGCTGATCAAACCATCGCCCTATGACGACGTGACGCAGACGCCCAAGTTCGAAGGCGGCTACAACGCAGTGTTAATCAAATACGGCGATTATCTGCATGAGCTGGCCGAGAAAGACCATCTGGATTTCGCCGACCTGAATACGCCGGTGACGGTCGATTTGAAAAAAGCCATGGCGCTCGACGCGGCCAGTGCGGGCAAGTTGATCCCGGACCGCGTGCATCCCGGACCCGCCGGGCATTTACTGATGGCGGAGGCGTTGCTGAATGCGTGGCACGCGCCGGCGTTGGTCAGTTCCGTCGAGATCGATGCCGCCGGGGGACACATGACCAAAGCCGAGAACACGCGCGTCACCAACGTCAGGAAGCTGTTCTGGACCGAGCAGGACGCCGCGCTGCCGCTGCCCATCGACTACAAAGACAACCTGGTCAGCCTGGCCGCCAAGGCCTCGGGCATCGCCGATGCGCTGGACCGCGAGATGCTGAAGGTCACGGGCCTTGACCCGGGCCGCTATGCGCTGAAGATCGACGGCGAAGAGATCGCGGCCTTCGATGCGGTCGAACTGGCCCTCGGCGTCAACTTGGGGCGCTATGCCACGCCCATGATGAAGCAGGCGCTCGAGGTGCATCAGTTGACGCTGCAGCGCGCGAACGCGCACAACAT
>DOZZ01000062.1:28965-29486 GCA_003517725.1 Bryobacterales bacterium | reverse complement strand
TGAAACTGTGCGAAGTGCTACACTGGGAGTTTAATCCGAACCTACCAGGGGCCTATGGACCAGGAATATTTATTAATCGTGATCTTGCTATTCGTAGTGATGGCAGCGCTCTTATTCCCCGGTGGACCCGGTACGCCGCGCCGTTTCCCGGTACCTACGCGAGGCTGAGCTCATTCCGCCTTGGTTTCCGAAGTTTCCTTCGGCGGCGGCGGTTTCAGTGATTTCGACGGACTGATCAGAATATGAGCGTTGCGGCCTTCGAGCCGCGGCGAACCTTCAACCACGCCGACGCCGGTCAAGTCGCCGGCAAAACGGATCAGCAGCTTCTTACCCAAGTCAGTATGCGCGATTTCGCGCCCGCGAAATTGCACCACGGCCTTCACGCGGTTGCCCTCGGTGAGAAACCGAATCGCGTGGTTTTTCTTAAATTCGTAGTCGTGATCGTCGGTGTTGGGCCGGAACTTCAACTCCTTCACCTGCACCACGTGCTGCTTTTTCTTGGCTTCGTGCTGCTTCTTCTT
>DOZZ01000062.1:9551-28767 GCA_003517725.1 Bryobacterales bacterium | reverse complement strand
GTTACGGATCATCAATTAGTCCAGTCTACCTCAGTTGGTGTCTTTTTGCCGCGTTGACGTCACGCCAACCATAATCCCCAGCCCGATCGCCACCACGACGCCGACCCCGATCCACATCTGAGGCACATGCAGTAGAAATGCGCCGATCGCCAAGCCGATCACCAGCACGATGAACCCGACCATGTACATTCCAAAAGACATATGAACGCTCCTGTAAATAAACCGTGCAACTCCCATGCCAAACCCAAAAGTGCTCTGGCTACAAATGCCTTTGTTGTCTGATCACTTTTCGAAGCCCCAAAAGTGCTCTGGCTACGAAAGGTTTTGTAGCCAGAGCACTTTATCTCCCCATCCTGGCCTATTGCCTGGTACAGGCGCACTGGCTGCAAACTGGGAATTGCTGGTGGATGTCCCGGCGCGGCAGCCTGAGGGGTCGTCCGCCGGGGACGCAGGAATTTCTCGACGTTTGGAACGCTGCGGGTTAAGCGACGGCTAGCTCGGAGCTCGCTAAAACGGCGGCTTCGGGCGCCAGTATTTGCCGCAACCGGGCGTGCAGGTGCGCCGCGCCGCGGGATGCGTCGAGGCGGTGATAGTTGCCCGGGCGATACCAGGCAATTAGAGGTTCGGCCACGCGCTGGTAGGCTTCGAGCCGCGTGCGGATTACCGCTTCGCTATCATCCAGTCGCTGCAGCAACGGCGAATCGTCGTGGTCGCACCGGCCGGGGCGCGCCGGAGGGTGGAATAGCAGGTTGTAGAGGCGCCCGCAGTGGCCGCAGGAGCGCCGCGAAGTCATGCGCTGCACCAGCACGTCGTCCGGACAGTCCAGGTGCAAAACTAAAGGCGCCGGCATGCCCATGCAGGTCAGGTGGCCATCCAGAAAAGCGGCCTGATCGGCCGTGCGCGGGTAGCCATCCAGCAGAAAGCCGCCGCGAAACTCGCGGTGACCGATGCGCGACGCCACAATCCGGTTCACCAGATGGTCGCTGACGAGTTTGCCCGCCCGCATGGCCGCCTCGACCCGCCGGCCGACAACGCTGCGGGATTGCACCTCGGCGCGGAGGATTTCCCCCGTGGAAATGGATGGAATGCCGAGGTGTTCCCGCAAAAACGCGCTGTGCGTGCCTTTGCCACTGCCCGGAGGGCCTAGCAGAACAATGATATGGCGTGAGCGATCCACGCCCTCAGTAAACAAAATTTGGCCGCGGAGCGAAAGTCCAATCGGCCGCCGGGTACAAGTAGGACAAATTGACCTAGGGCTTTGGGCCGTCGGGACTGTACAATCATGCTGCGTGCAAATTACCGAAAGCTTGCTGCAGCAAATGCGCGACGACGTGGTCCACCGCAGGATTGGCGCGGGGATCGCCCGCCTGGAGCGCTTGCGTCCGGAACTGGCGGAGCTCCGCCCGGAGCACCCCAATGCCGTCCGGTTTCTAGGCTATGTGGCGCAATGGGTGGACTTAGGCTTCGACGCCGAAGATCTGCTGCGCGACCTGGTCGCCCGCGTGCCGGCGGCCATGCGGACGGTTCTCCCGCTCAGCGCGTACGTCCAACTGCGCGTCGCCGAGGGCTTTTTAGCGGTTCGCGACGAGGAATCGGACCGTGCTTTGCGCCATTTCGAGTTCGTTCTATCGGTGAGCGACGAGGTGCGCGACCCGGCGCTGCACGCAATCGCGAGCTTTTGGGTGGCGCGCTGCTATCGCAAGAAGGGCGGCTACGAGGAGGCGCTGCAGTTCTCGGTCAAGGGCGAGGAAGCGGCGCTGGCGCAGGGTCTCGACGTGATGGCGGCGGTGATGCGCGTGCTCGAGAGCTGGATCATTTTTCAGAAGGGGCGCAACGCCGAGGCGGTGCGCCTGCTGCGGGAAAGTGAGACGGTGCTGAGCGCCACGGACGATTTCATCACCCTCGGCAACATTCGCTCGGCCTTGGGCCGCATCGCGCGCCGCGAAGGCCGCTACGATCAGGCGCTGCAGCACTTCGCCGCCGCCATCGAGACCTACAAGCAGCGCGATACGGGGCACCCCAACCTGGCGCGCTCGCTGGCCAACATGGCCTTCGTACAGCGGCTGATCGCGCTCGATATCGGGCGGCGCATGGATGCCGAGCGCACGCGCCGTCAGCAGGCTTCGGAGCGGACCGGGGCGCCATCCGTCACCCAGAAAGCCCAGAAACAGCGGTTGGACCGGCTCAAGGCCGACGCGCTGCGGAACCTGGCGGAATCACTTGAAATCCACCGCGCGCACCACCAGTACCGCGGCGCGGGGAATGTGCATTCGATCCGCGGCGCGCTGTATTTCGATGGCGGCGAACTGGACCTGGCGGAAGCCGACGCGCTCGAGGCCTACCGCCTGGGCGAAGAGAAGCACGACTACATCCTGATGGCGCGCGGCCGCATTCTGCAATGCATGGTCGAGAACGGCAAGTTCGAGGAGGGCATCGAGGAGCACGACGACCCCGCGGCGCACGCCCAGGCGGCCCTGCATTATGCGGCCGAGGGCGTGGCTTTCGCGCGCCACACCCAGAACAAGCGGCTGCTGGCGCGCGCCCTGACGTGGCACGGCATGACGCTGGTGAACGAATACTTCCACAATCCCGAAGCCGCGCGCCAGTTGAGCGACCAGGCCGCCACGCTGGTGAAGCCCGACGGGCACCACGATTACGTGTGGGACGAGTTACAGGCGCTCAACAACCGGCTGATGGGCGCGGGCAGCGTGGAGCATATCCTGCGGGAATGGTCGCAGGGGCTGGTGGGGGAGAAGAGCTTCCAGCAGATCAGCGAAGAGTTTGCCGCCATCCTGATTCCCAAGGTTTGGGAGCGCGAAGGGCGCAAGATATCGCGGGTGGCGCAGCGGCTGGCGATTTCGCCGAAGAAGGTGCGAAGAATACTGGCGGCGCGGGTGGGCGGGGCGTCCGAGCCGGAACTGATTTAGGGCGCGAGGCTTTTATGTCTTCTGTGTGGTTAAAGCCCTACAGCAAATAGCGACGCATTCGTTGCAGATGTAAGCGCGCGGAACATAATCTTCCGGCGAGCTAAACAGATGCGCAACTGCGTCTTCGCTTTTGTGGCAAAAGCTGCAAGCTGGAAGTTTGGTTTTCATGCGCCGTGCAAAGTTTCGACATCATCTTTTTCGCTACGTCTTGGGCTACTTGCCACGCTGCGATCTCTTTGATGGCTTGAGTTTGCGCATCTTCGAAGATGCCCTCCTGCTTGAGGAATTCATCAATGCCGGAACCCATATGTTTTTTGCTCATCACATTGCACGCCTTACGGATCGGAGCTGCGCCTCACTGTTGTGCATCATGCGCGAATAGACGACATGAGCGTCAGTGGCGATCTGCCCTGCATCGCGACCCAGCGCCGGGACAAGATTGAAATCAAACTCCACATCCGGAAATTCTGAAATCAGTTCAAGTTCTTTTTGGTAAATACGCTTTCGGACGTCGGAGCCGCAATCGTCCAACGCGATCCACACAAGAAGTGATCGGGCTAGTTGGTGAGTGAGGACGTGGCGAACCTGAGCGACACTCGCCAGATCTTTTGACAGAGCGTCCTCAAGGGCATAGGCGCGAGTTGAGGCGCCCTCGCCAAGTCGATTTTGGTAGGAATTTTTCATTCCCGTGTTGACTTGAAAATAGCATGTACCCACATGCCGAAACTAATCCAGCGCTTCGGGGGCTATGTGAATGCCGGTTTCGCCCGCCGCGCGCTTTTCTTTGTACTTGCGGACCCAGGCTTCCCAGCTTTTACCGGCGGCCGTGTCGCGGCCGGTAAAAGCCAGCGCGGCGATATCGGAGTAGGCGATGGTCACCTTCTGATCGCTGTCGCGAGGCAGCAGGCGCACTACGGAATCTTCTAAGCCCGCGCCGCGCCGGCGGTCGAACAGATAGCCCTCAACGGTCGATCCGTCTTTACGCGTGATGGTGATGTCGCCGCGGTAGTCGAAGGCCTTTTCTAGCGCATCGCGCGTTTCGGCTTCGCTGGCCAACGGTGGTACCCAGCCTTCGAACTTCTGGTGCTCCGTGCCGGGAGCCAATTCCAGCGAGTCGGGGTTCAAGCGTTGGTTTCCTCGAGCACCGGTTCCGACGGCTCAATCTGGACCAGCGAATCGGCCGGCTCGTTCAGCAGTTCCAGCGCGGCCGGGTCGCGGTAGCTGCCGAAGAGCGTCGCGCGCGCCGTCTCGAACAGGCCGCGCCACGAGCCGAACGTGTAGTTGACCGCCGAAGCTTCATAACCGCTGTGCACCATGCAGTTGGCGCACTGCGGGTTGCCGGATTCAGTGCCGTAGCTGTCCCAGTGCGTGGCGGCCATCAATTCGCTGAACGTGTCGGCATAACCGTCCTGCAGCAGGTAGCAGGGCTTCTGCCAGCCGAAGATGTTGTAGGTCGGCATGCCCCACGGGGTGCAGGTGTAGTGGCGCTTGCCCATCAGAAATTCCAGGAACAGCGGCGACATGTTGAAGCGCCATTCGGGACGGCGGTTCGACAGGATCGCGCGGAACAGGCGGCGCGTGCGGGCGCGTCCCAGGAAGTGCGTCTGGTCGGGCGCCTTGTCGTAGGCGTAGCCGGGCGAGAGCATCATGCCCTCAATGCCGAGGCCCATCATCTCGTCGAAGAAATTGCGCACGCTCTGGGCGTCGGCGCCATCGAACAGGGTGGTGTTGGTGGTGACGCGGAAGCCCGCCGCCAGCGCGGCTTTGATGCCTTCCACGGCCAGGTCGTAACCGCCTTCGCGGCAGACCGAAAAATCGTGGTGCTCGCGCTGGCCGTCCATATGCACCGAAAACGAAAGGTACTGGGTGGGCTTGAAGAGGTGCAGCTTCTCTTTGAGCAGCAGCGCGTTGGTGCACAGGTAAATATATTTCTTGCGCGCGACCAGGCCTTCGACGATCTCGGCGATTTGGGGGTGCATCAGCGGCTCGCCACCGGGGATGCTGACCATCGGCGCGCCGCATTCCTCGACCGCGCGGAAGCAGTCTTCGGGCGCGAGGTTCTTCTTGAGGATGTGCGCCGGATACTGGATTTTGCCGCAGCCCGCGCAGGCCAGATTACAGCGAAACAGCGGCTCCAGCATCAGCACCAGCGGGTAGCGCTGGCGGCCGGCGAGCTTTTGGCGGAGGACGTAAGTAGCCACCGTCCACATTTGCGAAATTGGCACACCCATGGAGTTTAGCTTTCATGGTAACAAAGCCTAGCGCAGGATCTGCCACAGATTGCCGTAGTCGTCGGTCCACTCGCGCAGGCCTGGGATCACCGCGATTTGCGCCACCGGGTCGTTGAGCCATGGCAAATCGCCGAAACCGGGCCGCGCGTACACCATGACCCAATCGGAGGCGAACGTGTCGCTGCGTGTGTCGGCCTCGTTGGTGACTTGCCGCGCCCACATGCCGCTGTGGACGGCGATGGCGCGCACCACGGGCGCCAGGTCCAGATACTTATTCGAGACGTGCACGGCCAGCACGCCGTTGGGCCGCAGGTGCCGCCAGTAGACTCGAAACGCCTCGCGGGTGAGCAGATGCACCGGGATGGCGTCGCTTGAGAAAGCGTCGATGGCCAGCACGTCAAATTGCTGCGAGGTTTCGCGCTCGAGCGAGAGGCGGGCGTCGCCCAGCGCGATCTCGACCCTGGCCGGAGTATCGCGCAAATAGGTGAACTGGTTCCAGGCAATGCCGGGCACGAGCGGGTTGATCTCGTAGTAGCGGATGTAATCTCCCGGCCGGCCGTACGCAGCCAGCGTGCCGGCGCCCAGACCTACCACGCCGATGCGCAGCGGTCCGTATTTGCCTAGCTCCAGCAGTGTGCGCCCGATGCCGCTGGTGGGTGCGTAGTAGGTGACGGGCTGGCGGCGGAGTGCCGCATCGGTGAACTGCTCGCCGTGGTTGATGGTGCCGTGGGTTAGCTGGCGCGTGGCGGCCTGGTCCGCGTTGGCGGCGTAGTCGGTGACGCGCAGCGCGCCATAGAAATTGCGGACCAGCACTTCGGCGCCGCTGACGGTTTCGTGCGTGTTGTAGGCCAGGTATCCGGCGAGCGCGATGCTGCCCACGGCGGCCGCGGGCCACAGCACCTTCCACTGATCGCGCCAATATTCGGTCTCGGGCCGGCGATACAGCACGGCCGTCACCAGCATGCCGGTAAACGCGATGGCGATTGGAAATTCGAAGAGGGCGGGGAACACCACGGGCGCCACGGCCGCGACGAACAATCCACCCAGCGCGCCGCCAATCGAGATCATCAGGTAGAACGCCGTGAGCTGCCCGGCCGGGGGCTTGAGGCGTGCCAGTTCGCCGTGGCACACCATGCAGCAGACAAACAGCGAGACGCTGAAAACCGCGATCAGCACCGCCAGATTGCTCACCACGCCGGTGCCCGCCAGGCAATAGGCCATCGAGCCGAGCGACACCGCGAACAGGCCCAGAAAGATCGGCCGCCGATACCAGCGCGAGCTTTCGAAGCACAGGATGAAACTGAGCAGGTAGAGCGAGAGGGGCAGCACCCACAGAAACGGGATGGCCGCGATATTCTGCGACAGGTGATTGGTGACGGCCATCAGCAGGGCGGACGCGGCGGCTGCGAGGCCGATCCAGACGAGTGCCTGGCGCGGCGCGACGCGCTGGATAGCGGGCGCGGCCAGCAGTGGAGTACGCCGCGTTCTCCACGCCACGACGGCGCACAGAACCGCGAACAGCAGGTAGGCAGCGGACCATACATAAGCCTGCCGCGTGCTGCTGATATAAGGCTCGACCAGCATGGGATAGCTGACCAGCGCGGCCATGGAACCGGCGTTAGACAGCGCGAAAAAGCGATACGGCAGCGCCCCGCGGCCGGTGCGCGCGAACCACGACTGCAGCAGCGGGCTGGTGGCCGAGAGCAGGAAATAGGGCAGACCGACGGTCGCGCCGAGCAGGCCCAGAATGCGCAGCAGCGGCAGGTCGCCGCCGGCCGGCTTCCACCATGGGGAGGGCACGATGGGCAGCAGTAGCAGGCTGGCGGCTAGCAGCGCCGCATGCCACAGCACCTGCGAGCGCGGCGCCTTGGACGCGAGCCAGTGCGCGTAGGCGTAGCCCAGCAGCAGCACCATCTGGAAGAACAGCAGGCAGGAGGTCCACACGGCCGCCGAGCCGCCGAACCAGGGCAGGATGATCTTGGCGATCAGCGGCTGCACTTCGAACAGCAGGAAGGCGCTGAATAAGACGGTCAGTCCGTAGAGCAGAGTGGCGCGCTCAGCGGTAGGCGGCGACTCCGGTGACTCGTTCGCCGATGACGAGGGCGTGGATATGGTCGGTTCCCTCATACGTCTTGACGGTTTCGAGATTGCACAAGTGCCGCATTATAGGATATTCCTCGGTGATGCCGTTGGCCCCCAGCAGATCGCGGCTGAGACGCGCGCAATCGAGCGCGATGGTGGCGTTGTTGCGCTTCAGCATGGAGACGTGCGCCGGGTCGAGCTTGCCGCGGTCCTTCAAACGGCCGGCGTGCAGGGCGAGTAATTGCGCCTTGGTGATTTCGGTGATCATCCACGCCAGTTTCTCCTGCACCAGCTGGTGCGAGGCCAGCGGGCGGTCGTCGAACTGTTTGCGCAACAACGTGTACTGGCGCGCCGTTTCATAGCAATCCATGGCCGCGCCGAGCACGCCCCAGCCAATGCCGTAGCGCGCCTGCGAAAGGCAGCTCAGCGGGCCTTTCAGGCCTTTGACGCCGGGCAGCGCGGCGCTCTCTGGCAAACGGCAGTCATGCAACGCCAGGCTCGACGTGACCGAGGCGCGCATCGACCATTTGCCGTGGATATCGGAGCTGCTGAACCCCGGCGTGCCTTTTTCGACCAGGAAGCCACGAATGCCGTCTTCGGCGCGCGCCCACACGACGGCCACGTCGGCCACGCTGCCGTTGGTGATCCAGGTCTTCTCGCCGTTCAGAATCCAATCCGCCCCGTCGCGCACGGCGGTGGCTCGCATGCCCGCTGGATTCGAGCCGAAATCAGGTTCCGTCAGCCCGAAGCAGCCAATGGCCTGGCCGGCTTGCAGCCGCGGCAGCCACCGCTGCTTCTGCTGCTCCGAACCGTAGCGGTGGATGGGGTACATCACCAGCGCGCCCTGCACGCTCACGAAACTGCGCAGGCCCGAGTCGCCGCGCTCCAACTCCTGCATAATCAGGCCGTACTCGACGTGGCTCATGCCGGCGCAGCCATAGCCCTCGAGGCTCGCGCCGAGAAAGCCCAACCGGCCGAGCTCGGGGATGATTTCCGCCGGAAAACGCCCCTCGCGGTAGCAGGCCGTGATGACGGGAAGCACCTCGGCGTCGACGAAATGGCGGGCGGTGTGGCGCACCAGCAGCTCCTGCTCGTCGAACATGGAATCGATCAAAAAATAGTCGACGCCGCGAAAAGAACTCAACATGGCTGGGCTTCCTTTGGGCTTTCCTATGTGCCAAGCTTATCAGCGCGTTTTTGGACGGCTCGGTACCTCTGCCGATTGTCGCGGCGCGCGGCCTTCACTATACTCGTAAGTTGGCCGTTTACGGGACTTTATGGAACCACTGTTCTGGTTAGGGGCGATCGCCTTTGCCCTCTCGCTGGTACTGACGCCGATCTTTCGCGACGTATTCCGCTCCTACGGCGTGGTGGACGCACCGGACCAGGGCCGTAAAATCCATAAATATCCGATCCCGCGGGTGGGCGGCGTGGCGCTGGCTTGCGCCTACCTGGGGGCCTACTTGCTGCTTCCGGGCCACGTGCGGTTGCTGCTGCAGCCGAATCTGGGACTGGTGGTGCGTCTGGCGCCTGCCGCGGCCCTGATCTTTGCGACGGGCCTGATCGACGACCTGCTGGGTCTGAAGCCCTGGCAGAAACTGATTGGCCAAATCGGCGCGGCGGGACTGGCATATTGGGCCGGAGTGCGGCTGGCGGGCTTGGCATTTTTGCCCGCGGATCTGCCCTTTAGCGGCTGGGTCAGTCTGCCCCTGACGGTGTTCTGGCTGCTGGCGTGCACCAATGCTTTCAACCTGGTGGACGGCATGGATGGACTGGCCGGCGGATTGGGCCTGTTCAGCACGATCACCATTTTCGTGGCGGCGCTGCTGCACGGCAACACGCCGCTGATGCTGGCTACGCTGCCGCTGGCGGCCTGCCTGCTGGGCTTTCTGTGCTACAACTTCCACCCCGCCACCATTTTTCTGGGCGATTCGGGCAGCCTGCTGATCGGGTTCCTGCTGGGCTGCTATGGCGTGATCTGGGGCCAGGAATCGGCCACGCTGCTGGGCATGGTGGCGCCGCTCATGGCGCTCTCGATTCCGCTGCTCGATACGTCGCTGGCCATTGCCCGGCGCCTGCTGCGGCGGCAGTCGGTGTTCTCGGCCGATCGCGGGCACATACACCATAAGCTGCTCGACCGCGGCATGTCGCCGCGGCGCGCGGCACTGGCATTCTACGCGCTCAGCGCGTTGGTGGCGGCCTTCGCGCTGCTTGAGACGGAGGTTCACAGTAGCCGCTGGACGGGGCTGATCGCGCTGACCTTCGGCCTGGTGGTCTGGCTCGGTATCCAGTATCTGGGGTATGCCGAGTTCTCGGTGGCCGGCCAACTGCTGTTCAGCGGCGAATTCCAGCGCAATCTGAAGCACCAATTGGACATGCACGCGGTGGAGAATTCGATCCGCGCGGCCGCCACGCCCGAGGGCTGCTGGCAGGTGGCGTGCACGGCCAGCGAGCGCCTGGGCTTCCACTGCGTGCGCATGCTGCTCGATTCGGGCCAGGCTTTCGTCGGCAAACCCGTGCCGGCCGAGGCGCTGACCTGGTATTTGCGCGTGCCGCTGGCCGGCCAGGGCTACCTGGAACTGCGCGGCAATATGGGTGACCTCCTGGTGGCCAGCGGCATCGGTCCGTTCCTTGACGTGCTGCACAACTGCCTGCGCCCGCGGCTTGATCAGCTGGCGTTACTGACGCCTGAAGCGGCCCCCGGCACGCCGGCCTTGACCGCATTCCGCAGCGGCAGCTAAAGAGTGCGCGCGCTAACTCACATCTGGGACCGCCGCATCGCCCTGCTGTTGCTGGCCGATCTGGCGCTGGTGCTGGCCGTGTTCCTGGGCGTTTCCTGGGGCTATTACGGCCGCGGCGATCTGGATTTTCTGGTCAACTACGACGGCTTGGAGCGCATTTTGGTGGTGGTGGTGAGCGTGGTGCTCGGCCTGTACCTGTCGGGCTTGTACACTCAATTGCGAGTCACCTCGCGCGTCAGCCTCGCCATGCAGTTATTCAGCGTCTTCGGTATCACGCTGATCATTCAGGGCATGCTGTCGTACTCCATCAAGACCATCTCGCGGGGCGGGTACGGCTTGCATCTGCCGCGCATTTTTATGATGTCGGGCGTGGCGGCTTGCTTTGCGGCGGTGTTCACCTGGCGCCTGTTTTACGGCTCCGTGCTGTTCCGGCGCATGGACAGCGAAGGCATCTTGTTTCTGGGCTCGGACGGCGTGGTGTGCGAGATCGCCGAGCGCATGGCGCAGCAGCCTGAATCCGGCTTCCGCGTGGTTGGCTATCTGGCGCCGGAGCCCGCTCCGCACGCCTGCGAGGCGTTGGGCCGGCATCTGGGCACGCCGGCGGACGTGTCGCGCGCGCTGGCCGAGACGCGCGCCTCCCGCATCGTGGCGGGCATGATGGACCGACGCCATCAACTGCCCATGGACGTGCTGCTCGATCTGAGCCGCGACGGCTTCCCGATCGAAGACGCAGCCGCCACCTACGAACGCGTCTGCGGCCGTTTCTGCTCGCGCGATTTCCGGCCCTCGCAGTTTATTTTCGACCGCGGCTTAGTCTCGCGCCCCGGCAGCATGGCGATGCAGTCGATCTACACCAACGTGGTGGCGCTGATTAGCATTATCGCGACGCTGCCGTTGATGCTGCTGATCGGCCTGGCCGTGAAGCTCTCGTCACGCGGTCCCGCGCTGATCGTCGAGACGCGCCTGGGGCAGCACGCCGTGCCGTTTTCGATCAACCGCTTCCGCATCTGGCGGCAAGTCGACGGCGTCGAAGGTTTCAGCCGGCCCATGACCGCCGTTGGACGTTTCTTAAATCGCTTTCACCTGGATCGTCTGCCGCTGCTGTTCAACGTGCTGCGCGGCGAGCTGGCGCTGGTGGGGCCCACGCCGGACCGTCCCGAGTTTGCGGCGGAAGTTTCGCGCTACGTGCCGTTCTATCCGCAGCGCCAGATGGTGAAGCCGGGACTGACCGGCTGGAGCCAGATCAACGCCCTGCGGCGCACCGCTCCCGATGCCTTGACCGCGCTTGAGTACGACCTGTACTACACCAAGCACCTTTCGGTCTCGCTGGACGCTTACATCCTGTTATCCCGCATGCGCCAGATCCTGACCGGCGTCTGAGCGTTCTAAAGTCCCGCGCCCAAAAAGCCGATTAATTGCCAAGATGTTGGAATTAGCATCGCTGTACCTTACATCGATCTTGTTAATCGGCGCGCTGACGCTGTTCGGCCGCCGCAACCAGCACGCTGGATGGCGCCGTACCCGCGCCCATCTGGCGGAGGAAATTCAGGACACCATGGACCATTTGCGCATCCCGCAGTCTGCCGCGGCGGCGGTGGGGCTGCTGCCCGGCGCGCTGTCGCCGGAAGCCAATGTCACGTTCTCAATGCAGTTAGCAAAACTCCAGTCGCGGCTCGCGCGGCATGGTTCCGCGGCGTCGGCCGTTCACCCGGTGGCCTCGCCCATCGAGAGTGAAGTGCTGGCGCCCAAGCAGCGCGAACCAGTAACCAATCAGTAGCCGGCGTGCTTATCGACCAAGTTCGCGAGCGGCTGCCCGCGATGGAAGCGGTCGAAGTTATCCAGAAAACACTGCATGGCCTCCGACAGCCAGGTTTTGGTGTTGTCGGCGCTATGTGGCGATATCAGTACGTTCCGCATCCCGAACAGCGGGCTATCGGGCGGCAGCGGCTCCACTTCGAAGACGTCCAAAGCGGCGCCGCCCAGATGGCCTTCCTGGAGCGCCTCGATCAGAGCCGCTTCATCAATCACGGGGCCGCGGCCCACGTTGAGCACCACCGCGCCCGGCTTCATCTGCCGGAACTGCGCGCGCGACATCAGGTGCTTCGTGGCCGGCGTCAAAGGCGCGGCGCACACCACGTAATCGCACTGCGGCAGCATCTCGCCCAAGCCGTCCAGACCGAACGTCTGCTCGACCAGCGGGTCATTCTGCGATTTTTGGGGCTGGCGGCGCACCGCTAGAATGCGCATATGCATGGCTCGCGCACGCTGCGCCGCGGCGCGTCCGATATCGCCGTAGCCGACAATACCGACAGTCTGGCCGCGCAGTTCCGTCACCGTGAACGGGTCCCACTTAGCGGCGGCCTGGCTGCGCAACAGGCGCCGGACATCCTTGGCAAAGAACAGCATGCCGAGGATCACGAACTCGCCCAAAGACTGGCTGAATACGCCGCGCGCATTGGTCAGCGGCACCGGACTCCGCACCAGCTCGGGAAACAGCACGGAATCGAGGCCCGCATAGCGCGAGTGGATCCATTCCAGATGCGGCGCCATGTGAAACGTTTGTTCGAACACCGCCCGTTTTCCAGCCCAGTTCAACAGCACGCGCGCCGACGCGGCATGGGCGGCGAAACGTTCCGGCTGGTTGCCGATCGCCACGTGGGCGCGGTCGCGAATGGTATCGAGCATCGGGAGGTAAGGGTCGGCCGGGTCGGAGATCACCAGCACCGTCAGGTCGCGCATAGTGGACAAACTACCACGGGCGCGAAAAATCGAACGCGGCGCGGCAAAACGGCGTATGTTGAGCCAAGGTGGCATGCATGAGACGGCGCTCACAACGTGGCGGGATCATCGGGAAGTTGCTGGTGGGCCTCTTGATCGGGCTAACCGCCTGCCTTCTGGCGGCCTTCTACATCGCTCAAAACGTGCACATCTCGACGCAGCAGACGTCCGAGGGCGACAGCCTGCGCGTTGAAACGCCGGCCGGTTCGGTGCATGTGCGCGAAAACGGCTTTTCGCCGGAGAGCGTCGGCATTCCAGTGTATCCAGGGGCGGTGCGCATGGGTAAGGGCGCGCCGGCGTTCGAGTTCGAGTCCGACGAGGGCCGCGGCTTTTCCTACGTGGTGGCCCAATACGAAACGCCCGACAGTGTCGCGGAGGTGCGCGATTTCTACCGCAAGACTTCGCCGCACTGGATTTTCTCGAACGAGGAAGACCGCGCCACCCGCGCCGAATATAGCGCGCACGGTTACAAACGCGTGATTGTACTGCATCGTGAAAACGGGCGCACTTATATCGTGCTTGCTTCGACCGGAGAGGCTGCTGCAAACTGAAGGAGCGCCCTCAGGCGCAGCCATCATGTCGGAAACCTGTAGTTGCGGCGCGCAGCTGGTTGAAAACGCGCGTTTTTGCCATCGTTGCGGCAAACCCCACGGCGAATCGTTGCTCGAGCCCGAGATCGTTCCGGAGCCAGTTCCTGCGCCGGCTGCCGCGCGCCTAACCGCGCCGCCTCCGGCCGCCGTGAGCTGGCATGATCCGCTGGTGGTGCGGGTGGCCCTCTTAACCGCCTCGGTGACAGCCGTTCCCTATCTGCTGTTGGCGCAAATGCCGCCGGTGCTGCTGCTGTGGTCCGCCGGTGGCGGGTTTGCCGCAGTTACGCTTTACCGCCGTCACAGTGGCCGTACGCTAACGCCGCGCGCGGGCGCCAAACTCGGCTGGCTCAATGGGCTGGTGGCCTTCCTGATGGCCACGGTTTTTTTCAGCATCTACCTGTTCTTCAGCGGCATCAATGGTTTGCGCGACCTGCTGGTCAGCAGCTTGCCGCACGATGCCCCGCGCTATCAGCAGGCGCTCGAGATGTATCAGGACCCGGCGGTGTTCGGAACCGCGGTAGTGTTTGCCTGGGTCTTCCTGGGCCTGCTGGTGGCGCTGGGGTCGGTCGCGGGGGGCGCCTTCGCGGGAGTCCGGCCGCGCCGGGCTTGAGCCAAGAAACCTGGGCATGGCTGAAGCTTTCGCTAATTTTCCCTCCGCCGATTTGACCGTGATCGATCCGGCGGGGCACCGCACGGTCGTCGATCTGCGCCCGCTCCCATTCCGCATCGGGCGGCAGGCCGATAACCAGCTGGTGATCCGCGACAGCCGCACGTCGCGGGTGCACGCCCAGATTTTTCTGGAAGACCGCGAGTACATTCTGGAAGACCTGGCCAGCCGCCACGGCCTGTTCGTCAACGGCAAACGCGTCACGCGGCATCGCCTGTGCGCCGCCGACCGCATCGAGTTCGGCGTGCCGGATTCCTTTCAGGTTGTCTTCGGGCGCGAAGGCGATGCGCCCGCCAGTCAGGAAGTGACCCTGGCGCCGTCGCCGCGCATGACGCTGCCCGAAGATGGCGGCGACTTGTCGAAGCTGCGCGCGGTGCTCGACGTCGCGCGCGCCGTGCAGAATTCGTTCAGCCTGGAGGACGTGCTGGCCACCGTAGTGGGCGCCGCGCTGACCATCACGGGCGCCGAACGCGGGTTCCTGCTGCTGCGCAAAGGGGCGACGCTCGAAGTGCGCTGCGCGCGGGATGCCAGCGGGGCGACACTGCGCGAAGAGGATCTGCGGGTTCCGCTGAGCCTGATCCATCGCAGCCTGCAAAAGCGCCGTGAATTGTTGTCGATGGTGTTCGATCCCGCCGATCTGGAGCCCGGTGAAAGCGCCGCCGAGTTGGAACTGCGCAGCGCCGTGTGCATGCCGCTGCTGAAAATTCAGAACAACGACATGAGCGCGACCAGCGTGCTCTCGACCGCGAACGACACGGCGGGCGTGCTGTATCTGGACTCGCGCACGCTGCGGCGCGACATGGCGGCGGGCAATCGCGAACTGCTGCAGACCCTGGCGCTCGAGGCATCCACCATTCTTGAGAATGCGCGTCTGCTGCAGCAAGAGCGCCACAAGCATAAGATCGAGCAGGAACTCGACGTCGCGCGCGACATACAGCAGAGCTTGTTACCCGCCGCGCTTCCCGCCACCGGCTGGTTCCGCGCCGCCGGCAGTAGCGTCGCTACGCACCAGGTGGGTGGCGACTACTTCGATGTGCTGCGCACCGGACCGGAGGCGTGGGCCGCGGTGGTGGCCGACGTGGCGGGCAAGGGTGTCAGTTCGGCGCTGCTGGCGTCGCTGTTGCAGGGCGCCTTTCTGACGCTTTCCGATCATCCCGAGGCGCTGGCCGCCACCATGTCGCGGATCAACGAGATTTTGTATGAGCGGACGGAGGGCGGTAAGTTCGCGACGGTCTTCGCGGCGCTGTGCGATTCGACCGGCCGCTTTTCCTACATCAACGCCGGGCACTGCGCGCCGATCGTGGTGCGGCGCGGCGAGACGCTTGAATATCTGGAGCCCACGGTGATGCCGGTGGGCCTGGTGGCCGAGACCGGTTTTGCGCTGCATCAGGCGGACCTGACCACGGGCGCCAAGGTCGTGATCTACAGCGATGGCGTGACCGAGGCAGAGAATCAGGAAGGCGCCTTTTTTGGCAAGCGGCGCCTGCGCGATGTGATCATGAAGCATGCCGAGGGCTCCTGCGTGGAACTGCACCGGGCCATCGTCGAGGCGGTCCGCGACTTCACGGGCGACCAGCCGCAGTCGGACGATGTGACGCTGCTGGTGATCGAAATAGTGCCAAAATAAAATTTGCGCTCAGATCAATTTCTACAAATAGTGCCCGCCGCCGGAGCGCCGCCGCGCGCGCCGCGTCTGCCCCAATGGGCTCGCAAATCGCCAACGCATTTTGAAGCGCTGCACCAATTGAAGACGGGCCTGCGGCAGCGCAACCTGCACACCGTGTGCGAATCGGCGCGCTGCCCCAACATTCACGAGTGCTTCAGCCGCCAGGCCGCCACGTTCATGATCCTGGGCAACCTATGCACGCGCGGCTGCGGCTTCTGTTCGGTGCCCAAGGGGCATCCCGCCAAGCACGATATGCGGCTTGATGCGTTGGAGCCGGAGAACGTCGCGCGCATGGCCGCCGAGATGCGCCTGCGCTACGTGGTGATCACCAGCGTCAACCGCGACGATCTGCCGGATGGCGGCTCGCGCCATTTCGCCGCGACCGTCACGGCCGTGCGCGAGGCGCTGCCGGAGGCTCGCGTTGAAGTGCTGACGCCCGATTTTTGCGGCGATGCGGCGGCGGTGGCGCGCGTGCTGGACGCCGCCCCGCACGTCTTCAATCACAATGTGGAGACCGTGCCGCGGCTGTATCGGCGCGTCCGTCCGCAGGCCAATTACCGGCAGTCGCTCGATGTGCTGGAGTTCGCGCGGCGGCACCGGCCCGACGTGCTGACCAAGTCGGGCTTCATGGTGGGGCTGGGCGAAAACGCCGCGGAAGTGGAGCAGTTGCTGGTCGATTTGCGCCAGCACCATGTGGACGTCGCGACCATCGGCCAATACCTGCAGCCCACGCGGCGCAATCTGCCGGTAGCCGAGTTTATCGCGCCGGAACAGTTCGACGCCTATCGCGAATTCGGGCTGAAGCTCGGCTTTCGCATGGTCTTCAGCGGGCCTCTGGTGCGCAGCTCCTACATGGCCGACATGGTCAGCGACGAAGCGGCCTCGCGCGCGTGAACTGGCTGCTGTCGGTCGCGGCCGCCGTGCTTCTGGTGCTGTGCTTTCCGCCGTACGGCGCGGCATGGTTGGCGCCGCTGGCGCTGACGCCGCTGCTGCTGGCGTGCGCCAAAGAGCCGCGCGGGTGGCGGCGCTTGGCCATGGGCTACGCCGCGGGCATCGTGTATTGGTGCGGCGTGTGCCCCTGGATCCAATTCACGCTGGCCGCGCACGGCGGCGTTGGGGAAGCCGGCGGCTGGGTGCTGTTCGCGCTCTTTTGTTTATACAAAGCTCTGCAGGTGGGCGCGTTCGCGTGGCTCGCGGGCTATGCCGCCGATTCGCCCATGGCCGCCCCGCTGCTGGCCGGGCTATGGACCGCCATTGAGTTCACGCACGCGCCGCTCTTCTTCGCGTGGCTGCACTTGGGCAATGCCGCGATCGATCAGCCGCTGCCGCTGCGCCTGGCGCCATTCACCGGCGTGTGGGGCATCTCATTTCTGTTCGCGCTGACGGCGGCCGCCGTAGCACTGGCGATCCTGCGCCGGCCCAGGCATTTGCTGTGGCTCGCGGCATGGCCCGCGCTGTTGTTGTTGCCGCGGCTTCCAGGGCCCACGCCCGGCACGCATACGGCCGTGATGGTGCAGCCCAATGTGGACGAGAACCAGCAGTTCACCGAACGCACTTACGCGTTGTTGCGCGACCGTCTGGCGGCTCTGTCGTTGGGGCCGCTGCTGGGGCGGCCGGCGGACCTGGTGGTCTGGCCCGAGATTCCCGCGCCGCTTATCGAAGATGACCCGCGCTTTATGCGCCTTGCGCGGGAAATGACCATCGGTGGCCACACCTGGCTGCTGACCGGCCTGATCGGCCGCGCGCGCGATAACGACGTCTTCAACTCGGCAGCAGTGTTCAGTCCCGAGGGCCGCGAAGTCAGCCGCTACGACAAGGTGCACCTGGTGCCCTTCGGCGAATTTGTGCCGTGGCCGTTTGGCGCCATCGCGCATAAGGTATCGAGCGAGGTCAGCGACTTCGTAGCAGGCGATCACATCGTCGTGTCGCAACTCAACGGGCACGGGCTGTCGGCATTCATCTGCTATGAATCGGTCTTCCCCGGCTTTATCCGCGACTCCGTGGCCTCCGGCGCCGAGGTGCTGGTGAACCCGTCGAACGATGGCTGGTTCGGCAAGACCGCCGCGCGTTTCCAGCATCTCGAGATCGTGCGCATGCGCGCCGTCGAAAACGCGCGCTGGATTTTGCGCGGCACCAACGACGGCATCACGGCCGCCATCGACCCGGCCGGGCGCATCGCGCAATCCGTGGCCGGATATACCGAAATTACGGCGCGCATGAATTTCGATTACCGCACGGAACTCACTTTTTACACGCAGTGGGGCGACTGGTTTCAGGTGATCTGTTTGGGGCTGGCGCTATGGCCGCCGGCGAGGCGACTACTTCGCTTCCGCAGGCATTAGCAGCACGCACACCGGATTCTTCACCGTCAGGCTCGAATGGAACGGCGTCAGCTTGCCGGTCTTGGAATTGATGCGGAACATCGTGATGTTGTCGGAATCCTGATTCGCCGCGAACAGCCAGCGGCCCTTCTGGTCGAGCGTAAAGTTGCGCGGCGTGCGTCCGCCGGTCGCCACAATTTCGACCGGACTGAGCTGCCCATTGTGCTCGTCGATGGCGAAGACCGCGATGCTGTCGTGGCCGCGATTCGAGCCGTACAGAAATTTGCCCGACGGATGCAGCGCGATTTCGGCCGCGGTGCTTTGCCCGCTAAAGCCCGCCGGCAGCGTGGACACATGCTGCATGGCGGTCAGGTTGCCGGTTTCAGCATCGTATTGATACGCGTCGATGGTGGAATCGAGCTCATTGATGACGTAGCAATATTTGCCGTCGCGCGAGAACACCAGATGCCGCGGTCCCGAGCCGGGGCGCACCGCGACGCGTGGCGGCACGCCGGGGACGAGGCTGCCGGCGGCGGCATCGAAAGCCGAAACCAGCACGCTATCGGTGCCCAGATCGGTGGCCAGCATGTGCCGGTTATCGGGCGCGAAGTTTACCGAATGGCCATGCGGACCCTCCTGCCGCGCTGTGTTGGGCCCGGAGCCCTGGCTCGAGATCACATGGAATGCCTTGCCGATCGAACCATCGGCCTCCAGTGGATAAGTCGCAAAGTTACCGCCTCCATAGTTGGCCACCGCCAGCAGCTTTCCGGTGGCATCCACGGCCACATGGCAGGGCCCGGCGCCGTGCGAGCTGACGCGGTTCAACAGCTTCAGCTTGCCGCTCACGCGGTCGACAGCATAGGCGCTGACCGAGCCGCTCTTCTGCCCTTCGAAATCCGAAGTCTCATTCACCGCATAGAGCACCTTTTGGTTGGGGTGCAGCGCCAGAAACGTTGGGTTGGCCGAGGCCGCCACAAGGCCCAGCGGCGCGCTCTTGCCCGAGGCGCCGTCCACGCGCCACGCATAAATTCCCTCGCTGCCTTTATCGGTGTACGTCCCGGTATACAGAAAATAGGGATCGGCGGCGGGCAGCAGGGCGGCGCCGCATGCCATCAGAAGCGCTAGCCCAAAGGCGCGAATTTGCATGGTTCGATCACACACCAGATGGGGCACGCCGCGCAAGTGCTACAGCTCTAGAAAAGTGGGGCAGGTT
>DOZZ01000062.1:3636-9399 GCA_003517725.1 Bryobacterales bacterium | reverse complement strand
TGAAACCCGCCCTACTTCACCACCACATTGACCAGCTTGTCGACCACGGCAATGATCTTCACCACGGTCTTGCCGGCCACCAGTGACGAAACTTTCTCGTGCGCCAGCGCCAGCGTCTTCAGCTGCTCCGCCTCGGTTCCGAACGGCACCACCGTGCGGCCGCGCACTTTGCCGTTTACCTGCAGCACAATCTCCGCGCCGGCCTCCTGCGCCAGTGCCGCGTCGTAGGCTGGCCAGCTCTGTTTGAACACCGGCCCGGTATGGCCCAGCATGTCCCACAGCTCTTGCGATAGATACGGCGCGAAGGGCGCGAGCATGAACGTCAGCAGCTCCAACACCTGCGTCATGGCGGCTTTCGAAAGGCGCGATTCCTCCGCGATCAGTTCGTTCAGCAGCTCCATCACGGCCGCGATGGAGGTGTTGAAGTGCCAGCGCGAGTCAAAGTCTTCAGTGATCTTGCGCAACGTCTGGTGCAGTTTGCGCAGTACCGCTTCATCCGCTGAGCCATCGCCGCCGGCGCCATCGATATTGCGTGTCGCATAGCGATAGACGCGGCCCAGAAAGCGATAGATGCCTTCGATGCCCGCGTCGGTCCAGTCCACTTCCTTTTCGGGCGGCGCCGCGAACAGCGCGAACAGCCGCGCGGCATCCGCTCCATGCTTTTCGGCGACATCGTCGGCGTTCACCACGTTGCCTTTAGACTTGGACATTTTGGCCCCGTTGTTGATCACCATGCCCTGGGTGAACATCTTTCGCACCGGCTCGGCATTGCGGATCAGGCCGATGTCGCGCATCACCTTGGTCCAGAAGCGCGAGTAGATCAGGTGCAGAATGGCGTGTTCCACGCCGCCGATGTATTGATCGATGGGGAACCAGTAGTCGATCTTCGCCGGATCGTACGGCGCGGCGGAGTTACGCGCGTCGCAGTAGCGGTAGAAATACCAGGACGAATCGACGAAGGTATCCATGGTGTCGGTCTCGCGCCGCGCCGGCCCGCCGCAGCGCGGACACGTGGTCTCGACGAAGGCCGGATCGTTTTCGAGCGGTGAGCGCCCGCTGCCGGTGATCTGAATTTCGGCCGGCAACAGCACCGGCAGTTGCGACTCGGGCACCGGCACTACGCCATCCACGGGGCAGTGCACCACCGGAATCGGCGTGCCCCAATAGCGCTGGCGCGAGATGCCCCAGTCCTTCAAGCGAAACGTGATCGCGGCCTTGCCGAAGCCTTCCTGTTCGGCTCGGGCTGTCATGCGTGCGCGGGCTTCGGCGCTGGGCAGGCCGCTGTAAGGCCCGGAGTTTTCGACGATGCCGTCGTCCCCGAAAGCTTCGGTCATGTTGTCGGCATCGGCCAGCGCGCCATCCACCGGGCGGATCACCGGCACCACCGGAATGCCGTACTGCGTGCAGAACTCGAAATCGCGCTGATCGTGACCGGGCACCGCCATGATCGCGCCGGTGCCGTAGCCCATCAAGACGAAATTGCCGACCCAGATCGGCAGCGGCTCGCCGCTGAACGGGTTGGTCGCGTGCAGGCCCAGAAAAAAGCCTTCCTTGACCACATCGCCCGGGCCTTGCGAGGAGCGCGCATCCACCATGGCCTTGGCCTGTGCCTGTAGCTCCGGCGCGGCGTGCGTAGCCACCAGCGGATGCTCCGGCGCCACAATTACGCACGTCGCGCCGTAGATGGTGTCGATGCGCGTGGTGAAGACGCGCAGCGGACCCGCCGCGCTCGTGAAGTCGACCTCCGCGCCCTCGGAGCGCCCGATCCAGTTGCGCTGCATGGTCAGCACGCGGTCCGGCCAGTTGCCTTCCAGTTGCCGCATGTCATCCAGCAGCTGGTCGGCGTACGCGGTGATGCGCAGGAACCACTGCTCCAGCGCGCGCTGTTCCACCGGCGTGGTCTCGTGACGCCAGCAGCAGCCGTTCACCACCTGCTCATTGGCCAGCACCGTAGCGCATTGCGGGCACCAGTTGACCAGCGCCTTCTTGCGGTAGGCGATGCCCTTTTCGAGCATCTTCAGAAAGAACCACTGGTTCCAGCGATAATACTCTGGCTCGCAGGTGGTGACCTCGCGATTCCAGTCGTAGCTGAACGCGAAGCGGCGGTGCGTGCGCTTCATCTTCTCGATATTTTCGAGCGTCCACTCGCGCGGCGGGCGTCCGTTTTTCAGCGCGGCATTTTCGGCAGGCAACCCGAACGCGTCCCAGCCCATGGGGTGCAGCACATTGTAGCCGCGCATCCACTGATAACGCGCCAGCGCGTCACCGATGGAATAGTTGCGAATGTGCCCGATGTGCAGCTCGCCGCTGGGGTAGGGCAGCATCTCGAGCACGTAGTATTTGGGTTTGCGCGAGTCCTCTTCGGCCTGATACAGAGGCTGGTCCTGCCATTCGGCATGCCAGCGGGCTTCGATCTCGCGGTGGTCGTACGGCTTCTCGGGCATTATTTGGTTTTGTATTGGCTCAGTCGCTGGAGCGCGCGCACGTTGCGGAGGTCGTCGCCTTCCTCATCGACCGGTGTTTCCAGAATAAACGGCTTGCCGCGCAGCGCGGTAGCGGTCATGATGCGGCGAAATCCGGCGGCCCCGATCTGGCCTTCTCCAATATTGGCATGGCGGTCCAAATGGCCTCCCAGTGCACCCTTGGAATCGTTGGCGTGAATCACATGCACGCGGTCCAGCCCCAGCAAGGCTTCGGCCTGTTCGATGGTGGCGGCCAGGCCATCGGCGTTCGCAATGTCAAAGCCGGCGGCGAACAGATGGCAGGTGTCCAGGCAATAGCCGATGGGCAGATCGGTCTCGCGCAGCGCCAGGTCGCGAATCATGCGCAGCTCTTCGAAACGCGAGCCGAGCTGGCAGCCGGCGCCTACGGTGTTTTCAAGCAGCACCGTCACGCCGTCGGCGCGGACTAAGCGGGCCGATTCCGCCAGGCCCAGCACCACCGCCGCGATGCCTTCCTGAATGCTCTGGTTTTTGAAGTTGCCGGGATGCAGCACCAGGTATTCGGCGCCGATCAGCGCGGCGCGGTCCAGTTCGCCGGCGAACGAAGCGATCGAGCGCTCCCGGATCACTGGATCGAGCGAGGCCATGTTCAGCAGATAATTGCAATGAATCACCAGCGGAAAAAGATCGTGACGCTCGCGAATTTTCCGGAAATCCCGGACATCCGCCGGATCCGGCAGGCTGGGACGCCACATGCGCGGGCTGCTCGAAAAGATCTGAAAGGTGTTTACGCCTAGTTCGACCGCTTTTAACGCCGAGTTTTGGAGTAGTCCGGCACGCGAGGTGTGAATTCCAATACGCAGAAGTCGATTCTAGCAAAATAAGGTGGCACAATCATCGGTTGTAGCACACCCGATATCTGCTAAACTGATGGCCTGAATGGTTTTAGGTGCGCGTCATCGGTCAGCAGTGTACACCGCGGTTACAGCCTTGTGCATGGGAGCCGCGTCATTATTATTGCAGGCTGCCGAACCCGGTTGGATCGGTACCGGGCCATACGGCGGGAGTGCCGAAAAGATAGCCGTCAGCGCCCAACATCCGAACCTGCTGCTGGCCGGCACCAAGACCGCATTATTATTTCGCAGCTGGAACGGCGGAGCGCGCTGGGAGCCTTTGGCATTTCCGCGCGAATTTTTCGGAATCCTGCAAGTTCTGGCCATCGATCCCACCAATGATTCGACGTACTACGCGGGCATTTCGGAAGACGCTGTCGGCGGTTTTTTCCGCAGCCGCGATGAAGGGCGGCATTGGGAGCTGGTTCCGGCGTTTCGCGGCCAGGAGGTCTTCTCCTTCAACGTGTTCACGGCGGACCCGCGGATTATGGCAGTCGGGACGCACACTGGTGTCTTTCTGAGCAAGGACGCGGGCGCCACCTGGAAACGCATTTCGCCCGTGAAAAATTCCGAGCTGCAGCAGGTGGTTTCGCTCGGCTTCGATCCCAATAGCGCCGACGTGCTGTATGCCGGCACGCCGCATTTACCCTGGAAGACGGCCGATGGCGGTGCGACGTGGAGCTCGATCTCCGACGGCATCATCGATGATTCCGATATTCTGGCCCTGCGCGTCGATCCACTGCGGCCCGACCGCGTCTTCATTGGCGCCTGTAGCGGCATCTACCGAACGTCGGTGGGCGGCACGCAGTGGGTCAAGCTGTCGGGCATCCCGCCCACCTCGCGCCGCACTTACGCCATCGCGCAGAACCCGGTGCAGTCGGACGTGATGTACGCGGGCACCAGCAGCGGCTTTTATAAGTCGCTCGACGCGGGCTCGCACTGGGCTGAGCTTTCTTCGGATCAGGTCAAGTCCGTCGCCGTGGTTCCCGGCGCGGCAGAGACGTTATATCTGGCCACCGATTCGGCCGGTATCGTCAAGAGTGAAGATGCCGGCTTGCACGTCACGCCCGTCGACGACGGGTTTACCAACCGCATTCTGACGCCGCTGGCCGCCAAGGGCCAGTCGCTTTTTGCCGGCAGCGTGGAAGATGGTTTGTTCTCGAGTCTGGACGGGGGCTTTCACTGGCAGCAAATCGCCAACCGGGCCGCGCTGCAGGGCGAGAATATCTCGATGCTCGGCGCGAGTGAACACAATACGCTGCTGGCCGTCGGTTCCGAGAGCCTGCTGCGTTCGGTCGACCTGGGCCGCACCTGGCACAAAGTGCCGGCCGCTCTGGGCCGCGTGAACTCCATTGCGACCTTCTCCGGACCTTATGTGATCGCCGGCTCCTCCGGGGGCCTTTTCCGCAGCGCCGACGGCGGCCTGAGCTGGAAAGCCGTCCCCGTGCCGGGCGCCGCGAAGGTGAACATCTCGTCGGTCTTCGTTTCCGGCGGGGAACTGCCGGTGCTGGCGGCCGTCAGCCGTTCGGCGCTCTACGTCTCCGAGGATCTGGGCCGCTCGTGGCAACTGCGGAACAAGCCCGCGGATTGCGAGATCTATCAAATTTCTTTAGCCGACCGCGGCTGGGGCTTGATGCTGGCCGCTACTTCGCGCGGTCTCTATCGCTCGATCGATCAGGGACGCACCTGGACGCGGCCGTTGGGCGGCGTCTCGGACGCCACCGTTAACGCCGTATTGTTGCACCCGCTGCGAAACCAGGAGTGTTTCGCGGTGATGTTCGGCAAGGTATATCGCTCTAATGACTATGGGGCTTCCTGGAAGCCCTTCGACAGCAGCGGGCTCGAAGGGACTTCGGTGCGCTCCTTTAAAATCCTGCCCGAGTCGCCAGATCGTCTGCTCGTAGTCACGGCGGCCCGCGGCGTGTTTGTGCACTCACTCACTTCCGGGTCAGATAGCTCTCATTCCACAAGTTTCAGAACTTCGAAAGGATAGGTATGCACGCTTTCAGTAGGAAATTGACTATGCGATGGCTGGTTGGCTTGACAGGCGCTGTTTTCGCTTGCGGAGCATTGGCGCAGGCGCAGGATCTCGGGGCGCAATACTACGAATTTAACGTGTCCGGTGGGCACACCTGGTTCAAGGCCAAGAAGGACCCGGACCAGACCACCTTGGTGGATGGCGGGTTCATCGGTCTGAAGTTCACCGAGAATTTCGCGAACCATTTCGGCGTCGAGCAGGCCGGGACCATTTACGGCAACGACGCCCTGCGGCTGACCACCAGTGTCAACGGCATTCCCGTCCGCGTGCAGCTTGGCTCGCGGTTGTATCAGTTTTCGAATAACCTGCTGCTCTATGGCACGGGCCGACACAGCAGCTTCCGGCCGTTTGCGTTCGCGGGGTTCGGCTTCAATATGTTCCGGCCCACCGA
>DOZZ01000062.1:0-3517 GCA_003517725.1 Bryobacterales bacterium | reverse complement strand
CAGTTTGGCCTGCCCGAGATCAGTGTTCCGCCGGGCGTGTTTATTAAGGAGGGCAGCCTCGTCGGCCTGCAGCTGAGCAGCGGCATCTCCTATATCTTTAGCCCCGGCCCCGAAGTCGTCGAGCAGGAAGAAGTCAAGAAGACTACGGTGGTCACCACCATCAACACCACGGCCGGTTCCACCGAACTGTGCGCGGGTGAGACCATCACGCTGCACGCCAGCTCCACCGGCGGCCGCGACATGCTCTACCGCTGGCTGGTGGATGGCACGTCGGCCGGCACCGGCGCCGATTTCACCTACACGGCGCCCAAAGAAGGCGGTTCGCACAGCATCACGGTGGAAACCGCGCTGGGCGCGCCTGATGCCAACTTCCTCATCGGCCCGGCTCCGGCGGTTGTGACGGTCACGGCCAAAGCTTACACCAATCCGAGCCTGACCCTGAGCGCCGAGAAAAGCACGCTCATGTACGGCGAAAGCACACCGCTGCATACTGAAGCCACCAAGGGCGCCTGCAACGGCACCGTTACGGTTAGTTGCACGGCCACTGAAGGCGCCATCACCGGCACCGACACCAAGGTGTTCGATTCGAACGGCGTCTCGTTCGATATGAGCAACCGCGGCAAGGAACAGTCCAAGCAGGTGACCATCACCTGCACCGCTAACGACGATAAGGGCGGCTCCGGTACGGCTACCACGCCGATCACCGTCACCCTGAAAGCCAGCGCGCAGCGCAAGTACGACGTGCTGTTCCCGTCCGGCAGCTCACGCGTCAACAACTGCGGCAAGCGCGCGTTGATTGACGAAATCGCTCCGGCGCTCGAAGCCGATCCGTCGATGACCGTGGTGCTGGTAGGCCATGTCGACGGTGTCGAGAAGGCCCCGCGTGTGCGTACGCGCCGTGGCGCCCCGGCCGCCGAGCCGATCGACCAGCAGCGCGCCGATAACGTGGCTGCCGTGTTGAGCGCCGCCACCGGCATCTGCCGCCGCGTCAATCCCAACCAGATCAAGGTCAAGTGGATTGGTTCGGATCAGGCCAATGAGTACCGGACGCCGAGCTGCGCCGACTCCGTTAAGGAGCGCCGAGGCGCGGCCACCAAGGGTGACGCGAAGGACCGCCGGGTAGAAGTTTACCTGGTTCCGAGCGGCGCCGATATGCCGCCGGCACTGGCCGGGGCCGTCGATCTGCCGGCGAGCGTCAAAGCGCTAGGCTGCCCGAAGTAGGTAGCCGGCTTTTGCGGTAAAAAAACACGGGCGGCGGAGCGATCCGCCGCCCGTTTTCGTTGAACGTCACGATAGCAATCGTAATCTGTCCCTGAAAAATCGCGTCCATATTCGCACCGGTACTAGACCGAAAGCGCTGGAGAATATGTCTCTCCGCAGTTACAATGGTCTGTGAATCTGTAAAGCTTATTCTTGCATTGGTAAGGCAGATGTGGATATACTCACAAAACCGAACCGAAGTACCTAGGGTCTGGATGTTAAGGTTTCCATATCGCGCGGGCGAAAGGAGGACAACATGATTCGGCTTCTGCTACATTCGCAAGACCCGAAACTGAAGCTGCTGCTCTCGCCCACCCTCGGCCGCGAATTCCAACTCTCGGTAGAATCCAGCCGGGAACAAATCAAAAAATTATTGCAAGGCAAAAAAACCGACGTCCTGATCCTGGACTTCGACTCCAACGTCTGCTCATTAGAACAACAGCTGCAATTCTTCGACGAAATTCGCGATTACGGCATACCCACGGTTGTGATGACCGACGACGAGGGCCGCTCGACCGCCATGGAACTGGTGCGCCGCGGCGTGTATAACTACTTCCGCAAACCCCCGGCCCTGCTGGAACTGAAGATCGTGGTGCAGCGGGCGCACGAGCATCAGGTTCTAAAAGACGAACTGGCCGAAGCTCGCGAGAAGCTGAGCGTGGTACCCAGCTGCGACCAGATGATTGGCTCGAGCGCCAGAGCGCAGGTGGTTTACGACCTGGTGCGCCGGGTCGCCAACCTCAATACTTACGTACTGGTGACGGGCGAGAGCGGTACCGGCAAAGAATTGATCGCCCGCGCCATCCATAATCTTAGCGATCGCGCCAAGCGCCCGTTTGTGGCGGTTTCATGTGGCGCGATTCCCGAGACGCTGATCGAATCCGAATTGTTCGGACACGAAAAGGGCGCGTTCACCGGAACCATCGGCACCCGTGAGGGCTATCTGGAACAGGCCGGCGACGGCACGCTGTTCCTGGATGAGATCGGCGAGCTCAGCCTGCACACGCAGGTAAAGTTGCTGCGCGTGCTGCAGGAGAAAGAGTTTAATCGCCTGGGCAGTTCGCGGGCTCTGCCGCTGCGCGCGCGGGTGGTGTTCGCGACGCACCGCAACTTGACCCAAATGGTGGAAGAAGGTTCGTTCCGCCGCGATCTTTACTACCGGGTCAACATCATGCGGATCAACTCGCCGGCGCTGCGCGACCATACCGAGGACATCCCGATCCTGGCCCGCCATTTCCTGAAAAAGTACTCGGAGATGTACGGCAAGTACATCGAATCGATCGAACCCAACGCCATGGAACTGTTGCTGGCGCACCAATGGCCAGGCAACGTGCGCGAACTGGAGAACGTGATCCAAGGCGCTATTATCCTGGCCGAGAACGGCAGCATCAGGCCTGAAGCGCTGCCCGAAGCCATGCAACAGCCCGATCTGCTGGGCGTGGGCGACGCGCTGCCCGGCGAATCGTTCGAAGAGCAATTGCGCGATTACCGCATCAAGCTGGCCAACAAAGCCATCCAGGACTGCAACGGCAACAAGACCCTGGCGGCCCGCAGCCTGCACATCTCCCGCGCCTACCTGCATCGCCTGATTCGGGACGTAGAAGATGTCTCCGCGGCCTGACGCCGCCGAGGCGCCCGGCATTTCCCACCCGATCGACACCGACCGCACGGCGCTGACTGCAATTGCGCGCCGCGTCTTTTCCTTTCCGGTGGCGATGGCGATGTCCCTTTCGGTGCTGGCGCTGCTGACGGTGCGCGGCCGCCTGAACGATCCCGACTTCTGGTGGCACCTGAAAACCGGCGAGATCATCTGGAACACCCACGCCATTCCGCGCGTGGATCTGTTTTCGTACACGACGCACCATCACGCGTGGATCCCGCACGAATGGCTGGCCCAATGGACGCTCTATGGCGGCTACCACCTGGCCGGTTATGCCGGCGTGATGCTCTGGTTGTGGCTGGCGTCGACGCTGCTGTTCGTCGCGGTGTACGCGCTGTGCGCGCTGTATTCCGGCAATGCCAAGGTGGCGTTCCTGGGCGGCATGCTGGTATGGTTCTTCTCGACCATCGGCCTGGCGCCGCGGCCGCAGATACTGGGCTATCTGTTCCTCGCCTGCGAACTGCTGCTGATCCATTTGGGACGCACCCGCAACCCGCGCTGGTTTCTCGCGCTGCCGCCGCTCTTCGCGATTTGGGTGAACCTGCACGGGTCGTTTTTCCTCGGGATGGCAGTGCTGGGGATTTTTGTGGCGTGCTC
>DOZZ01000234.1 GCA_003517725.1 Bryobacterales bacterium | reverse complement strand
GATCTGCACGTGCGCCTTGCCCATCGGCTTGCGATGCAGCATGGAGTAGTAGGTCACCACTTCATCCACCCGCAGCGGCGAGACGCCCGTGCGCAAGGCGATTTCTTCCACCAGCTCGGGCGTGACCGAGCCGATTTCGTCCTGGCAGTACATCAGCATGGGAATCACGGCCGAGCGCTTGCGCCCCGCTGGATACGTCGCCAGAATTCTTGCGATGCGGGCTTCGAGCGCCGGGGAGAAGGTCATCGGTCGGTGTCCCCCAGCACGAAGTCCATGCTGCCGATCGACGCGATGGTGTCGGCCAGCAGCCGTCCCTCCACCATCTCGGGCACCGCTTGCAGATTGCCGAAGCTGGGCCCGTGCACGTGCACGCGATAAGGCTTCGAGGTGCCGTCGCTGACCATGTAATAGCCCAGTTCGCCGCGCGGCGACTCGATCACCTGGTACACCTCGCCGGCCGGCACGCGAAAGCCTTCGGTGACGATTTTGAAGTGGTAAATCAGGGCCTCCATCTGGGTCTTCATTTTTTCGCGCTGTGGCAGCACCACGTGCGGCGCATCGGCCTGCCACGCGCCGGAGGGCATGCCGTCGAGCGCCTGCTTCACGATCTTGGCGCTCTCGCGCATCTCTTCCACCCGCACCAGGTAGCGCGCGTACACGTCGTTCTCCAGGCGCGTCGGCACGTTGAACTGGAACTGGTCGTAGCTCGAATAGGGCTCGTCTTTACGCGCGTCCCAGGGGATGCCGGCGGCGCGAATCATGGGCCCGGTCACGCCTAGATCGAGCATGTCTTCGATCGAAATCTTGCCGACGCCTTTGGTCCTGCCCATCCAGATGCGGTTGTTGGTCAGCAGGTCTTCGTACTCGTCGACATTGGCCGGAAAGGCGTCGATGAACTTTTTCACGCGCGCCTGCCAGCCGCGCGGCGGCTCCAGCGCCAGCCCGCCGATGCGGAAATAGCTGGTCATCATGCGCTGCCCGGAAAAGGCCTCGAAGATGCGCAGGATGTCTTCGCGCTCGCGGAAGCAGTATAGGAACACGCTCATCGCGCCGATGTCGATGGCGTGCGTGCCGAGCCACACCAGATGGCTGTTGAGGCGCGTCAGCTCGGTCAGCATCACGCGCATCCACTGCGCCATGGGCGGAATTTCCAGGCCCAGCAGTTTCTCCGCCGCCAGACAGTAGCAGAGGTTGTTCGATAGCGGCGCCAGATAGTCAATCCGGTCGGTCAAGGTCACGGCCTGCTGATAGGTCTTGACCTCAAACTCTTTTTCGATGCCGGTGTGCAGATAGCCGATGTCGGGCTCGGCGCGCACTACTGTTTCGCCGTCCAGCTCCAGCAGCAGGCGCAGCACGCCATGTGTTGATGGGTGTTGCGGACCCATGTTGAGGGTCATGCGGCGGCCGCCCGACGGCGTGACCGTTTCTTCGGTGAACACTCCAGGAAGTTCAGGCAAAGCGCAGTCCTAAACCCGATTCCCGGTGATGGGATAGTCTTTGCGCAACGGATGGCCTTCCCAATCTTCCGGCAGCATGATGCGTTTCAGGTTGGGGTGGTTGAAGAAGATAATGCCGAACAGGTCGAAGACCTCGCGCTCATACCAATTCGCCGAGCGCCATACGGAGCACACCGAATCAATCGACGGAGCCGCCCCGCGCACTTTGCATTTCAACCGCAGCCGGCGGTTGTGGCTGAGCGAGTGCAGGTGGTAGACCAACTCGAAGCGCGGCTCCGATGGGTACCAGTCGACGGCGGTCACGGTGCTCAGGCGCACGAAACCCTGCTCGTGCTTGAGGAAGCCGCAGGCCGAGACGATGCGCGCCGCGTCGATATCGAGCGTCAGTTCGCCGCGATCGAACTTGCCACCGGTAATGGCGCCCTCGTCGAAGGCCGCCAGCGCCACGGCGATGCTGTGTTCGCTCAGATGTTCAGGCAGCATGTTGGTCGTGGCTCAGAATGCGTACCGCGTCTTTGCCTTCGTCATTGCCTTCGGCGGCCCAGTTCAACACGCCTTTCTTCCAGATGTAGAAGAAGCCAGCCAGCACGAAGACGATGAACAGCACCATTTCGATGAAGGCCAACATCTTCAACTCATGGAACACCACCACCCAGGGATACAGGAAAATAGCTTCGATATCGAACAGGATGAACAGCATTCCTACCAGATAAAACTTGACGCTGAAGCGCCCGCGCGCATCGCCCGTGGGCACCATTCCGGATTCGTAGGGCATATCTTTGATGCGGTTGCGAACCTTGTGACCCAGGAAAAACGAGCCGCCCACCATGCCGCCCGCCACCGCCATCGCGATGAGGATTTGCAGCAGGACGGGAAAGTAGTTTTCGGCGGCGCTGGTCGGCATCAGGTTCGATTGTAGTGGAAGAAAAGGGACTGTAAATTCGACTATAATAGTGGCAATTTTCAGGTGTCAACCGACCACTATGCCGACCATCACAGTCCCGCTGCTTCTCAACGGGGAAAAGCGCGAAATCCCGGCCGGCACTTCGATCCAGGGCTTGCTCGACATGCTGCGGCTGCCGGCCGACCGCGTGGCGGTGGAGTGCAACCGCGCGATCGTCAGGAAAGAGCACTGGGCCGAGACCCGCATCGAAGCCGGCTGGGTGCTCGAAATCGTGACCTTCGTGGGCGGCGGCTAGGTTTTAAGCGAAGCTGCGCAGCGCGGCGGCCTCGTCGTCGTGCACTTCGAACACCGTGTAAAGCTTGGTGATCTGCAGCAGGTCTTTGACACGCTTGGTGAGCCCCAGCAGCTTCAGCACCCCGCCCTGATTGGCCACCGTGGTGTACGCCGATACCAGCTCGCCGATGCCGGAGCTGTCGATGTAGGAAACCTCGCTGAGGTTCAGCAGCACCTTCTTGTGGCCCTTGGTGACCAAGTCGCGCAAGGCATCGCGCAGGGTGCTCGAACCTTCGCCCAGCGTAATGCGCCCGGCGGCATCGATCACACTCACATCTCCCACCTGTCGAACATTCAATTTGACGCTCACTATTCCTCCTAAGAACTTTTGAATCGCTACGCCGGCCCAAGGGCCTTGGTCAGGGTTACTTCCGTGCCGTGAGGGCTCAGCTTTTTTACCTCAAGCGAATCCATAAACGCCCGAATCAGAAACATGCCGCGTCCGGAATGACGCAGCAGATTCTCCTCGGCCAGCGGATCCGGCACCGCGGTCAACTCGAACCCTTCGCCCTGGTCGGCAATCTTGATCGTAAACCGGTTATCGCGTGAGAAAACCGTGAAGTGCACTTTTTTGTGCGCGCTATAACGGTTCCCGTGGACCACGGCGTTCACCACGCACTCACGCACGGCCATACCGATCTGGTGCGCCTCGTCTTCATCGAACCCGGCCTTCATGGCTTGCTCCACCACGATGGCTTCGGCTTTGTCGACGGCCTCGAGCGTGGAGTCCAGGTCTTGTTCGAACGGTTGTGTCCCGTTGGGGTTGGTTGGCATGCGGGTGCGGATCGTTCAAACGAACCGTCACATTAAACTACCGCATATCGGGAAGTCAAGGCGGGGCGGTCTTGCATTCGTGCTCTGGCGGGGCGTTCCTGAATTTGCGGGGAATACACTCGTCCAGCAGAACGGTCAATTCAATTGGCCAACGAGAAGCGCTTTCGCCATCTCTAGCGCCGCGATCGCCGCATCCATGGTACGGTCGGAAAATCGTCGAGAAATTCGTCAATCGCCTGGCCGCCCTCTAAATAGTCCAACAACGCCTCAAACGGGACACGAGTACCCCGGAAGACCGGAGTGCCCCCCAGTATGTCCGGGTCTTTCACGATGATGTCGACTGATGGCATGGGCTGTTCGGTTAAGAACCCCTCATTTTATCGCCAACGGCAGCTGAGTGGTTAGAATCGTCTGCCGATGGTCTCCCGAAGGGTCCCTTTCGGCTCTTTCTTTCGACACACGTGCTAGTCGCTGGGCGGAGGCGGTGGGGGTGGCGGTGGCGCTGGTGGCGGGCAGGATGAGCCTTTGCAGCCGTCGCCGGGGCTACCTGACCCGCCGGGCGCCGGCGAGCCGGTGCGCCCCGGGCTGGCCGGAGTCTGGATTAGAATCTGATACATGGCGTCCCGCGCCGCTGCCACGGCGCGCTGCAGCAGGGCGCCGCGATCCACATACTTCACCGCCAGCGGCTGGTTTCGGAAGACCCGGATCCATTCGCCGGCCTGCAACACTTTCGTGGCGCCGCCTTGCAGCGTGTGGCGCACCTCCACCACGCCTTCTTCCACCAGCACCAGCGTGGTAGCCTCGGAATCCTCTACGTCGACGTCGAAGACCGTACCGCGCACCGAGATCACGGCGGTCGGCGTGTGCACCCGGTTGTGATTGGGCTGGCCGCCCAGGTGCTCGATTTTCACGCGCACCTTGCCGATCAGGACTTCCAGCAGATCCTGCCAGTTGCCGCGATTATCCCGGAAGACCACGTGCGAATTGGGAAACACCTCGAAGGTACTGCCGTCGGCGACCTGAAAGAGAGCCAGGCCGTCGGGACCCGTGACCACCACCTGCTGCGGCTGGATCACGTCACCAACGTTCAGCGCCCACGGGTTGGAGTCTTTCAGCACCGAAACACGGCCGGTCATGGACACCAGGCGCGCCGCTCCGTCCTTCAGCGGCAGGCTCGGAGCCTGGGCCCGGGCGGCGACGCACCCGGTCAGGCCGAGGGCGAACATCACCCCTGCCGTAAGAAACTTATGCTGGCTGGCCGCGTTCATGTGACATATTCTGCTGAAAGAAGAATCAGTCTAGCATTGTAATTGCACCGCATTTGTCTGCCCTTTTTAATTTATTAGCCGCAAATCCTTATTCCTATTCAAGTTGAGTGATAGCCAGCGGGCGGCTTAGGGTAGAATTGGGACACACCGATGTGTCCGCCGGCCCCAACACCCAAACGCACTTCCCGGGCGCCGGCATTGATGCTACTGGCGCTGGCGGCCCCGCTATGGGCGCAGACGTCCCCCCAAACCACGCTCGACTGGCACCATCTGGGAGGCTATAGCATCGAACAGGGGCTGGCCGCTCCGGCCGGTGGACGGGTAGACGCAGTGTGGTTTGCCGGCACTCAATTGTTGGCGCGAACGGCTTCCGGCCAGATTTTCCAAACCGCCGATTTCGAGACGTGGCAGGCCGTTAAAGCGGCAGAGCCGAAATTTACCGTTACGTACGCTACTCGCCTGCCCGAACCTGGCGCTACCGCGCGCAGCCTGCCGGCGGACTCGGGCCACATCTACGCATTGGGCAATAATCTCTACCGCTCGGAAGACGGCGGCGTCAGTTGGCAAAACCTGACCGCTTTTGAAGGCCGCTCGGTGGTGGGCGGAGGGCTGACCGGCGTGGCCGTATCGGCGCTCGATCCGCAGCACTTGGCGGTTTCGAACCGCTACGGCGTCTGGCATTCCACCGATGGCGGGCTCTCCTGGGCGGGCCTGAACGACACCCTGCCGAACCTGCCGGTGAATGCTCTGCTGGCTCCGGCGGAAGGCGCGACGCTGCCGCGCATCGAAGCTCCGGACGGATGGGCGCAGTTGTCGCCGGCGCGCGACCGGTGGCTCCTGCAGAATGACGCCGCGGCATCGGACCAGGCCGACCGGAGCCGCTACGGCGCGCTGCTTAAAGCGGAGATCACGGCGGCCGGCGCGCGTGGCGAAAACGTGTATGCCGGATCGAGCGACGGCCGAATCTGGTTTTCCCGCGATGGCGGCGCGACCTTCAGCGAATCGGCGCGCCTGCTGGCGGCAGGGCGCGTGGAGCGCTTCTTCGTCGATCCGGACGCGCCGCGCATCGCGCTGGCAGCGGCCGGGGGCCGGGTGCTGCAGACCGCCAACGGCGGCCTTTTCTGGAACGACATCACCGGCAATCTGCCGGAAGCGCGGGTGCACGGCGTCAGCGCCGACCGCGAAGGCAGCGCCGTTTACGTCGCCACCGACCAGGGCCTTTTCTGGGCGCGCGCGGACCTGAACGCCGCCACGCCGCCAGCCGCGTGGACCGCGCTGAGCGCGGGCTTGCCCACGCCGCGAGCCGTGGACGTGCGGCTCGAAAACAATAACAACCAGCTCTTCGCCGCGCTCGAGGGCTACGGCGTGTATGCCGTGCCGGCCCCGCACCGCGCGCACGTCTGGCGCGTCGTCAACGCGGCCGACCTGAGCCAGCGCGCCGCTGCTCCGGGTTCGCTGCTCTCGATCCAGGGCGGCAAAGTGCAATCGGCGCGCGCCGGCGACCTGACCTTCCCGGTGCTGGCCGCGGCGCTCTCGGGCTCGCAAATCCAGGTCCCGTTCGAAGCCACGGGCACCGCCCTGGCGCTCAACATGGAATCCGACTCGAGGCGCGTGACACTAGGATTCCCGCTGAAGACCCTGTCGCCGGCTATCTTCATCGGTAGCGACGGCGCTCCGGTGCTGGTGGACGCCGATACCGGCCTGACGCTGGACGCCGCCAACACGGCCCACTCCGGCGCGCGCATACAGGTGCTCATGACGGGCCTGGGAAAAGTGCGTCCGGAGTGGCCCACGGGAGTGCCGGCGCCGCCCGCCAATCCGCCGGCAGTCGCGGCCGGGGTGCAGGCATTTCTCGATGGCACCGCCATCACCGTGACGCGCGCCACGCTGGCGCCAGGTTACGTGGGCTGTTACCTGGTGGAAGTCGAGATCCCGGCCATCGTCAACGCCGGTCCCGCCGAGTTATACATAACGACCGAGGGCGAGCGCAGCAACAAGGTGACGATTCATCTGGAACGTTAGTGCCGCCCAGCTAGCGCATCGAGTGTTCTGTCGGGAGTTTACTGGTGTCCCAGCCGCCGCCCAGCGCTTTTACTAACTGGACGTCGGCGACCATGCGGCGGCCCAGCAGGCTGACGGCGGTGCGTTCGTTCGAAAGCGCCAGGGCTTGCGCCGTGATCACTTCGAGGTAGGTTGCGATGCCGCCCTTGTACCGATCGAGCGAGAGCGACAACGACTTTTCAGCTGCCGTAACCGCGGCGTTCTGGCGATCGGCTTCCTGCTCCAGAATGCGCAGAGCAGCCAAATTGTCCTCCACCTCCTGGAACGCGGTGAGCACGCTCTGGCGATAGGACGCGACGGTCTGGTCGTAAGCGGCGATGGCCTGTTCCGTCAAGCCGCGGCGGCGGCCGGCGTCGAACAACGTCTGGGCCAAGCCCGGCCCCAGGGACCAGAAGCGCGCGGGACCGGTGAAGAAGCTGGTGAACGAGCCTTGAATTCCGAGCGCGGCCGAAAGTGAAAGAGTCGGGTAATAAGCGGCTTGCGCCACGCCGATTTCGGCATTGGCGGCGGCCACGCGGCGCTCACTGGTGGCGACATCGGGGCGGCGCTCCAACAGTTCGGAAGGCAGGCCCGGCGGGACGGCCGGCGGCAGTCCGTCGATGGGCAGGCGCGGGATCGAAAACGTTGATGCGGGCTCACCGGCGAGCGCCGCGATGGCGTGTTCGAACTGCGAACGGGACACGCCAATGTCGATCAACTGCGCGCGCGTGGTTTCCACTTGCGTCTGCGCCTGCGCCACATCCACCTGCGACGCCACGCCGCCGTGGTAGCGGTTGGTGGTCAACTGCAGCGCCTTCTCATAGGCAACGACGGAGTTCTCCAGCAACTGCGCGGTGGCATCCAGCGTGCGCAGCTGGAAGTAATCGATGGCGACTTCCGACTGAATGGTCAGCCGCACATTTTCGAGATCGGCGGCGCTGGCCTGGGCCGTGTCGACGGCGTTCTCGACAGTGCGCCGCACCCGGCCCCAAAGGTCAGGCTCCCAGGCGACCTCGAAAGGCAGCGACAAGAAAGTGGAGACCTTGCCGGCGGCGCTGTTACCCGTCGTGGTAATGGTGGAGCTGGTGGTGCGGAAGACGCCGCTATTCTGGGAAGCACTGGCACCAGGGCTGGCGCTGACTGTCGGGTAATAGCCGGAGCGGTTGACCAGAATCAGCGCGCGGGCCTCGCGGAAGGCGGCCTCGGACTGGCGCACGTTCTGGTTGGCGACCATGGCGCGCAGCTCATATTCGTTCAGGCGCGGGTCGCCGAACATCTCCCACCACGAGCCGCGCGACATCTCATCCCGCGGATTGCTCTTCTTCCAACCCTCCACTTCTTTGAAGGTGACCGGGGCCTGCTCCTTGTAAAGCGGCGCGCCGGGCGTGGAGGGCCGGGTATAGTTGGGCCCCACCACGCGACAGGCAGGCAGCAGCAAGAGTGAGGCCGCGGCGAGGGCCGGCAGCGTACGGGAAATTTTCATGCGTTCGATCCGATGGGTGTGTCGTGCTCCACGTCGCGGCCGGGGTGGGCGCGCGCCAGCAGCCGCAGGCGCAGGCGGTCCAGCACCAGGTAAATCACGGGCGTGGTGAACAGCGTCAGCATCTGGCTTACGATCAGGCCGCCCACGATGGTGATGCCGAGCGGGCGGCGCATCTCCGAGCCGGTGCCGGTGCCGAGCGCCAGCGGCAGGCCGCCGAGCAGCGCGGCCATGGTGGTCATCATGATGGGCCGGAAGCGCAGCAGGCAGGCCTGATAGATGGCTTCGCGCGGGGTCTTGCCTTCGAGGCGCTCGGCGGCCAGAGCGAAGTCGATCATCATGATGGCGTTCTTTTTGACGATGCCGATCAGCAGGATGATGCCGATCAGCGCAATTACGCTGAGGTCGATGTGAAACAGCATCAGCGCCAGCAGCGCACCGACGCCCGCCGAGGGTAGCGTGGACAAAATGGTCAGCGGGTGAATCAGGCTCTCATACAACATGCCGAGCACGATGTAGACCGCCAGCAGCGCCGCGCCGATCAGCAGCGGTTCGCTGGCGAGCGACGCCTGATACGCCTGGGCGGTGCCCTGGAAGCGCGCCTGAATGCTGGCGGGCACGCCGATCTCGTTGCGCGCCGCGTTGATCTGCGCGACGGCATCGCTGAGCGAAACGCCCTCGGCCAGGTTGAACGAGATGGTGTAAGCGGGAAACTGGCTTTGGTGGCTGACCGTCAGCGTGGTGTTCTTGCGCGTGAAGTGGGTGAAGCTGCTGAGCGGAATCTGGGAGCCGTTGGGCGCATGCACGTAGATGGCCTGCAGCGTTTCGGGGTTCTGCCAGTACTGCGGCGCCACCTCCATCACGACGTGATACTGGTTCAGCGGCGTGTACATGGTGGAGACCTGGCGCTGGCCGAACGCATCGTAGAGCGTGTCGTCGATCAGTTGCGTAGAGAGCCCCAGGCGATAGGCGGTGTCGCGGTCGATATCGAGCGAAGCCAATAATCCGCGATCCTGCTGGTCGCTGTTGACGTCGCGCAGGATCGGGATGGTGCGCATGCGCTCCATCATGCGCGGCGTCCAGGTGGTGATGTCCTGCAGGTTGTCGCCCTGCAGCGTGAACTGGTAGGCGGCATTGCTCTGCCGTCCGCCAACGCGGATATCCTGCACCGGCACCAGAAACAGGGTGGCTCCGGGCACCTGGCTCATCTGACGCCGCAGCCGGGAGATTACCTGCACGGCGGGCACACGCTGCTTCAACGCCTTGAGCTGGACGAACATGCGGCCGGTGTTGGAACTGCCGCCGCCGGTGAAGGCGACCACGTTTTCCACCGCCGGATCTTTCAACACCACGTTCTCGAAGCGCCTCAGCTTCTGCTGCATGGATTGGAACGAGGTGTCCTGGGAGGCCTGGATGGCGCCCATCAGGCGGCCCGTATCCTGCTCCGGAAAGAAGCCCTTGGGGATCTGGATGTACAGAAAGATATTGATGGCGACCGTGATGGCCGCGACCACCAGGGTCGGGCTGGGATGTTGCAGCACCCAGGCCAGCGAGACTTC
>DOZZ01000096.1:21721-22755 GCA_003517725.1 Bryobacterales bacterium | reverse complement strand
CGACGCCCAAGCGCAAGTTCATCATCGCCGACACGCCGGGCCACGAACAGTACACGCGCAACATGGCCACCGGCGCCTCCACCGCGAACCTCGCGATTATCCTGGTGGACGCGCGCAAGGGCGTGCTGTCGCAGTCGCGGCGCCACGCGTTCATCGCCTCGCTGCTCGGCGTGCGGCACCTGGTTGTCGCGGTCAACAAGATGGACCTGGTCGATTTCAGCGAAACGGTCTTCAACCGCATTCGTGACGAGTTCACCGCGTTCGCGCCCGAGCTCGACATTCCCGACGTGCACTTCATTCCGGTCAGCGCGCTGCAGGGCGACAACGTCGTCGAGAAGAGCGAGCGCATGCCCTGGTTCGAAGGCCAGAGCCTGCTGCGTTATCTGGAAGACGTTCACATCGCCAACGATCGCAACCTGCGCGAAATGCGCTTCCCGGTGCAATATGTGGTCCGGCCCAATCTCGATTTCCGCGGCTATGCCGGCCAGGTGGTTTCGGGCGTGATCCGGCCCGGCGACAAGGTGATGGTGCTGCCGTCGGGCCGCACGTCCACCGTGAAATCGATCGTCACGCGCGATGGCGATCTGCCGCGCGCCTTCGCGCCCATGTCGGTCACGGTCTGTCTGGACGACGAGGTCGATATCAGCCGCGGCGACATGCTGGTGCATCCCGGCCACACGCCGCATGTCACGCGCTTGCTCGACGCACGCCTAGTGTGGATGTCGTCATCGCCGCTGAAGACCGGCCGCGCTTACCTCATCAAGCATCTGACGCACAGCGTGAAAGGCATCTTCCGCTCCATCCGTTTCCGCATCGACGTGAACACGCTCGAGCGCCAGCCGGTTAGTGAACTGAGCCTGAACGATATCGGGTCCGTGATTGTCGAAACCACCAGCCCGGTCTTCGTCGATCCTTATCGCCGCAACCGCGCCACCGGCAGCTTCATCGTGATCGACCTGATCTCGAACGAGACCGTTGCGGCCGGGATGATCACGGGCCGCGAAGTGCGCGACGCCGGAAGCCTCGCCAGCGGC
>DOZZ01000096.1:21299-21643 GCA_003517725.1 Bryobacterales bacterium | reverse complement strand
TGGGCGCCATGCTCGAATCGGGCCTGCTGGTGGTTTGCTACGCGCCGGCCGGCTACGCCGCGCCTCTCGAACATCTGCGCGCCTCGGGCGACGTCATCACCGTCGAGGACGATGCCCAGGGGGCCGTGGCGAATGCCAGCCGCACGCTTGTCGGTCGCGGGGTCATCGGCCGGGACGTGCTGTGAATTGGTCGCCGGGGAAAGCGCCCGATAGCGCTCAGCTGCGGGCAGCCTCGCGCGATTGGCCCTCGCTGGCAGTGCATGGTGAAGCGGCGGGAGTGCTTGAGTTAATGCTGCGCGGCGCGCTCGCGGGACATACGCGCTTTATGACGCGCGCCGAATACG
>DOZZ01000096.1:1176-21116 GCA_003517725.1 Bryobacterales bacterium | reverse complement strand
GCCCTGCGCGATCGCGAGGGCTTGATGTTGGCCGCGCTACGCGTAGAGGAGATTTGGGAGTTGTCCGGCGCTGTGTATTGCGGGGGCGCCGTCACCGCCGTCCAGCCTCCCCCCAGCTACTCCTTCGCGCATTTGCGGCACACCGCCGCAGCCTTGCGGGCCTTGTCCCCGGTCACCGCATTTCTCTCGACCGAACCCATTCACCGCCCTGCTTTTAATCTGCTCACATCGCTGGGCCACCGCGTTCTGATCATCGGCGCGCTGCCTCCGGATGCCGACCCAGGCGACACGCACCCTACGGTGCGCTGTTGGTTGCACGCGGTGGAGGAGTCGGCCGGCCGTCTGCTGCTGAGCCTCTGGCCGCTGGCCGCGCCGCATTCGGCCCATGGGCAATTTCTCGCCGGATGCATTGCCCGTAATGCCGGCTGCCAGTCGCTGCTCACCGAAAAGGACGCGCCTTACGGCTCGCAGCAGGAGCTTGTCCGACTGCTCCGCGAGGGCCGCGTAGTTCCCGAATCCCTCACCTTTCCGGAAGTCGCCGAGGAACTCGCGTCAGTCTATCCGGCGCCCTCCGGACAAGGGCTCACCATCTTTTTCACGGGTCTCTCCGGGTCCGGCAAATCCACCATTGCCAATGCGCTGCGCGGAGCCCTGCTGGAGCGCGGTGGACGCCGCGTCACGCTGCTCGATGGCGATCTGGTGCGCCACCACCTCTCCTCGGAACTGGGCTTCTCGCGCGAGCATCGCGAGTTGAACGTCACGCGCATCGGCTTTGTCGCAGCCGAAATCACGCGGCACCGCGGCATTGCCATCTGCGCGCCCATCGCGCCTTATGAAGCGCTGCGCAACCGCGTGCGCGCCATGGTCGAACTCTATGGGCACTTCGTGCTGGTCTACGTCGCGACCTCGCTTGAAGAGTGCGAGCGGCGCGACGTCAAAGGTCTATACGCCAAGGCGCGCAAAGGGCTGATCCCGAGTTTCACCGGCGTGTCGGATGTCTATGAGCCGCCCGCGAGCGCCGAAATCACGATCGACACCGCCGCGCTTAATCCGGGCCAGGCAGCCGAATCGATCGTGACATGGCTCGAACGACACAGCTATTTGGTGGCTTAGTAGTGCGGCTTTCAAGCTGCGGGCGGCTTTAGCCGGCCTGCCGCTTCCAGAAGCGTTCACTCCGTTGATCCGACACAACACATGTTCCCGTGAAGTCACGCGTGCTGGCGGTGCGGCCTTGGCCTTTACCAGCCGGACTGCCCGCCTGTTCGGCAGCAGTCAACGATGAGGTCTCCCGGTTCTCAAGCATGCAGTTTCTCAGCGTGCCTGGGGTCTACGACTACGCCGGATCGCAGCTTGAACTCGCGCTAGCGTCCAAGCTGGTATGGCCTTCCCCTTCTCTCTACAGGGTCGGCATCCCGATTTAGTGTTCTCGAAGCTCAATACCCAGCCCACTGATGCCTCGTGCCTACGCTTCGACGACGGCCTCACGACCGCCACCGCAAGACTAGAGGTCAGGTGGATCGCTACTCCTTTCCTGCAGGACTCTTGCGTTCCCTACTACATGCCGGTTTATCCCGGCGCACAGACAGGCCACAAACTGCTGATGACCTGCGCCACACGGACTTGGCCTTTGTGTCTGGATGGGATGGGTACATCGGGCGGTGCTTGCTTCCAACGGGTGTCCCATTGCCCAGGGATTGGGAGGGAGGGGTTTTTTCTTGGGCGCATCCAACTTCTAAATCCGGACTAAGCGGGAAGTTTGCTTCGAGCGGAGGACAGTCACGGGCATTGAAGCGTTTTGATCTTCTGACTTGTTAACAACTTAACTGGCTTGGGGAGTGGACGTCCCAGACGTCTCTTTTAGGGTCGAGTTGGGTTTATGACAAGTTTTTTGATCGCGCTAGCGATTTTTATCGCGCAGACTCGGGTCGATTTGAAGTATCAGGCGAAGGATGTCGATTTTTCTAACTTCGCCACTACTAAGCCGGCTAAGACGGGTACCGCGCTGCCGGCTACCTGCGGGCCCGGCGAGTTGTTTTTTAGCCTCAGCAGCAGCGGCGCCGGATTGTATACGTGCGCCTCTACTAATGTTTGGACGCAGGGCTCGGCGAATTATGCCAAGGCGTTCAGCGGTGTTACATCCCTTTCGATCCTGGGCACGGAACATAACCAGGGGACCGCTAACCTGATTGTTAGTTGTTGGGACGGAGCCTCGCCGGCTAATTGGATTGAGCCCGGCGCCGTGCAGGTGGACCCCGCGACTTTCAACGTTACCGTCACCTTCGCGATGGCGCAGACCGGCAAGTGCGTGGTGAACGGGACATCCGGGTTCGGCAGTAGCGGCGGCAGCGGTGGGGCGATCACGGTGGCGCAACTGCCTAGCGGGATTCCGGCCGCCAAGATTGCCGCCGGGACCGTGACTGACGCGGCGTTTGGGTGGCTTAGCAATGTGACTTCGGACTTGCAGGCGCAGATCAATGGCAAGGCCGCGCTGAACCATGTGCATATCGGCGGGGGCGACCTGCTGGGAGATGTCACGAACACGACCGTAGTGGGATTGCAGCGATTTGCGGTGGCCAGTACGACTCCGCAAAACGGACAGGCGCTGGTGTTCAACGGGACCGCCGGGCAGTGGCAGCCGCAGGCAGTCGCGGGCGGTAGCGGCGGGGCTTCAACGGCGTCGCAATTGACCGATCTGAACGTGATCTACTCGAGCGCCACCGTGCTGACGGTTGGCAGTGGGTGCTCCAACACGACGCCTTGCAATGTGCGGTTCGGGACTACCGTGATCTCGATTCTGACTTCGGCTACGGTGACGATTTCGGGGGCCGGGAGCGGGGCCGCTTACTTCTATGTGACCAGCGACGGCACGCTGAACGCGGGCAGTAACACGCTGGCGCTGGCGTGTTCGTCGACCTGCGCGGCGCAGACCGGGGTGACGCAATATCCGCTGAATTCAATTCCGCTGGCTAGCTGGAACGCGCTGAACGGAGTGTGGATGACGGGAGGCGGCACGGACCGACGGGCGTTTCAGTCGACCAGCGTGGTGGCGGGGGGCACCGGCATCGCGCTGGTGTCGAACGGGACGCAGACCACCGTGGCGGTGGACCCGGCGGTGGTGCCGACCTTCCTGACCAACACGGCGGTGCTGAGCTTCGGGAGCGTCAACAACCTGGCGTGCAGCGTGGATGTGGCGCTGAGCCTGCCAGGGGCCGCGTTGGGTGACAGCGTGGCGCCGGGATGGCCCGTGCTGCCGGGCGGTGTTCTGGGGATCAGCTGGATCAGTTCGGCGAACAACGCAGCGGTGCGGCTGTGCAATTTCAGCGGGGCAACGCAGAGTTTTAACAGCTTGACGATACGGGCGACGGTGGTGAGAGGACTGTGATGCGGCAAAAACTGGTTTGGATGTGGCTGGCGGCGCTGGCACTACCGGCGCAGACGGTGATTAACGGCGGACGCAGCATCACGGGAAGCTGGGATGCCTCGCAGGCGGCGGCGTCGAAACCCGCGAAGATGGCCGGGGCATTGCCGGCGGCCTGCGGCACGGGGGAATTTTTCTATCTGACGTCGGCGCCGGCGGGCATCAACCTGTATCTCTGCACGGCAGCGAACACATGGACTGCGTCGGGCGGCAGCGGCGGCGGGAGCGGGGGCGCGAGCCACACGGGCGGGCTGATCGCGGCGGCGCCGGCGTGTAGCTCGGCCAACGCCGGCACGGTTTACTTTGGCGACGATAGCCCGTACCAGACGTGGTGCAACGGGACTAATTGGAAATACCGCTTTGAAGGCGCTCCGGCGACACCGGCCAACGATACGGCGTTTGCGTGGCTCAACCAGGGCGGCGCGAGCACGGTGGTGAGCGGCGGTATTCCGGGGACGGGCGGCGTGGTGGGATTGACGTCGCCGGGTGTCGGCAGCCCAGTATTTACGCCACGCATACGGGCCATCGCCAACGCGGCCACGGCGTTCACGATTACGGCGGTGGTGGCGCCCATGGGATTAACGACTGCCGGCAATACGCAAGGGATCATCGGCATCGTGGGTATATCGAGCGCTCACTTAATAACTAACGAGTTCCGGTTATCGGGAATTCCGGCCTCAGCGCTGCTGCAATCCGCGATCTATAACGTAACTTATCCGAGCCCGGCGCAAATCCTCACTTCCAGCCAGAAAATGCAGTGGTTTCCGGGCGGTCCATTGTGGCTTCGATTGCAGACGGCGGACTCTATTACGTTTAACGCGTATTTATCGAATGACCATGGCGCGAACTGGCAACTGGCGGGAACGGCGGCCTTTGGCGCGGCGGAACAGTTTACGCAGCTCGGGTGGTTTGTGAGCAGCGATTCCTCGGATAAACCGATTACGGGATCCCTGCTGAGCTGGCAAGTAACAACTCCTTAGGGGACTTTTGCGGATGACGAAACTTTTCAGGGCCGCGGCGCTGCTGGCGTCGGGGTGGATCTGCGCGCAGGGGGCCATCACCAACGTGAGGGTCACGGGCACCACCAATACGCAGGCGATTCTGCAATATGAAGCGCCGGATGCCAACGCATGCAGCGTGCAGGTGAGCGAGAAGAGCGACTTTTCGACGCTGGTGAACGACGTGGACGCGAGCAAGTTCAGCGGCGCCAATATGGACAGCCGCGGCGCAAACCTGACGAGCGGCGCGGCGCGGACCTTCGTGATCGGGAAGCGCTCGGCGGAGCGGGGCCTGGATCTGAATCGCTATTCACGGGCACTGCAGGTGCTGACACTGCATTACTACAAGATCACGTGCAGCAGTACGGGCGACACTTACTCGGGACAGTTCCGCACGGCCAACCTGATGATGGGCGGCAGTTATTCGGATCCGGCGCCGGCGGACACGGCGCGTCCAGGAGAGTATGCCTGGCCCACGCTGAGCCTGAACGACCGGACGCGCACGATTGTGGATCCCCAGACGGGAGTGCTGCTGCGGCAGCTGTCGTTACCGGGCGATCGTACGATTACGGCGTCGAACATGAACCAGGCGTTTCAGTTCGCGCGGTCGACGACGTGGACGAACCCAGCGGGTGCATTGGGGAGCGGAGCGCCGGCCAGCATTCAGGGGAATAACACCGGCACGCTGCTGCTGACGCCGCAGAACAACGGGTATGCCGGATATATAAGCTTTTTCAAGGGCTCCCGCGGCGCGAACCTTTACACGCTGAACTGGTTTCAGGCGGTACTGACGGCGGCCACCAGCAACGCGGCGTGTAATTCCTCAGCGTTGGACAACTGCAAGATGGTGGCGTGTCTGACGATCGACGGCGTGAGCTGCTACGCCGGCGGACAGCAGTTGGAGCAGGCGCTGACCACCACGGCCGCGGCCTACACGTTTGGTACGACGGGCACGGCGATCGATTTGTGGCAGGCAGCAGGGGAGCGGCCGCCGAACGGCGTGGAGGTGGCGACCAAGCTGGGGAACGTGAACTGCGACGGGAGCAGCAAAGTGACGCTGACGTCGGGCGATTTTTTCGCTACGTACTGGGCGGCGGGCAGCACCATCACGATCAACGGGGTGGACTACGCGATTGCGGCGGTGACGTCGCAATCGACCGTGAACGTGACCACGGCTTGCACGGCGGGCACGGGGCTGGCCTATTCCGCGACCAATTTCGGCGTGCTGATTCGCAAGAAGACGGCGAGCGCGGACAGCATCTCGGTGCAGGCGAGCTTTTCCAACTACCAAATGGGCGTGTTTCCGTTCTGGGACTATACGGGCGCGTTCGACCTGTGCGGGCCGACGCCGGTGACGGGGCCGACGGGGAATCCGGGGTATAACTGCGCGTTCACACAGTCGCCGCCGATCTATTGGATTGACGCGGTGACGGGCGAGTCGCACATGTTCTCGCGCTATTTTGGAGGGCCGGCGGGGGCCAACAATTGCGGGGTGAGCGATTCCATCATCTTCGACAGCGTGAACCCGGATATTTGGTACTGCCGTGGCAGCACGGCATTCGGCGTGCCGCAACAGCCGCTGCGGGCGCACTACTATGGCAACCACTCGGAGCCGACAAATACGCAATATCCGGGGCATTTCGAAGAAGGCGAGCAGATGCAGTTGTGCGACGGCAGCGTACCGCCGACGAACCAACCATGCGTGCAATACACGAACCTGGTCGGCACGTCGGACATGGGCACGCTGACGGCGGCGTTCGACACCACTTTCCAGAAAGACCGCTACCTGTTCTTCTATTTCGTGGGCATGGAGAACGGGATTATGGTGTTCCGGGTGTGGCGCGGCGGGAACAACTCGGTGGCGTGGACAGTGCTGTTCGACCCGAACGCCACGGCCAATCAGGAGATCAACAACGCGGGGTGCGTGGGGGGCGGACAGCCGGGTTGCGTGATCGGGGCGGCGCCGTCGTGGTCGCGGCCGGGGGCGCGGTGGTGTCCGTTAAAGGGCAACAACCCGATGTACCAGCCGGGCTGGCAATCGATTAGCTCGTATATCTGGGCCAATCCGGGCGACACGCATGTGGGCGTGGGACCGTACGAGTCGAGGGTCAACGACGGCACGGCGCTGAGCCCGACGGTGGGCGCGGTGGGCGGACCGACCACGTGCCCGGCTAATTCGCTGGGCATTACGGGACAGCAGTGCACGACGATGCAGGTGGATGGCGAGCCGCGGGACTGGTCGCCCTGCGTGACGGACACGGTGACGTGCGGGGGCGTGCTGGAGACGGGCGCGCCGGGCGAGTTGATGAACGCGCAGGTGAACGACGAGTTCACGATCGGGCCGGCCAGCAGCTCATCGGAGATTGTACGGCTGGTGGCGAAGAGCGGCGCCGGCAATCTGACGTGGACCCTCCAGCGCGGGATCAGCGGGACGTTCGTATCGACCGCGCCGAATCCCTCGCTGTTTGCTTTTTGCGCGGTGGTGCCGGACCCGACGCACACCAACTATGCGGGCGGCGACTGGTATTGGGATTACGCGCACGACCCGCATGCGTACAACGCGAACGGCACGACGATTTTGAAAGACGCGTACAGCATCAACGCTCACTTCTTCTTCCAAAACGGGGCGATGGCGGCGGCGTACACGGTGGACCCACGGTGCGACTACGGGCCCGGGCACTTGTGCTACCAGACGCGGGAGTTCAGCAGCGTGCCGCAGTTCGTGTCGACGCCGCCGGTGGGCATCGTGACGCAGAATCCGGCGTTTTCGGGGAAGTTCGGGCCGGCGGACTCGAATCAGGTGCAGGAGCATCCGGCGGGGCCGGGACTCGGCTCGGCACCCAATGACCGGCACTATTTTTACGACGGGCGGCCCTTCAACGGAGCGCCGCTAACGGGGTCGGTCACGGCGGACGGGGCTAACCCGGCGGTGGCGGTGACGGGGCAATTGTACAAATTCGCGGCGGCGCAGGTGGGCTTTATGGACCGCAAATTCATGCCGACATTCGCGTTCGCGGGATCGAACGCGCTGGTGGACGTGAGCGGGCCGGGGAGCGTGATCGGGGGCGGGACGGCGGACGCCTTTAAGTACTGCGTGGCGGTCCTGGCGGGAGAGTGCGCGGCGGGGTCGGCGCCCAACGACATCTATGTGAATGCGGCGAATATCGGACGGCCGTACTGCCACTTTCCGGGGCAGGCGACGGGGATGGCGGATGAGTTGGACCTGTGCATCGGGAACAATGCGCTGGTCTACAACTCGATCATGGAGAACGGAATTTCGTGGGTGGACAATTACGGCGCGCACCAGAGGATGGTGACGAAAGGGCTGAGCCGTAACCGGGTGCTGGTGCCGTTCTGGCATACGCATGCGGTGCCCAGCGCGAACTGGATACTGGTGCACACGAACTATGCGCAGATGGTGGGCGACATGGTGATGCTGGCCAAGGTGCCGCCGCCACCGCCGCAGGATTCGGTGAATCGCGCGGCCTATATTCCGCTGACCGTGACGGTGAAGCCACCGCCGGGGTTGGGCGCGACGAATGCGCTGGTGGAGTTCGGATACGGGGAATACGGAGGGCCGGGACAGTACCGTTGCACGTCGCGAGCGGAGACGTGCGCGGTGGGGCCGGGCACGCAGGCGGGGATAATCGACGCGGTGAATCCGTTTTTCTTTGAGACTACGGAGGCTGCGTCGCTGGCGGGAACGCCTTGCGCGGCTGGGTGCACGATTGCGGTGCCGACGGCGTCGCAGCGGGTGGTGTACGGGCGCGTGGTGTATCGGAATGGGAGCAACCAGGTGGTGGCGCGGGGGAGTGGTTTTGCGCTAGCCGCTCCTTAAGGCAGGAAGGAGCGGTAGATGGCGCTCATGCGGGCTACTGAGGCTTCTCGCGTGAAATTGGCTCGGACAAATTGGAGAGAGCTCTCGCGCAATTGCTGGCGCAACTCGGCGTCGCCGGCCAGCGTTTGTAGGTGTTCGAATAGCTGGTGCACGTCGCCTGATTCGAAGAGCAGGCCTCGGTCTTCGCCTAACAGTTCGGGGTTGCCGCCTACGTTCGACGCTACGCAGGCGCAGCCGCAGGCCATGGCTTCCATCAAAGCGTTCGACAGGGCTTCGCTTAGGGACGGCAGGACGAAGATGTCGATCTGGCGGAGCCAGTCCGCTACGTTGGACTGGGTGGGAACGAAGTGCGTGTTGTGGGCGATGCCGAGATCGTTGGCTAACTGCTGGAGCTCGGCTTCGAGCGGGCCGCTGCCGACCAGCAACAGGCGCGCGCCGGGATACTGCGGCTGTAAGAGGGTAAAGGCGTGCAGCAGCGTGGGCAGGCCCTTTTCGGGGCGCAGGCTGCAGACCACGCCGATCGTGAGAGCATCGCCGCGCGCGGATTCTTCGATGGGATGGAAGATGGCCGTGTCGACACCGTTGTAGCAGAGGTGAATTATTGCAGCGGCGACGCCTTCGTCGCGCAGCAGGTGGCGGCGCATGTATTCGCAGTTCACCACGATGCCGTCGACCAGGTGATCGGTAAAGCGCAGGACGCGCCGGTAGAGCGACGACGTGAGATCGCGATGCGCGCGCTGGCTCGAGAGCACCACGGGCGCGCCGGCGAGTTTCGCGAAGGGCACGCCGAAGACATTCATGGGTACATCGAAGGTGTGGACCAGGTCGAACCTGTGGCGGCGCAGGTAGCGGCTGAGGCGCAGTCCCTCGGTGACGGCGTGAGGCCTGGCGAAGGACCGGACATCGAAGCTGACGATGGGGACGCCGAGCGCGTTGAGCTCATCGGCGCGGATGCCGGTGGGATGCAGGCAGCCGACATGCGGCTCAAACTGGGTGTGGTCGAGGGACTTCGCTACCTCAGTCAGTTGGCGCTCACTGCCGCCGATGCCGAGTTCGTAGGCCATCAGCAGAATGCGCCGAGGGGTCATGAATGTTTGGATGGGGGCTGGTGGATGCCGCGGCTCCGGAATTCGCCGCGCAGGCGCAGCATACCGGCGAATTGTTTAAAACAGATGACCACCAGCTGCGACATGAAGAAGATGGTGGTGCTGCCGATCTTGCGCGCGTAGTGGCGCACGGGCACCTGGATGATGCGATAGCCGGCGTAGTGGGCGCGAATGACGAACTCGGCGGTGAAGAACGACATGTGCCGGATTTCGGGCGAGATTTCGTCGGCAACGGATTTGCGGATGAGCCGGAAGCCGGTGTCCATGTCGATATAGGGCACGCGGAAAACGGCCTTCATGAGAACGTTGTAGCCCCAGGAGAGGAAGACGCGATGGAAAGGATCGCGGCGCGGAGTTTTTACTCCGAGGATGATGTCGGCATCTTTGCGGAGGGGTTCGAGACGCCAGAAATCGATGGCGGCGAACTGGTAATCGGAGTCGACCACGAAGATCCAGGGCTTCGTCGCGTGGGCGATGGCGTCGATCACGGCGCGCTGGTAGCCTTTGCGCTCATCGCTCATGAAGAGGCGGATGGGCAGCTCGTGTTCCAGGCGTTCGAGCACGATTTTGGTGTCGTCGGTGCTGCCGTCTTCGGCCACGACAACTTCCAGATCGGGCACGCGGTCGGTGAGCTCGGCGATGTAGTTGCGCAGCGTCTGCTCGATGATGAACGACTCGTTGTGCACGGGAAAGACCAGCGAGATGCCGCCCAGTGCGGGGTCCGCGGGTCCGCGCGGGGGCAGCGTGGAGGAGACACGTTTGGCGGGACGAATCATCGTGAGCGTGGGCAAGCTTGGATCAAGTGAATCTTAAGTCCTGCTAAGTTGATGTTTATGAATGTGACAGACCCTTCGATCTTCGCACAAGCGGTGCGGCGGGATCGAGTGGCTATGGCGGTTTTGGTGGCGCTCTTCACGGCCTTGGCGCTGGGTAGCGCGATTTCGCGCGCACCGTGGTGCGACGAGGCTTACTTCAGCGAGCCGGCGTACCGGCTGGCCACGGTGGGCGAGACGTCAACCGCGGTGGTGCCGCCGTCGCCTTTCGACGATCCAAAGACGCTGGGGACCGACCACTACACGTTCTACACGATGCCGCTGGACCTGGTACTGCAGGCAGGCTGGTATCGGGTGGTGGGTTTCGGCTATCTGCAGATGCGTGTGTTGGCGCTGTTGTGGGGCGTGGCGGCGATCGTCGGATGGTGGCTGATTCTAGTGGCGCTCGGCGCGGACTGGCGGCTTCGGCTGGTGGGCACGGCGATGGTGGCGCTCGATTACGCGTTTGTGCGCGCGGGGTCCGACGGGCGCATGGACATGATGAGCGCGGCGCTGAGCACGCTCGGGCTGGCTACTTTTCTGATGCTGCAGAAGAAGCGCTACGGATGGGCCGTGCTGGCGGGGGCGACCTTCGTGGCGGCCAGCGCGTTTACGCATCCGATTGGCGGGCTGGTGGGTACGGCGGCGTTGGGAATCGCGATGCTATGGTATTCGCAAGGGCGCTTCAGGTGGTGGCATCCGTTGGTGGCGGCGGCGCCGTACATGTGTTTCGCGGCGGCGTGGGGGCTCTACATCATGCGCGCGCCAGACATTTTCCGCGCACAATTTTTCGCGGTGAGCGCGGGGCGGTTGAGCGCGTGGAAGCAGCCCATCGAGGCACTGACGCGCGAGGTGCGGTTGCGTTGGAGCGGGCCATATGGACTTGAAGCGGGCGCCGGAATCAAACGCGTCCGGGCGCTGGCGCTGCTGATTTATGTGTGCGGGCTGGGCACCAGCGTGCTCGGCTTCGGCAGCCTACAGCGGCGGGGACTGGGCCTGCTGCCGGTGATTACGGGCGCGGCGCTGGCGATCCTGCTGCTGTTCGAGGGGACCAAATCGGCGGCTTACCTGGTGCACATTGTGCCGTACCTGGCGGTGCTGGCGGCTTGCTGGATCACGCGCTTCTGGAAGCCGATGGGCAGCCTGGCGTTGGCGCTGCTGATGCTGGTGCAGGTGGCGGGTTCGGTGTATGTGATCTCGCGGCGCGAATACAGCCGCGAATATGCGCCGGCCATCTCGTTTCTGAAAATGCAGGGCGGCGATGTGACCGGCGTGGCCAGCCTGGGCTTTGGGCTGGGCTTCGGCCCGGGGCTGACGGATGACCGGCGGCTGGGCTATTTCACGCGGCGCGACACCCGCTTCATCGTGGTGGACAGCACCTACCAGGGAGCCTTCGATGTCTATCGCGACGAGCAGCCGGAGTTCTACGATTTCATCGAGAAGCGCCTGGCGGCGCGGCGGCTGGTGTTCGAAAACGCGCTGTTCAAGATCTACGAAAAGTGAAGCGGGCTTGGAGTTCGCACGGTAATTTGGAGCGGCGCGCAACGCGAATGCGGTGTGACGGGGTTTTCTGGCCGTAGCGCAGCGAGTATTCGCCGGGCAGGATTTCGATTTCGGCATCGGGCGCGAGTTCGAGCGTGGCAGGGCCTAGTTGCACGGTGTTGCCTTGCTGCCGAGGCTGTAGCGGCGTGTGCCAGAACTGTTCGATATCGTGAGGGCCGGGGGGGCCCGTGATGCGATCGAGGATTACGAGGGCATCGGGCGTGAAATGAAACTCACGGCGGTGAACGAAACCGCGGGATTCGCATTTCGCGGTGAGCACCGCGTGTTCGTCGCGCGGCTCCCACGAAACGAGTTTCACGGCCGGCTTGTTCTCCCAGCGAAATGGATTGACGGGGTCGGCTTGATCGCGGGCATCGATGCGCACCGTGTTGTGGACGGACGAGCCGCGGAAGAGATTGCGCGCGGCGAGGTCAGCCGTGTAGGTGAAGGTGCCGGGGTCGATCAAAATATCCTGATCGAGAAAGCGCAGGATCAGGCTGAGCGTGTCGGAGTGGCTGTGGCCGGCGCCGCCGGGGCCGAACGGGCCGCAATCGACGAGCGCGAACAGATCGCCGAGCGTTACGGCGGCGAGGCCGGTGGCTGCCAGGAGGGCGCTGGGCGGGGCGGGAAACTCGCGGCCCAATACGCGCGACGCACGCTCGAGAGCGATGCGGCCGAACTGAGCGCGCTCTCCGTAAGGCCAGAACAGATTGCCGCCATCATCATCGCCGAGCAGCGGCAGACGGCGTTGCGGACCCATCACGGCGGCCAGGAAGCCGGACATGTTGGTGAGCAGGGCTTCGGATTCGGCGTCTGGTTCGAGCAGCAAATGATGCAGCAGGTACATGTCGAGCGCGTACACGTGATAGTAGGTGGACTGTTCGAAGTAGCCGCCGTCCGAGCGCAACTGCACGGGGCGCTGAGCACGGAGTACGTTGTCGCCCAACTCACGCCAGCGCTGGATGTCGAGCACGCGGCCCAAAGCCGCGAGTGCGAGGGATTCGCCCAATAAGTGCGTGTTCGGCGAGAAATAGACCGACAAATTGTGCTCGAGGTAGCGGCCATGGCGGTAGAGATCGGCGTGCAGAGCATCGCGATCGACGCCGGGCAGGCGATCGCCCAGCAGCGCCAGCACGGCGAGCCAGGAGAACGCGCGAAAGGCGACCTCGAGCGCACTGGCCCAGTTGATGCCGCGGAGGAATGGGTTCTGTGCGCGCCACGAACTGAGTTGCGCCGTGATTTCGTTCAGGTAGGCGGCGTTGTTCGTGGCATCGAAAGCGCGGGCCAGCACGATCAGGTGCTGGTGGCGATTCAGCTCCCAGATGACTTTGTGATCGCCCACGCGCGCGGCGTCAAGATACGGCACGAAGCGGAAATATTGCAGGCCGCTGGTGCGCTGTGTCAGGTAGTCCTTACGCCAATCGATGGCGGGTCCGGTGTCGAGTTCGGTCGCGAAGATCGGAAAGCGGTGCGCCCCAATGGCATCGGCCAGGGCGATGAGCTCCGGGCGCGGAATATCGGGCAACAGCTTCAGCATGATGTCGCGATAAGTGTCCAGATGCCGCAGCGGGCGCGGTGGGCGCTTTTTCGGAAACAGCAGAAGCGCGAGATTGGACGCCTGTTGCCTGAGGCGGAAGACGTACTCGGCGGGGCTGCGCAGCTTCACTTGCGGAAGACGAACTGGTTGCAGCCGAGGCTGCCGCCGCAGGTGACCAATCGCACCAGCGTGAAGCCGCGGTCGCGGTAGAACTCGAAAATCTGTTCCGGCTTGGCCACCTCAAAGGGATAGCCGCCGACCCAATCTACGACGTCGTGCCAGGCGGACATGCCGCGCTGATGACGCACGGCGCACCAGCTTTCGAAAGGCCGCAGGCGCAGCGCATCCTTGACCCAGGGACGCCACCACAACATGACGGCGACCGCTCCCGCGATGGGCTTCTTGAACAGGCCGCTGCGGTTATACACCTTCTTCAAGCGCAGCCAGCGGCGGCTGGCCGTGCCCTGGTCGTTATAGATGGCGATAAAGAGCTTGCCGCCGGGCGCGACGGCGCGGGAAACGTTGTCGAGCGCGGGCCACATTTGCCCGGTGTGGTGCAGCACGCCCCAGGAATAGACGACGTCGAACTGGCCCAGGCGGCCGATGTAATCGGCATCCAAGACCGACGCCTCTTCCACGTGCCACTGCGGATCGTCCGGAAAGTAGCGGCGGCGCAATTCCTGCGTGCAGGCGACGGAGGCAGGGTCGAAATCGAAGGAGTGCACGGTGGCGCCCAGACGCCGCGCGGCCAGACTGAACAGGCCCGAACCAGAGCCGGCATCGAGGAAATGCAGGCCCGCCAGGGACTCGGTTTGCAGCATATCGCGCAGCGACTGTTCGGCGGTGGCGATGCGGTTTTCGTTCAGCACCTCAAGAAAGCGCGCCCAATTGGCGCCGAATTCGAAGCGCTGGCCCGCCTTTACTTCAGCACGATGCGCGGAGCCGGAGGGCGCCGGTTTCTGGTTGGCTATAATCAAACGTTTCGTCTCCAACGCGGTTTCGGTGGCAAGGCGATTCAAAGTAGCATAGTGGCTGGGGCCGCCAGCTGCCTCTTCTCATTCTATGTGTGGAATAGCCGGATATTTTCTTCGCGATGCCAAGGCGGAGCTCGCCACGGTGCGCCGGATGTGCGACTCGATCGCGCACCGCGGTCCGGACGACGAAGGCTACCACATGGACGGCGGCTGCGGCATCGGCATGCGGCGGCTGAGCATTATCGCGCTGGGCTCGGGACATCAGCCGATCAGCAATGAAGACGGCGATGTGTGGGTGGTGTTCAACGGCGAGATCTACAACTACGTGGAAGTGCGCGCGTGGCTGGAGGGGCGCGGGCACCGCTTTCGCACCGAGAGCGATACCGAAACCCTGGTGCACCTATATGAGGAAGAGGGCGCCGAGGGCATACACCGGCTGCGCGGCATGTTCGCCTATTGCATCTGGGATGCGCGGCGCCGCAAGCTGCTGCTGGCGCGCGATCCGCTGGGCAAGAAGCCGCTGTATTATGCGGCGCTGCCGGATGGGTTTTATTTCGGTAGCGAACTGAAGTGCCTGCGCGTGGCCGGCGTGCCGCTCGATGTGGATCCGGAAGCTCTGAAGCTGTATTTCCAGTTCGGGTACGTGCCGGACCCGTGGTCAATCTACAAATCGGCGAGGAAACTGGCGCCGGGATCGTGGCTCGAATATTCGCATGACGGCGGCGTGCGCATGGAGCGCTACTGGAAAATGCCGGCGCCGCGCGAGGAGCCCGGCGCGCAGAGCGAAGCCGACGCGCAGGAGCAGTTGCGGCAGATCTTCGATGAGTCGGTGCGGCTGCGCATGATTGCGGACGTCCCGCTGGGGGCTTTTCTCAGCGGCGGGATCGATTCGAGCTCGGTGGTCGCGAGCATGGCGCGGCAGAGCAGCGAGCGCGTCAAAACTTTCTCGATCGGCTTCGAGGAAGCGGCGTTCAATGAGCTGGGCTACGCGGCGCTGGTGGCCAAACAATACAACACCGAGCATCACGAGATTCTGGTCAAGCCGGATTCGGTGGATTTGACGACCCGGCTGATTCGGCAGTTCGACGAGCCCTTTGCGGATTCGTCGGCCATCCCGACCTACATTGTTTCGGAGTTCGCCGCGCGTCATGTGAAGGTCGCGTTGAGCGGCGATGGCGGCGACGAGCTGTTCGGCGGCTACGACATTTTTCCGTTGATCCCGCGGCTGGAGTCGTACGATCGCATTCCGGGCGCGGCGCGATCGTTCTGCTCGTTCGTGGCGGACCGTCTGCCGTATGCGGCGCTGGGCAAGAATTATCTGCACATGATGAGCCGGCAAACGGCGTTCGAACGCTACTTCGAGCGCAACTACGCGCCCTATCAGATGCGCCGCCAGTTGCTGCAGCCGGACTGGATGATGGCCGCCGACGGCGCGTATTTGCACAGCATGTTTCGCGACTACCTGTTGCAGCAGCCGGCCAGCACGTTGTCGCAGGCGCTCTATTACGAGACCACGTCGAAGCTGCCCGGCGACATGCTGGTGAAGGTGGACCGCATGTCGATGGCGGCGTCGCTCGAAGTGCGCTGCCCCATGCTGGACGTGCGCTTCGCCGAGTTCTCGGCGACCGTGCCGAATGCGTGGAAGGTGCGCGGTCCGATCGGCAAAGACATTCTGGTGCGCGCTCTGGGGAACCGTTTGCCGCCGCAACTGCTGAACCGGCCCAAGATGGGCTTTGCGATTCCACTGGCGCAATGGCTGCGCGGGCCGCTGCGCGAGATGCTGCACGATCATCTGGAAAGTTCGTCGCTGCGGGACCGCGGCATTGTGTCGCCGGGCTTTGTGACGCACCTGCTGCAGGAGCATGAGTCGGGACGGAGAGACAACCGCACGTGGCTGTGGTCGCTGCTGGTGCTGGAGATGTGGTTTCGGGAAAACGCCAGATGGGCCGGGTCGCCGGAGCTGGTGGCGGCTCGATGAGCGAGCGCGTCTGCGCGGTAGTGGTCACCTTCAATCGCAAGCTGATGCTGCGGCCCTGCCTGCACAGCTTGCTGGCACAGGAGCGGCCGCTCGATCAGATTCTGGTGGTCGACAATGCCAGCACCGACGGCACGCCGGACCTGTTGCGCGAGGAGTTCCCGAACCTGACGGTGCTGCGGCTCGAGAAGAACACGGGCGGCGCGGGCGGCTTCCACGCGGGCATGCGCTGGGCCTTCGATCAGGGCTTCGACTGGGTCTGGGTGATGGACGACGACATCGAGATGAAGCCCGAGGCGCTGACGGTGCTGCTGCGGCACCAGGAGTTTGGCGATCTGATTCAGTTGCGCAAGACGCATCCGGAAGGGCCGCTGATCTGGGAAGCGGTGTGGAACGCGAGCGGCTGCAGCGCGATTACGTGCGAGCGGGATGTTTCTTTCGACAACGGCAAGCCGTGGACCAGCATTTCCTACGCTAACTTCGAAGGCGCGTTCATACGGCGCTCGGTGATGGAGCGCATCGGTTTTCCGGACGTGCGCTATTTCATCGGTGGCGACGATACTATTTACGGCTTGATCGCGTCGTTCCACGCACGGGTAATTTACGTGGACTACATCGGCGTGGTGAAGCGCGTGGCCATGAACCAGCTGAAGACGCGGCTGCATTATTACCTGCAGGTGCGGAATCTGTTTTTAAACTACGAGCATTTTCGCGCGCTGGGCGTGCCGGTGGTGCGCTCGATGTTCCTGCTGCAGACGGCGCGCACGGCGCTGGCTAATTGGTCGGAGATATTGCATACGCCGAAGCAGCGCACTTGGGTGAATGTGCGGGCCGTGGGCTGGGGCTTGTGGCACGGGCGGCAGGGGCGATTTGGGCCGCCGCCTTGGATAAGATAGGTGAGGATTGTCAGGGTGCTCCCTCTGATCGAGAATCGTTACACTCAGAACCAGCACGTTCATTGTCGCTGGAGCTTTTGAGTGAGATTGCTTGTACCTCTTATCCTGATAAATTTCTTGTTGAGCGCGGCCGGACAACTTGTGATATCAGAACGGGATCGGTTTCTCTCCAGCCTACCGTTATGGAACGGTGAATCGAGTTTTCGGCCCGCCAGCTACGTATACCGCACAAGCGACCCGAACTCCTTCGTCATTTCTTATCCCGCAAATCTCGAACAGAAGGGCCGGGAGTCCGATCTGATTGTGGATCGGTTTCGGCTCCAAAACGAGAACGATCCGTCAGTTTATTCGAACATCTCAGCCGGGAACAGTCAAGCGTTCGTCTATACGTACACTGTTCAAAATGGTGTAGGGGCACGCGAGGCGATCTGGGCCTGGTCGCTCATTCATCCGGGCGAAGATAATTCTCTAAGTATTCAGAGTGCCGGTTGGAACTGTTATCAAGTGACCGGTATGCCTGCCGGCGAACATCAGGTGATACCCGGTATGGAACTGGGACTTCCGATCTCATGCAACAACGTGAAGAAACCTATTGGGCCCGGTGAGCGGCATGTCGGATTCCAGATAAAATCCGAGTCCCTGCCAGGGCTCACCACTGCGTTTTTCATCAGCGGACATGCCATCTCCGTCACCGAAGAACTGCCCTTGGCCGTTTCAAATCAACTCGCACCCTTCTTCCGACGCGAGATCACAAACCAGCCGCGACTTACCATTGCGCCTCGTTTTCCCCCTTCGACCAGTCGGCCACAGTGGGCCGCTGGGTTCGCACGAGACCTGCGTGCCGCCCTGACCGTAAGCCCAGACCTGAATCGCTCGCAATTTGTTCCGCAGTTGCTCGCATTTCTCGATATCTGCGCAAAAGGGGAATGTCCACAACCGCCCAAGGCGCGCGGAACCGTGGTTCTTCCTCTAGAAGAGGAACTCGCGGATCTGGCCATCCTGATGTCGCGACGATAAACGTGAACGGTCCTTTCGACGCCGCTACTAGAGAATCTCTAAGCTAAAAGACGATGGCGTACCGCTAGCGCTTTTGGCAGTGCGGGCAGTAGTGCGTGCCGCGCTGCGTTACTAGCGTTCTGCGGATGGTGGCGCCGCATTGCACGCACGGTTCGCCAGTGCGGCGGTAGACGCGGTGCTGATGCTGGAATGAGCCGCGCTGGCCATCGGAATCGACATAATCGGCGATGGACGAGCCTTTGCCAGCGATGGCTTCGGCAAGTACCTGCTGGATGGCAGCATGCAGTCCGGCGAGCCGCGCGCGCGTCAGGCGCCGCGATACCGCCAGCGGGTGGATGCCGGCGCGGAACAGCGCTTCGTCGGCGTAGATGTTGCCCAGACCGCGCAAGAACGTCTGGTCCAGTAGCAAGGCTTTCAACCGTGCGCCGCGCTTCTTAATATCCGCGATGAATTGCTCTTGCGAGATCAGCAGCGGTTCGGGACCCAGCTCTTCAAGCGCCGGCGGCAACGCCTCGGAATAGTGCAGGCGGCCGAATTTGCGCGGATCGGTATAGACCAGCGTGCCGCGGTCGAACGTTAGCACGGCGTGCGTGTGTTTGCCGACATCGCCGTTCCATAGCAGTTTGCCCGTCATGCCGAGGTGCACGATGAAGTAGCCCGGCGGATCGAGCGTCATCACGATGAATTTGCCGCGCCGCTCGATCGACCGAATGCGCCGGCCTCGTAGCGCCGCGGCGGCTTCATCGGGATCGTTGCGCAGCAGGCGCACGCGCTGGAACTCGGCGTTGCGGATGCGCTGCCCAGGCAGATGCGGCGCCAGGCTGCGCACTACGGTTTCGACTTCGGGCAGCTCAGGCAAGGTCGATCCAGATTTCGCCGTTCTCAACTTTGACGTCGTAAGTTGCCACGCGGCAGGTGGGGTCGAAGTCGTTCGCGCCGGTGGCGGTGTGGAAGGCCCAGGCGTGCCACGGGCACAGCAGGTGCTCGCCTTCGAGCGCGCCGTGCCCCAGCGGACCGCCGCGGTGCGGGCAGACGCCGCCAATGGCGCGCCATTCGTTGTCGATGCGGCAGAGCGCGATGGGCCGGCCCTCGCCCACGACTTCGAAAACCGGATCGGCGTGATCAGGCAGCGCGGCTACTTTGACAAACGACATCGCACGACCATGTCAGCACAGTTTTGACGGGCGTTTTCGCCGCGCCCGCATGTTAAAATCGGCTTGTCCCGCCCCTCATGGATTTCCTCGAAGGACTTAACCCTCAGCAACGCGAAGCCGTGGCCGCCACCGATGGTCCGCTGTTAATTTTGGCGGGCGCGGGCAGCGGCAAGACGCGCGTGATCACGCACCGCATCTCGCATCTGGTGAGCGCGCGGCGCGTGCCGCCATCCGCCGTGCTGGCCGTGACGTTTACCAACAAAGCGGCCGCCGAGATGCGTTCGCGGGTGGCTACGCTCCTGGTTGGCGAAAACGTGACCAGCAGTCCGAACCTGGCGACGTTCCATTCGTTTTGCGTGCGGCTGCTGCGGCGCGATGGCGATCCGCTGGCGCAGATTCGTCCGGGCTTCACGCGCCAGTTCTCGATCTACGACGATGAAGACCAGATCGCGCTCTTGAAGGCCGCCTACAAGCGGCTGGGGCTCGATGACAAGGCCATGCCGTACCGCGCATCGCTCTCGGCCATCAGTCACGCGAAGAGTTCGAAGCAGCGGCCGGATGACCTGGCCGCGGCGGCGAAAGACCCGATTTCGCAGCGGGTCGCCGTGTTGTTCGAGGAGTACGAGAAGGGTCTGCGGCAAGCCAACGCGCTCGATTTCGACGACCTGCTGCT
>DOZZ01000096.1:619-1125 GCA_003517725.1 Bryobacterales bacterium | reverse complement strand
TACGTGATGGTGGACGAGTATCAGGACACCAATCGCACGCAGTACGAGCTGATGCGGCTGCTGACGCGCGGACATAACAATGTGTGCGTGGTGGGCGATGAGGACCAGTCGATTTATAGCTGGCGCGGCGCCGATATCCGCAACATTCTCGACTTCGAACGCGACTATCCTGGCGCGCGCACGATCCGGCTGGAGCAGAATTACCGCTCGACCAAAAACATTCTGGAGGCCGCGGGCGCGGTGGTGGCCAACAATAAGGAGCGCAAGGGCAAGTGCCTGTGGACCGATTCGGGCGAGGGCGACCAGATCACGCTCTACACCGCCTACGATTCGGAAAACGAAGCGCTCTACATCGCCGACACCATTGAGAAGATGCTGGCGCAGCATCCCGACTGGCGCGTGGCGGTTTTGTACCGGACCAATTCGCAGTCGCGGCAGATTGAAGAAGCGCTGCGACGTTACGGCCGGAAATATCTGGTGGTGGGCGGCTTCAGTTATTACCAGCG
>DOZZ01000096.1:0-407 GCA_003517725.1 Bryobacterales bacterium | reverse complement strand
ATTGTCAACAACCCGGCGCGCGGTATCGGCCGCACCACCATGGAGCAGATCGAGCAGTACGCGCTCGAGAACAATCTGACGCTGTGGAACGCCATCGGCGCGGTACTTCAGAGCGGGCAACTCGCCACCCGCGCGCATGCCGCCATGGCCGCGTTCAAGAATGTCATCGAAGATTTGGCGGATGCGGTGGCGCGGCTGCCGTTGAACGAGGCGCTCAAATTCATCGAAGAGCGCACCGGCTATCGCGCGATGCTGGAGAAGGAAAATACAACCGAATCGCAGTCGCGCCTCGAGAATCTCGAGGAACTGGCGAACGCCACGGCCGAGGCCGTGGAGCGCGGCGAAACGATCACGGAATTTCTGGACCACACCGCATTGGTCGCCGATTCCGATTCGCTCGAAGAGGG
>DOZZ01000314.1:21789-22364 GCA_003517725.1 Bryobacterales bacterium | reverse complement strand
ACGTCTTCTGCGAGAAGCCGTTCGGCACCGACGCCATGGGCGTGAAGCGCTTTATGGCCGCGGCCAAAAAATCCGAAGAGAAGAAGTTGACCGTGGTCTCCGGCGCGCAGCGGCGATTTTCCCGCGACTACCAGGACACCGTGCGGAAGATTCAGGACGGGGCCATTGGCGACGTGCGAGCGCTGTATGCGCATTGGATCGATAAACCGGTGCTTCCGATCAAATCGCCCGAGTTGCGCAAGAAGGATTGGGGTGAGATGACCTGGCAGCACCGTCAATGGTACTCCTACGTGTGGCTCTGCGGCGACCAGATTGTCGAGCAACATCTTCACAACATCGACGTCTGCAACTGGGTGATGGACGCGCATCCCGTGAGCGTGGTGGCCAGCGGCGGCGCGTCCTGGCGGCCTAACGCGCCAGAGTTTTACGGCAACATCTTCGACCATATTGTGGCCGAGTTCGTTTATCCTAACGGCGCACGGCTGATGAGCCATTGCCGGCAATTTCCGGTTGGTTCGTACATGAACGTCAGCGAACTTGTGGTCGGCGCGAAGGGCAGTTCCAACGGGCACGAC
>DOZZ01000314.1:19290-21631 GCA_003517725.1 Bryobacterales bacterium | reverse complement strand
ATGCGCGTGGCCGAAAGCACTCTAACGTGCATCATGGGACGGGAGGCCGCTTATTCGGGCCTGGAATTGACGTGGGACATGATGCTGGCGTCGAAGCAAAATCTGCAACCGCAGGCGTTCGGCTACGATCTGCCGCTGAATATTCCGGCCCGGCCGGTGCCGGGGGATTACAAGTTCGTTTAGGGAGCCGAAGCTGCGGACGCCTTCAGCCGGCATGTCGCATCCGCCAGAGAGTTCGTCCCAATTCACGCGAAGCCTCGCCATGTGGCGCGGCCCATCGGGGTTCGTGGGCTGCGTTTGCCGAGGGCGCAGTTGTCCTAACGTAGCGCGACGGATCGTTGCAGTGTCGAAGAAACTCTGGGTGAACGCATCTGGGGAACAGCAGGAGCATTTGAGCGACCCTCGGCGGACACAGCCCACGAACCCCGATGGGCTGCGCCACAGACCGATCCGTGGTCAAGAGGACCGACGGGCAGGTAGAGCTTTTCGACCTCTTCGTGCCGAGCCCAATCACATCAGCTTGTTTTAAGCCAGCATTCCTGGGCGCACTTCACGGTGTGTGCGATGTCGTCCGCGGTGTGCGCGGCGGAGACGAAGAGCGCTTCGAATTGCGAGGGCGGCAGATAAATGCCGCGTTCCAGCATTAGATGGAAGAAGCGGCCGAAACGCGCGGTGTCGCTGGTCTTCGCCGTCGTGTAATCAATCACCGGTTCGCCAGTGAAGAACCACGTCAGCATCGAACCCACGCGGTTGGTCGTGATACCGGCCGGAGCCGCCGCCGCGAGTGCGGCCGAGCTTTTCTCAAGACGGCCGTAGACCTCGGGATGGGTTTCCAGATGGCGCAGCATGGCCAGCCCAGCGGCTACCGCTAGCGGATTCCCTGAAAGCGTGCCGGCCTGATAGATCGGCCCGCTCGGCGCTACGTAGGTCATGATGTCGCGACGTCCGCCGTAAGCCGCGATGGGCAGGCCGCCTCCGATTACTTTGCCTAGCGTGGTGAGGTCGGGCCTGATACCGTAGAGCTCCTGCGCGCCGCCGGGAGCGACGCGGAAGCCCGTCATCACCTCGTCGAAAATTAGCAACGCCCCGTGCGTAGTGCAGAGTTGACGCAGCCCTTCGAGGAAGCCCGGCGCCGGCGGAACGCAACCCATGTTGCCGACCACTGGTTCCACGATGACGCAGGCAATTTGACCGGCGTGGTTGCGGAAGGCCTCGGCCGCCGGCTCCAGATGATTGAAGGGCAGGGCAAGCGTGGTGTCGCTGAAGGCGCGCGGGACGCCAGGTGAATCGGGCAGACCCAGTGTTGCCACGCCCGAGCCGGCTTTCACCAGCAGCGAATCCACGTGGCCGTGATAGCAGCCTTCGAATTTGATGGTCAAGTCGCGTCCGGTGAAGCCGCGGGCCACGCGCAACGCGCTCATCGTAGCCTCGGTGCCGGAGTTCACCAGGCGCACCATTTCCATCGAAGGCACGAAGCGGCCGATCAACTCGGCCAGTTCCACCTCGCGCTCGGTGGGCGCGCCGAAGCTGGTGCCAAACGACAGCGCCGATTCGAGCGCCGCGATCCCCTCCGGGTGCCGGTGGCCCAGCAGCAGTGGTCCCCACGACCCGATGTAGTCGATATATTCGTTGCCGTCGGCGTCGTAGACGCGCGAGCCTTGCCCGCGCGCAAAGAAGCGCGGCGTGCCGCCGACTCCTTTGAAAGCGCGCACCGGGGAATTCACGCCTCCCGGTATGCTGCGCTGGGCGCGTTCAAAAAGTTGTTCCGAGATGGTGGTCTTCACGATTCCTGGGTAGGCACGGGGCGCGGCAGCGAGCGGCCAAAGCCAAAGCTGGTGGCGATTTCGAACAGGCTGCCGTGCAGATTCGACATGAGCCGCCGCTTCAGGCCGAGGTAATCCTGTGTGCCGGCGAACAGGTCTTGCATGACCCGCGTGAAGAGCGGGCTGCGGCGCGTGAACTGCACCATCCGCGAGGGCACCGAGCCAAACAGAAACTTGCCGTGAAAAATATGCGAGGCCAGGCGCGAACCGAATTCCAGGTCCGCCGCGAAGTCCCGCCGCAGCAGCCGCCGGTAGGTGTGTTCAGTGCGCTCGTGCAGGTCAGTCAGCAGGGCGCGCACGCCCAGATCGGCGGAACGCATGGCGTAATAGAGGCCCTCGCCGGTGATAGGGTCCACCAACCCGGCGGCATCGCCGACGGCCAGCCAGCCGTCACCGGCCACGCGGTTGCGCTTCCAGGCGGGCGTATGTAGCGCCGGCAACAAGTGACTGTAGAAGGCCGCGCCCTTCCGCGAGAGGCTTTGCTCATCCATATAGCGGTCGAGGCGTTTGCGCAGCGA
>DOZZ01000314.1:396-19084 GCA_003517725.1 Bryobacterales bacterium | reverse complement strand
GGCAAAAACTGAATGTCGATGCGGTCGCGCTGGCCCGGCACGTAGTAGCCCAGCGCCGACATCGCATCGTCCGCCGAAAGCTGCGTGCCCACGTCGCGCAGCGGGTTGCGCGCGCCGGTGGCAACGATGCAGTAGTCGGCGTGGAACGACCCGGTCTTGGTGCGCAGGAGCCAGCCGCGCTCCTGCCGGTTCATCTCGAGGACACGGGTTTTCTCCACTTGCGCGCCGGCACGCATGGCGCGGTTCAGCAGCATACTGTTCAGGTCGTAGCGCGAATAGATCAGCAGCGGCGATTCGAGCTCAAGCTTGACGGAGCCCGCCTCGCGCGTGGTCAGGACCGTTTGCGTAATGCGCTTCTTGGGCGTGTCGTTCTGAATCAGAAATGGGTACTGATTGTAGGCTTTGAACGTAAGCCCGCCACCGCACGGCTTTTCCCAGGCCAGCTTCTCATCGATCAGCATGGTTTCCAGGCCGGCCGAAGCCAACTGCTCCGCGGCAAATGCACCGGCTGGACCTCCGCCTAGAACGGCGACGCGTTTCATGGTTGAGGACTGGGCTGCCGAGTAGACTGACCGTCGACCGGTGGATGCCCCGCCGGCATGCCGGCCTGCGGATCCGTTTGGCCCATGCCGCCGCCGTGATTGGCCGACTGCGCGTGGCCCTTGACCACCCAGCCGCTGCCGTGGCGCTCCAGGTTGTACTGGAATGTGACAGGGCTCGACGGCATGCCTTTGGGCGCGAACGAGACGACCGCATCCGCCTGGTCGCCGTGAAAACTGACCGACGTGACATTGACGTCCATTTGATCCAGGCTCATGGACTTGCTCACGCGCTGGATGATGGCCTGGCGCACCGCCTCAGTATTTTCGGCCTTTCGAGCACACCCGCACAACGCCGCCGCCAGCAGTAAACAGACCTTCAATTTCACGTTTCGATTATAACCAGTTCGCGTATTGCAGCCGCTAAACCGGCGGCCGTGTAGGCCGTGGCTTCGACGTCTATCGAGATGCCGTGCTGCCGGAGAGTCTGGCTGGTGACGGGGCCGATGGACGCCACGCGCACGCCTTCCAGTTGCTCCGCTCGGATGACGCGCAGCAGGTTTTCGACCGTGGAGGAGCTGGTGAAAGTGATCCAATCGGGCTTGTGAGGCGCGTCCAACACTTCGTGAGCCGCGGCCGCCAGCGCTGCCGGCGCGATGGTGCGATAGGCTTCGACGACGTCGACTACCGCGCCGCGCGCCGCTAACTCTTTGGGCAACACGTCACGCGCCAAGGCCGCGCGCGCCAGCAAAATTTTCTGCCCCGTCAGATCGCCGGGCAAGGCTGCCAGCAGGCCTTCCGCTACATATTCCGCGCCGGTCACGTCCACCTTCAGATGCAGGCATTCCAGTGCCGCGCGCGTGGCCGGGCCAATGGCCGCGAGTTTGGCGCGCACATTCCGCAGGTCGCTCGAAGAGCGGTCTAGCCGGTCCAGAAATGCGCGCACGCCGTTGGCGCTAGTGAAGATCAGCCAGTCGTAGGTGTCCAAACGGGCGATGGCCGTGTCGAGCGCGAAAAGGTTTTCCGGCGCGGCGATCTCGATGGCCGGAAGGCTCACGACGGCCGCGCCTTCGTGTCGTAAGAGTGCGGCCAATTCGGCCGACTGATCGTGGGGCCGCGTCACCACCACGGTTTTTCCAAACAGAGGCAGCTTTTCGAACCAATTCAGATGGCCGCGCAGATCCACCACCTCGCCGACGATGAGCGTGGCCGGCGGCTTCAGATGCAGGTCGGCAATAATGCCGGGCAGCGTCTCCAGCGTGCCGACCAGCGTCTCCTGGTCCGCACGCGTGCCCCAGCGCACCACCATGGCCGGCGTGTGGCGCGAACGGCCCGCGGCAATGATGCGGCCGGCGATCTCAGGGAACGTGGTCAGGCCCATCATGATCACCAGCGTCTCGGCATGCCCAATCTTGCTCCAGTCGATTTGTTCCACATCATGGCCGGTGACGAAGGTCACCACCGAGGTGTGCGACCGGTGCGTCAGCGGCACGCCGGTGTAGGCCGCGATGCCCAGAGCCGCTGTCACGCCCGGCACCACTTCAAACGGAATGTTGGCGGCCACCAAAGCCTCCGCCTCTTCTCCGCCGCGACCGAAAATATAAGGGTCGCCGCCTTTCAGCCGCACCACGTCCGCCCCTTCGTGGTAGGCCTCCACCAGCATGGCCGAAATTTCTTCCTGCCGAAAACTATGGTCCGAGCGCTTTTTGCCGACGTAAACTTTGCGGGCGGTGGGCGGCGCCAGATCGAGCAGCGCGGGGTTGGCCAAGTGATCGTAGAACACCACGCCGGCCGACTGCAGAATGCGGCGGCCTTTGACGGTGATCAGCTCGGGGTCGCCCGGCCCGGCGCCCACCAGGTAGACCTTGTTCATACCGCGCGATCTCGCGGGACGGCATAAACCTGGTCGAGAATGGCCGCGGCACCTTGGCGCAGCAAGCGCTGGCCAAGCTCGTGACCGGCGGCGGCCGGGCGTGTGAGTTCGCCTTCGATGCTGCCGGCGATGGCCGTGGCGCCATCGGGCGAGATCACGATCGCGCGCAGGCACAGGCGCTCGTCTTCGATCTTCGCGAAAGCGCCGACCGGCACCTGGCAGCCGCCGTTCAGCGTGCTGAGCAATGCGCGTTCGGCCGTTACCGCCAGCCGCGTCGGCGGGTCGTCCAGCGGGGTGCACATCTCGTAGCCATCACCGGCCTGGCGTGTCTCGATGGCCAGCGCGCCCTGGCCCACCGCCGGGCACATCACGTCCGGCGGCATCAGTTCCGCAATGCGGTCGCTCCAGCCCAGACGCAGCAGGCCGGCCGCGGCCAGCACGATGGACTCGCACTGGCCCTCATCCAATTTGCGCAGGCGTGTATCGACGTTGCCCCGCAGGTTCACGACCTCCAGGTCGGGCCGCTGTCGCAACAACTGGGCCGAGCGACGCAGCGAGCTGGTGCCCACGCGCGCGCCCCGAGGCAAGTCTTCCAATCTGCGGCCGACCAGCGCGTCGAACGGATTGGCGCGCGCCGGAATGGCCGCCAACGTCAGCCCTTCGGGCAACTCGGTCGGCAGATCTTTCAAACTATGCACCGCGAGATCGATGCGGCCGGCCAGCAGTGCGTCTTCAATTTCGCGGGTGAACAGCCCTTTACCCGCGCCGCTCTGCGCGCCGGCCACCGCCAGGGACAGATCGGTGATGCGGTCGCCCGCAGTCTTGATGATCTCAATGCGGGCTTCAATGCCGAGCGCCGCCAGGTTGCCGCGAATGAATTCCGCCTGCCACAGCGCCAGCTGCGATCCACGCGACCCGATCACGAGTGACCGGGCCGGGTTCACGCCAGCCTCCGCGCGATGATCAGCGTGACATCGTCCGCGGCCGGCGCGCCCTGGGTCCAGCGCAGCAGCGCCTGGTTCAAGACTGTGATGATCTGACTGGCTGGCTTCTGGATATTGGCCGCCACCACTTCGGCCAGCTTAGGGAGGTCGAACTCTTCGTCCTGCGGGTTGACGGCTTCGGTGATGCCGTCGCTGTAAATCACCAGAACGTCGCCCGGCTCCATTTGGGCGTGGTACTCCTCGAATTGAATGCCGGACAGGATCCCCAGCACCGGGCCGCCGCCCTCCAGCATCTTGAACGCGCCGTCGGGCCGCACAATCACGGGCGGATTGTGCCCGGCGCACGCATACGCGACATCGCCGGTCTTGCCGTCCACCAGAGAAGCGAAAAAGGTGATGAAGCGGTTGTCGGGACAGTTGGCCGTGGTGATGTCGTTGATGCGCGTCATGGTGGCGCCCAGGTCTTTCGAATCGTCGAGAAGCACCTGCACGCGTGCCTGCAGGCCCATCATCAGCAGCGAAGCCGGCATGCCTTTGCCCGAGACGTCGCCCAGCACCAACGCGATACGCTCGTCGGAGAAGTGGATGAAGTCAAAGTAATCGCCGCCCACCGTGCGGCACGGCGCGTTGTAGCCGGCCACGTCCAGCGTGCGCATTTTGGGCGGATCGGGAGGCAGATAACGCCGTTGAATTTCGGCGGCCTGATCCAGGTCGCGGGCCATCAACTGGCGCACTTGCTCCAACTCGGCGAAGCGCACGTGTTCCACGCGGTTGGCCGCCACATTCGCCATCACGGTCAGCAGGCTCAGATCGTCTTTGGTGAACTCGCGCGAGCTCGACGGCGAATCGACATAGATCAGCCCGGTCAGACGTTCGGCCGATTGCAGCGGCACGGCCATCAACGAGCGCGTATTTTGGCCGACGATGCTTTGTCGGGCGCGGAACGCTTCGTCCGCCTGGGTGTCGCGCACCAGGATCGAGGCGCACTTCGACACCACCTGGTCGCGCACCGTGGCGCTGATGCGAAAACCCTCGCCGCGCGTGGCGCGCACCACCAGCTCTTCGCCCTCGAGCGTCATCAACACGCCGCGTTCGGCCGAAACAGCGTCAATCGAGAGATCCAGAATCAGCTCAAACAGTTCGGGCAAGGGCCGCTGCCGCGCCAGCTCGTTGCCGGCTTTGATCAGCGCGCTCACTTTTTGAGTGCGGCGCGAGCCGCTGGTGGGGCTGGTGTCTTCTTCGATGGCGCCGGCCAGGCTGGTCACCACCGTGGAATTGAACTCGTGGCGGGCCGACGAATCGTCGATGAACATCACCGGCCGCGAGTTTCTCGCCACGGGCTGGTCGAAGACGATCACCAGATGTCCCGCCGCGATGCGGTCGCCGGCGTGCAGTTCAGTGGGGTTCAGGATGCGTACGCTGTTCACCAGCGTGCCATTCTTGCTGCCCAGATCCCGCAGCATCCAGCGCTCGCCGTCCTTTTCGAAGGCCAAGTGGTTACGCGATAATCCGGCATCGTCCGGATAGCAAAGGTCGGCCGTGCTGGCGCGGCCCAGCGATACGCGCCCGTTTTCGAGGGTGACGGTGCGGGTCTTGCCGTCGGGGGAAAAGATCTGTAGTTCTTTGGTCATCGGGGGCGCGGAAACGCCAGTCTACATATCGTAAGCCACGGCGCGCCCCGCTCACACTTCCGTAAGAATTATAAGAATAAGAGGAAATGGCCACCGCGGTCCACTACGCCGGCGGCGCCCTTGCCGGTGGTGGCCGCATGCGCGGCCGGGCCGCAGGGCTGCCCCTGCCGGTCGTATAGCTGCCAGTTCAACTCGCCCTTATTATTCCAGGCAATCAAATTTTTGCCGTCCGACGCCAGCGCCACAATACCGGTGCGCATCCCGGAGTGGCCCGGCGTCTTGATTTCGCCAGGAGGCAGCACCTTGCCCTCGCGATCCAGCGCGGCAAAATAGATCTCGCCTTTGGTCGGCCACGCCGCCAGATAACCACTGTCCGTCGGCGTGATGTCGTAATACGTCATGGGACATGCGTTGATGTGCCACGGAGTGGCGCTGATCCGGTTGCGGGTCAGGCTGCCGTCGGCCTTTCGCACCACCACGTAGATGTCGCGATCGTCGTTAGTTTTCTCCCGGTACATTACGGCCAGGGCGCCATTGCCGGCATAGGTGGCGCGCGTGGTGCAGCAGTTGCATGGGTCGTAGACCGGGTTGAGTTCGGCGTTTGCGGTGAACGTGGCACCGTCATCATTCGAAAAATTGGCGTAGAGTTTGTTCGCCAGCCAGGTGGCCGTCACCCGGCCCCGGCCGTCGGCAGCCAGCGAAAAACCTTCGCTCGGGCGGCCGTTGAGGCTGCGCACCGGCGTAAAGGCTTTGGCCCCGGGCGCGAGCATCGTGAACAGCAGGCCCTCTGGTACGCCCGGCAGCTTGGCTTTCCAGTTATTCGTCGACATGGCCACGTACACCGCGCCGTCCCGGCCGATGGCCATCTCCCAGCCCTGGAACTCGAGCCCAGGTTTGCGCGAAGCTGCGTCGACTACCGGGATCGGCTCGCCAAAACGGACCGCGGCCCCACGGGAACGCACATAGTACGGGATGTCGCCAAGATCATAGAGCAGGTGAATGGTCCCGTCCCGGCCCACTGCGGCCTGGACCGCCGCGCCGTGATTGGGAACCGGGATAGTGGTGACATCTGCAGCCGGAAGGGGTGACGCCAGGGCCATAGCGCCCAGGAGGATGAGGCTCGCGCCAAGCGCGCCTTTTCGAAAATTCATTTACCTTCAGAATAATACGGCAGGCGCTAGGGGCTGACGGTTAGCGTCGCTTGCGTGCTGCTACGGCCGTCCACATAGACGACGAGCGGCTGGTCACCGGCCGGAACGTTGGCGTTCAGGCTGAGACTGACGCGCGTGACGCCGGACTCGGCGGTCACGCGCGTCGCGGGAAGCGACACGCCCCCGACCCGCGCGGTCACGTTGGCCGGATGCGCGTCGGCCGGAAACCCAGTGAGAGACACGGTGACCTCGCGTCCGTTTACCGCAACGGCCGTGATCACCGGCGCTGGCGGATCGATGTTGATGGCGACAGGAAAGCTCATATCCGAGCCGTTCTGGACAACCAGCATCGCCGGCCCCGTAGGCAACTGACTCGGCACAATCAGATTGATTTGGCCGGGTGACGAGTACACTACGGGCGCCGCCTGACCATTGAAACTGACAATCGGGGTGCTGCCGTCCGCCTGCAGGTTGGATCCGTACAGCGTCATCACCGCTCCCGGATACGTGCCCTGCTGCCACGTAACCGCGTTAAACAGCCGCGGGTAAGGCACGGGCTTGCCGGGCACCGGAGCCGCGATACGGAAAGCCAGCGGCAACACCACTTCTTCAAAGCCGGTCATCACCGTCACTTCCGTCGCGGCGCGCGCGGCCGCCGCGGGTATCGCAACATTCACCAGCAGATGGGTGGGGCTGAGGACAAAGATTTTGCGAACGAAGATATCGCTGCTGCCAAACCCGACACTTGTGTCGCCCGCGGCGAAATGAGTGTTGACGCCGGTGACGTCGATGGTGGCTTCAGACGCCCCCGGTAGTGTCGCCGGTTGTACGGTTACCGGCGTGGGCCCGGCATCCGGATACGTGTAGGTCAAGGGCGATCCGGACTGCGCGAACAACGAGTTCTGGCCGTCCGGGTTATAGATTGTGACCACCGCCGGCTGTCCCGCGTTCCCCGGCGGCGGAGTTGCCGAGGCGGTGCCGTCAGCCACATCGATGGACTGGCTCCGGGCCGGTACGCCGTCAAAATAGATCTGGCTGCGTTCGGTCAGCCCGGTTGCCGCGATGGCTACGGTTCCATCGGCATTGTTAGCCACCGAGGAGACGGCGGGCGCGTCGGCCGCGACCAGTTCGAAAGCCGACGGCAGCACGTAAAGATCGCCGGACGTGGTAAACACCAGATGCTGGGGGCCACCCCCGCCCATCGGGTTCGAGCGCAGATCCAGCGCCAGGTAGGTGTAGCCGTTGGCGGTGTAGGGCCGGACCGCGCTGACACTGACCGCACCGCCGATGGCCTGCACTCCCAGTCCATCGGCCGCGTTGCCGTTGCTGCCCAAGCCCGCTCCCGAGGCCACTACGGTGCCTTTAGTGTTGGTGGAATTGAATCTGCCGGGGTGCACCGCGTTGTTGCCGAAGAAGCTGTAGATCGACACCGCATAGATGTTTGCCGACGCTTTGGGCGTCACGCTCAGGTTGATGTCCTTCGTCACTTTCCCGGCCATGACCGCAATGGGCGAGGCCTGCAGAAAGTCGCGCGTTCCGGGATAGATTAGAGTTCCGAAGGAGCCGCTCGGCGCCACATCCTTCCCGTCCGGGTCTTTGGGATTCACGATGTCGGCGGTCGGCGGCAGGGCATGCGCGTAGACGAAGTACTGTCCCGGCGGAATCGAATCGATCTGAAAAGTTCCATCGGGAAGCGTGAGCGCACTTACCGCGGGCGCGCCGCCGCGGATGGCCACCACCGAAGCCATGTGCACGCCCTGGCCGGTATCGCTAAAAAGGATGCGGCCGCTAATCGACCCGGTCCCCGCCACCGTCGTCTTCACCGGATACAGCCCCGCCAACCCGGCGATATCGTCGGCTGAGATGGGCTGCCGCACCGACGTGGCTCGCGTCGCGACCGTGGACATCACGCTTGACGTGAAGGTGTGCTGCAGCCCCAGGGCATGACCCATTTCGTGAACCATCACCAGGTAAAAACTATCGGTGAAACTGGGGCCGGGGGGCTGGGTCAGGTCTCGCGAAATGTGCATCTTCGACAGGTTGATCGGAAAGAAGGGCGAGGCGCCCGCCGTGTTCAAGCCGCCTGAGGAAACCGGCCCGCCGTAGCCATACACGCCGGGCGGCAGATCTTCAAACACCACTTGGGCTCCGGGGCCGTTCTGCGGCGTATCGGGCGTAAACTGGCCGCCAAAAGCGACCCGCAGGTCCGAACCGGGTACGCCGTCCCAAGCCTGCGCGGCCTGCCGAACCTGCGCCAATACCGACAGGTATCCGTCGTTCGCGCCGTAGCCGGAGGGGCCGTCATCGCTCACAAAAAAGGTGAGCGTCTTTTCGGGCAGCGCCGTCAGATCAAACTTCTCGGGCGCCGGCGCATAGGGCGCACTGCGATTGGTGTAGTGCAGAAAATAGGCGCCACCGAAAAGCGGCCCGGCCAGAACGCCGGCGAACAGCAAAGTGCGGATCAGCCGCATCACCGCGATGTTCCCCGCGTTACGAGCGCCACGCGCGTCGACATATCCTGCAGCCGCAGGCGCACCGGAGTGCCGGCCACGGGCCTGCCGCCGCGGTTAAGCAGCATTTCGGAGATTGCCGGGCGCTGCACGATCAGCTGCCCATCGGCGCCTTGCGAAACAGCGAATATGCCCTGCTGAAAGCCCGTGACAAACGTCAGCCCCGCGCGGTTGGTCCACAGGTACAGCACATACTCCTGACCTTCCTGTAATTGCGGGATCCCGGGGATGCTCTGGCGCACCGCGCCCGCCGCGCCGCCGGGGAAAACGATATCGGCCACATCGGCGGAGACCCCTTTCCAGCGATCGCTCACCTGCACTTTGAAATGGGTCAGAACTTCGCCGCCGTTCACCGTGGTGTAGGAAGTTAGCACGCGGCCGCGGATAATGGCCGTCGATTGACTGATGAGATCGTCCATCGACAGTTGTTGCAGCGTCACCGCGCGGCCCGGCGTGACGGCTAGATAGAGCCCCGCCAACGCAGCCACGCACGCGGTAAGTGCTTTCATGTGCCCATATATAGTGCACCTTACAGGCCTATTTAGCCTGATTGAAAATGTTGAGGTTAAGCCGCCGGTGCGAAGGGGAGGTGAGTTGCTTCGACACGGACCGGAGCCACACTTGACCCAGCGCTATTTGGCTTTGGATTCCTGCACCACCAACACCGGAATATTCAGGCCATGCCGTACCGGGTCGATGGTGTTGCCAAAGATCAGGTCCTTGACGATGTGGTGGCCGTGCGCGCCCATCACCACCAGGTCGGCACGCATTTCCTTGGCATAGCGGATGATCTCGCGGCTGGGGTTGGAGGAGTGGCGGATGGCGGTTTCGACGGCGATGCTGTCGTCTTGCAGGCGGCTCACCAGCATGTTCAGATACTGCTGCCCGGATTGCTCTTCGGCCGTCGAGGCCAGCACGCCGTAGACTTGGCTGGTGACGCCTTCCTCCACGTGCAACAGAAACAGCTGGGCGCCATGCGCGCGGGCCAGCGCGGCGCCGTGCGACAGCGCCAGAGGGTCGCGTTCGGAGTGGTCCAGGGTTACCAGAATGCGCCGATATTGCGGTGTGGGGAGCGGCGTCAGCGGGATCGCCGCCGCGGCTGCCATGCGGGCGCTGCGCCGGATCACGCGCCGGGCCAACAGGGGCTGGAAGGTAATCCATGCCAGAAAGGCCAGCAACGCCGTCGAGAGCGGCGCTGCCACCAGCCACATCCAGCGCCGCGCCTGCTCCGAGTTGCCCGCCAAATCCTGCAGCGATTGAAACAGCAGCCAGACATTCAGCGCCACGATGAACGCCGCGGCGCACCACGCCAGCAGCCGCAGCCAGCGCGGATTGGCGAACTCTCCCATGCGCTGGCGGTCGCTGGTGAAATGGATCAGCGGGATCACGGCAAACGGCAGCTGCGCGCTCAGAACCACCTGGCTCAGGATAATCAGGTGGTAGGTGGCCTTGGGGCCGGAGATCCAGATCACGAGCGCCGCCGGGATGATCGCCAAAGAACGGGTCGCCAGACGCCGCAGCCAGGGCCGCACGCGCAGGTCGAGGAAGCCCTCCATCACAATCTGTCCGGCCATGGTCCCGGTGAGCGTGGAGGACTGCCCGGAACACAGCAGCGCGATGGCGAAGACGCCGCTGGCGGCGGCCGAGCCCATCAGGGGCGATAGCAGTTCGTGCGCCTGCTGGATTTCGGTGACGATTCTGCCGGCGCGAAAAAAGACGGCCGCCGCCACCACCAGAATGGCGGCATTCACCAGCAGCGCGGCATTCAGCGCGACCGCCGAGTCGATGAAGTTGTAACGGCAGGCGATGCGCTTCTCCTCCACCGTGCTGCCGATGCGGCGCGTCTGCACCAACGCCGAGTGCAGATATAGATTGTGCGGCATCACCGTCGCGCCCAGGATGGCGATGGCCAGGTACAGGCTCTTCGAATCCACCCGAGGCAGCAGGCCGGTCAGTAGGTGGGCGGCATCGGGATGAGCCAGAAAAAGTTCAAACGCAAAGCTGATGCCGATCACGGCAATCAGGCCCAGCGCCATGGCTTCGATCGCGCGAATGCCAAAGCGCTGCAGCCACAGCAGCAGCAGGGTGTCGCCCGCCATTAGCAGCACGCCGATCAATAAGGGCAGATGAAACAGCAGGTTGAGAGCGATGGCGGCGCCCAGGATCTCCGCCAGGTCGCAGGCCGCGATGGCGATTTCGCACAGGCCCCAGAGCGCGATATTCACCGGCCGCGAATAGGTTTCCCGGCAGGCCTGCGCCAGGTCCCGTCCCGCCGCAATACCCAGCCGCGCGCTGAGGGTCTGCAACAGGATGGCCAGCGCGTTCGCTACCACCAGCACCCATAACAGGCGGTAGCCGAACTCCGCGCCGCCGCCCAGGTCCGTGGCCCAGTTGCCGGGGTCCATGTAGCCAACGCTGACCAGGTAGGCCGGGCCTGAAAACGCCAGCATGCGCTTCCACCAGGAAGCATGCTGCGTCGTGACGGAGGAGTGAACCTCCGACAGGGATGCCGGCTTGAACGTGATGCTGATGGAAGCCTCCGGAGAAATCTATCCTGGCCACGAACCAGGTGAAAATCAGGCGGCGGGAGGGGTGGCCGGGGCCGGCGGCGCGGGTGGCGCGATGCGCACGCTGCTGGCCGCCATCTTGCCGGTGCGGTCCATTCCCAGCTCGAACAAGACCTTGGCTCCGGGCGTCAAATCGGTGGATTGCCCTTCGGCCAGCCTGGAAATGTGGAAGAAAACGTCGCGTCCACCGTTATCGGGCCGCAGAAAACCAAAGCCCTTCTCTTCGAAGTAGGTCACGACGGACCCGGTCTGTTCCTGGCTGACTTCGGCCCCCGACTCATCGGTGGTCGCGCCGCCCGCCTGCTGCGGCCGGGAAGTTTTGTCGCCCACGCCCTGCTTCAGCAGGGCCATGTCGGATGCCGTCAACTCTCCCGAAACCCGTGCCTTCTCGGGAATTTTCAGATCTGGATTCTTTTTGTGGGCTTCTTCAAACAGCCGTTTTTGCCGCGCGTTCAATCGTGATCTCCGCTTTCCTTAGGCTACACTGACGGGCGCCGCGACTTTGGGCTTCCGAGCCCGCGTCGCGCGCTTTTCGGCGGGCGGCTGGCGATCGCTCTTGCGCAATGAACTCATTACCATGGGCGCCACGAATTTCTTTTCGCCGTGATCGTCAAACTTAATCACAATGCGGTCTTCCGTGTGAGAAATAACAGTCCCAAAACCAAACTTCTGGTGCTCTACCTGAGCGCCCTGATTGTAGCTAGCCATTGAGGCTCCAGTCTTTCGTATTTAGATCGAGAGGCAACGCCGGGGGAAAACCGATGAGCACTACAGGAAAGGGGGAAAATGGCAATTGCACGCCGTATCTGCTTCTAACTTACCACATAATCGGGAGTTAGCCAACTTCCCTGTTGCGGCGCGGGGAAATGTTCTCTACACTGTTCCCACCGGGTCTAAGGTCTTTCACCTCGTTGTCACCGCTTCGCCGCGTTTGCGGGACAGGCCGTGCCTATTTTTTCCTCAGGTAAGGAGTTTTCTAGCGATGCCTCGCCAACTAGTGGTCGTTTTTCTGCTGGCTTTTTCGGCTGGCCTAACCTTTTCCCAAGTCACTACCGCGCGTCTCGAAGGCACCGTTCAGGACGCCACCGGAGCGGTAGTTCCGAACGCCAGCGTCACCGCCGTCAATATCCGCAATCAGGAAAAACAGGCGCAGACCGCCAGCCCGCGGGGTTCATTCGTATTTCCCACATTACAGCCCGGCCTGTATAGCTTAACGGCCGAAGCGCCTGGATTCCGCACTGCCATCACCAGCAACATTGAGCTCACTGTGGGCGGCACCTTCACTCAGGTGGTGAAGATGGAGATAGGCTCGACGTCCGAGACGGTCAGCGTGGAAGCCAACGCGCTTTCGGTGCAGACTACCGATTCGATGATCTCGCGCGCCATCACGCTCAAAGATATCGACACGCTGCCGCAACTCGCGCGCACTCCCATTACCCTTGCGGTGTTCCAGCCCGGCGCGCAGATCAATCCTGGCGACACCAGTTTCACGCGCATCAACGGGCAGCGGCAGGGCAGCAATAACGCGACACTCGATGGTATCGATATCAACGATTCCGTCGTCCCGCGGCTGGGCCTTGCGCTGACCGCCAACAACTCCGATTCAGTGGGCGAGTTTCGCATCGTCACAGAAGGCGGCAAGGCCGAGTACGGGCGCAACTCCGGCGGCCAGGTGGAACTGATTACGCGCTCGGGCACCAATCAGTATCACGGCAACGCTTTCGATTACCTGCGCAACACCGATTTGAACGCCAACGATTTTTTCAACAACGCCTCGCGCCTGGCGCGCCCCGTGTTCATCCAGAACCAGTTCGGCGGCTCTTTCGGCGGCCCCATCAAGCACAACAAACTCTTCATTTTTGGCAACTACCAGGGCCGGCGCACCACCCAACAGATCGTCCGCAACCGTACCGTGCTGACGCCCCAGGCCAAAGCCGGCATTTTCCGTTATACCGACGCCGGCGGCAATGTGCAGAGCTACAGCATCATCGCGGCCGACCCGCGCAAGCTCGGAATCGACAAAGCCGTGGCCGCCAACCTGGCTCTCCTGCCGAATCCCAACAACTTCGATCTGGGCGACGGGCTCAATACCGCCGGGTTCCGCTTCAACCAACCCAACGGTAGTTACGAAGACCAGTTCACCATCAAGCGCGATTACAATCCGACCGACAGGATTCACGCCTTCCTGCGCTGGAGCTGGGAGCGTAATTCCGCGATCGACTCTTTGAATAACGCCGACGCGCCTTTCCCGGGGGGCGCCCAAGGTAACCAGGGCGGGCATCGCTGGGGCTACTCTTCGGGGGTTGACTTCACGCTAAGCTCCACGCTGTTCAACGAGGTCCGCTACGGCTACCAAAGCGCCACCGTGCAATTCAATCGGCCCGGCCGCATCGCGGGCATGGATCTCATCTCGAATGACTTCACCGACCCTTTCCTGTCGGCATTCCCGCAGGGGCGTAACTCGCCGGTCAACGAGTTCATCGACAACATCACAAAGGTAGCCGGGACGCACACCTTCAAACTAGGCGGCAACATCCGCCATACCGATCAATATGGCTACAACTACGGCGGCGTGTATCCCAACGTCACCTTCGGCACCGGCAACGGCAACGCGCCGCCCACCAGCGTGCAACCCGCCGGCATCAGCGGTGTAACGCTGACGCGTTTCCAGAATCTCTACAACGAACTGTTGGGCCGTGCCGATCAGGTGGCCCAGACCTTCTACAGCAATCTCGATACGTTTCAGGCCGGCGGCACGCCGCGCGTCCGCAACTTTATCCTGTGGGAACAGGGCTATTTCGTGCAGGACGATTGGAAGGCCCGCCGCAACCTGACGTTCAACATCGGTCTGCGCTGGGAGATTTTCAATAACCCGACCGAGTCCGGTGGCTACCAGGGTTCGCTCAATCAGATCGGATCGCTGACGGACGGCAGCAACATCAGCGATCTGTCCATTCGGAAGACCGGCTCCTACTACAAGACCAACTTCGGCAACTTCGCGCCGCGCCTGGGCTTCGCCTATGACGTCAGCGGCGACGGCAAGACCGCCATCCGCGGCAACTAAGGCATCTTCTACGACCGCAACGCCGGGGCCGTCGTGAGCCTGGTGGACGGCAATACGCCGGGTTTCGCACTGGCCAACCCGGTCTTCCCGAACTCTGCCGGAACCGATGTCCGGGTCAGCGACAGCCTGCCTCTGCCGGTGCAGCCGGCCGCTCCCGTGCTGACTCCGGGGGCCACCCGCGGCACGTCCATTGTGGTGATCAACCCGCGCCTGAAGACCGGCTATGTGCACCAGTACAGCCTGAACATTCAGCGCGAGATTCTGCGCAACACGATTCTGGAAGCCGGGTATGTCGGCGCGCGGGGGGGTGCACCTGTTCATGGATCGCGACATCAATCAGCCGCGCATCTACGGCGATTTCCTGAACTCCTTCCAGGAGCTGCAGGGCTTCATCAGCAAAGGCACGGCGCCCTCGGCTTCGAACACTCTGGTCCGCATCTTCGGCACTCCCGCCAAGGCCGTGTCGGCGCTGGGTTCGGCCAACATTGTTCAGGGCAATGTGGCGACCGTGGCCAATACCCTCGATCGCTCCAACTTCTCGAAGTACACGGCCGCCGGTGTTTCACCGTTTTATCTGCGCAACTTCCCACAGTTCAATCAGGTGATCTATGGCTCCAACGACGGCCGCAATTACTATGACTCGCTGCAGGTCAGCCTGCGCCGCAACACGGGTTCGCTGCACACCGCGTTGAACTACACCTTCGGCAAGTCGATCGACAACATTTCGGTGGATGGCAACGGTTACACCTCGCCCATCGATAGCTACAACCTCCGGCTGAACCGGGCCCTGGGCGACTTCGATCACCGTCACTCCTTCAACGCGACCGTCTCCTACACGCTGCCCTTCGGCAAGGGCAAACGCTTCGGCGGCGACATGCCCGGCTGGCTGAATACTCTGGTCGGCGGCTGGGACGTCGGATCACTGGTAATTGTGCAGGACGGCGTACCCTTCACCGTCGGCTCGACGCGTTTTACCAACGGCAACACGTCCGCGGCCACGTTCTCCAACTACTCGGGGGACCGCGCCAAGGCCGGCAGTGTGAGGAAGCAGGGGAACGGCGTGTTCTACTTCACGCCGGCGGAGATCGCGAACTTTTCGTTCCCCGCCGCCGGTGAAATCGGCAACAGCGGCCGCAACGCTTTCCGCGGACCCACCTATTTCAACGTCGACAGCTCGCTCGTGAAACGTTTCGCGATCACTGAAAAACAGGCGCTCACGTTCCGTGCCGAAGCCTACAACACCTTCAATCACGTGAACTTCACAACCCCCAGCGTCAGCCTGACCAGCCCCACCACGTTCGGTAAGTTCAGCTCTGATGTAGGAGGTCAGGGCGTAGGCTCACGCAATCTGCAGCTCGCGCTACGCTACGACTTCTGAAGCCTCGGAGGGGCGAGGTTTCCGGTAGCCCGGTTCAGACATCTTTTCGCGGGATCGGCAACGATGTCTGATCGCCACGCAAGCTTTCTTCGAGCCCCGCATGGCTGCCACCGGCTATCGATCTCGCCTTCGTTATCCTTACGATTGCCGGCCGCGGCTTACAAACCGCCGGATTTCTTCCGCTAACGGTGGCACCGTGATGACGTAGTTACCTCCGTAGATCGTGTCGTCCCCCGCGAAATCGAACGTCACGGCGCCGGCCTCGGCTGCAATGATCTTGAGCGGCGCCAGATCCCAGGGTTTGGCCTGCGCCTCGATCCAAACATCGGCTCGTCCTGAAGACACCAGCATGGCGTCGACACAGCCGCCCATGCTGCGCACCGTCCAGAAGCGCGCCATCCAAGGCACCAGGTCGGAGGCGAACGGATATTTGGAGATCAGGCTGAGTCCGTTGACGCACAGCAGCGCTTCGGCCTGCGTCTTGCGGTCGGAGATGTGGAGCCGCTCTTCCTCCGTGGCTGATTTGCGGTAGGCGCCCTGCCCTCGCGAGGCCCAGAACATGTCGCCGGTGGCCGGAAAATAAGCGCAGCCGGCCACCACTTGGCCGTGCTCTTCAAGGCCGATCAGCACTGACCACGCCTTGGTGCCGCGGATGAAGTCGCGCGTGCCGTCGATCGGGTCGATAATCCATTTTCGCCCGTTGGAACTTTCGCGCGTGGCGCCTTCCTCGCCCAACAGTCCGTCTTCCGGAAAATCTTCGGTCAGGCCGCGGACGATGAGCTTCTCGCATTCCCGGTCGGCGATGGTGACGGGCGATTCGTCGGATTTCGAATCGAAAGCAATGCCTCCCCGGCGATATTCGAGCGCCATGTCTCCCGCGGCGCGCGCAATGCGCAGTGTAGTCTCGAGTTCCTTTTCATAACCAGCCATAACCTTCAGGGTAAGATAATTTTGATGCAGAATTTTCGCGACTTTGCCTGCGGCCCGGATCCCTTCGGCCGTATGTGGCAGGTGCAGCTCAAATGGCTGCAGACGGCCATTTCGATCCGGCACAGCGATACCGTCGACGTGAAATTCGTGCTGCGGTCCGAGGGTGAAGCCAGTCAGAAGACCATCGCGCTGCCGCATTTGGCTTTGCGTCAGACCGCCGAACGTCTGGGTGTAACGATGTCCGACGCCTGGTGCGCGCGCCTCGCGGTGGCGCATCTTAGGTTTCTGATCGAGTCGGGCGAAGACATGGACAAAGATTTGGTGACCTTAGATGCCGCGCAGGTGACCGGTTACGCCGAAGACCTGGGCCGTTCCGCTTCCGCCCGGCAGCACGTGGCACACTGAGAGCGGTGCGGAACAGCGGTTGGACGCGTAGAACGGCACTCGTTCATTTGGCGCGCGCGGGCGTGCTGCTGGCGCAGAATGCCCCGGTACCGCCCGCCGTGCGCCCGGTACATCCCCGGCTGATTCTGCCTGACAGCGAACTGCCCCGCCTGCAAGCGCTGCTCCGTGACAACGCGCTGGCACGCAAACTTCTGGCTGAACTGCGGCGCGAAGGCGAGAAGCTGTTGAACGCGCCGCCGCTCGAAAACCGGGCTTTTCCGCGCATGCCGGGTGAAAGCCGGCGCATTGTCGAACGTATTTATCTCTTTGGGCTGCTCTACCGGCTGGAGCATGAGACCGCTTACCTCACGCGAGCCGTGCGGGAGTTGGCTGCTGCCGCCGAGGCCCGCGACGCGAACCCGTCCAACCTGGCCGAGACCGCCGAGCTGATGCAGGCGCTCGCCATTGGCTACGACTGGTTCTGGCCCGAACTGAAACTGGAAGAACGAGACCTGTTGCGCGACGCCATCGTAACCAAGGGTCTGAAAACCGCGCTGCCATTCTATGAGAAGCAGAGCGGGTGGGTTACGACAGCCGGCAGTGCCAATATGACCGGCAACACCGGGATGGGCATGGCGGCGTTAGCCGTGGCAGGCGACGAGCCTGAGCTGAGCGCCGCCATTCTGAAGCACGCACTGAATTCCATGGGCCGGTCGTTCTCCGGTCCTGAAGGCGGCTGGATCGAGGGGCCTGGCGCCTGGAACTACGCGACGCGTTACGTCGTCAGCTTTCTGGCTTCGCTTGAAACTGCGTCCGGGGGTGCCTATGATCCATTCATCTTGCGCGGCCTGGAGCGTGCCGCGCGATTGCGCGTGTACTCCAGGGGGCCGCTGGGCAGAACGTTCGCATACGGGCCCGGCGCGGATTTCTCAGGCTCCTCGCCCGAAATGTTTTGGCTTGCCCGGCGCCTGCACCAGCCGGCATTCGCCTGGAGCGAGCAGCGCGAACTAGCGCGCCGGCCCAACCCGGAGGCGCTGGACTTGGTCTGGTTTCTACGCGACGCCGCACCTCCGCAGCCGCCGGCCTGGCCCCTGGATGCGCTGTTCGCAACGCAGCAGCGGGCCTTTTTGCGCAGCTCCTGGGACGACCCGGAGGCTATTTTTTTAGCGGTGAAGGGTGGGGAAGGTAAAGGCGCGCATGGCCACCCGGATTTTGGCAACTTCGTCCTGGATGCGCTGGGCCTGCGCTGGGCGCTGGAGGCCGAAAACACTCTTTCGGTTGACGGGGCGAGCCAGGACCCGGCTGCGGAAATCCGGATCGCGGGACATGACTTCACACCCGCTCTGGCCTGGGTAGCACTGGATCTGACGCGCGCCTATCCGTCCAAAGTGAAGCTTTGGCAGCGGCGCCTTGGGCTGGTCCAGCGCCAGGCGGTCATGCTTGAAGACCGCGTGCGCGCCATTGAACCCGTGGAAGTGGCGTGGAGCCTGCTGACGGATGCCGAAATTGCATTCGGAGGCCAGTCGGCGCTGCTGAACAAAGGCGGCGCGATGCTGGCGGCCGAGATCCAGACCCCGCGGCACGCGGTGTTCGACGTCACGCCGGCCGGCCCCAACAAACGGAGGCTCGTGGCGAGCTTCGGCGGGAAGAGCGCCGACGTGGACTTGAACATCTTGCTGACCCCCTATAAAGCCGGCCAGCCCCAGCCCAAAATTGC
>DOZZ01000314.1:0-155 GCA_003517725.1 Bryobacterales bacterium | reverse complement strand
GCGAGCACGGCCCGCGCCCATAGCTGGCGCATGCTGTCGGCCGGTTTCTTCGCGCACCAGGATCCCGAGCGCGGCGATCTGATCCAGCGCATCAACGGGGCCGCGATTCCATGGAAGTCTGTCGCCGAAAACATCTTCCGCGAACAGGGCTACGA
>DOZZ01000010.1:14083-16496 GCA_003517725.1 Bryobacterales bacterium | reverse complement strand
GCGGGGCATTCGCATTCCGTTTGAGTGCATCACCAGGGCCGACCGCGTGAACGAGCGCGTCGCCGCCACGCTGCAAGAGCTCGGCTGCACGCGAGTGTGGATCGGATCGGAGAGCGGCTCACAAAGGGTTCTTGACGCCATGCAGCGCGGCGTCACCGTGGAGCAGGTCAGGCGCGCGGTGGCCCTTTGCAAAGAAAACGGGATTCAAACGGGCATGTTCCTCATGTGGGGCTACGATGGCGAGGACATCAGCGACATCGAGGCCACCATCGGCCATGTGAGGGAATGCCGGCCCGACATCTTTCTCACCACCGTTTCGTATCCGATTAGAGGCACTCCCTATTTCGACAAAGTGGCCACCCGGCTGGTCAATATCCAGCCTTGGGAGAGAAGCACCGATCGCGAGTATCGGATACAGGGCCGGCATTCGCGACGGTTCTATCAGTATGCCGACGAGCTCCTGCGGACCGAGATGTGCGCGGAGCCCCAGCAGCAAGCCATTCTCGCGGCGCGCGAAGGTCTGCATGCGACTTACGCGGAAACGGAGGCCTAAGCCGTGCCCAGCGCAGTCTTCGATCAGATGGCCGCCCGCTACGACGATCTTTGGACGAATACTGCGGTCGGCGGCGCTCAACGCGAGGCCGTGTGGCGACGCATCATTCCGCTCTACCGGCGCGGTGAAACCATCCTCGATCTCGGCTGTGGCACCGGCGAAGACGCCATTTATCTGGAACGAGCGGGAGTCATGGTGCGCGGCCTGGACGCCTCGCCTGAAATGGTGCACGCGGCTCGCCATCGCGGCGTGGCCGCTAGTGTGCTGCGGATAGAAGAGCTCGACCGTCTCTCGGGATCATTCGATGGGGCACTCTCAAACTTCGGCGCGCTCAACTGCCTTGAGGACATCGAAATCCTTCGTGAGCCCCTGGGCCGGCTCGTTCGAACTGGCGGTTATTTTGCCGCTTGCGTCATGGGCCGATTCTGCCTTTGGGAGACGGCCTACTATCTGGGCCGCGGCAAACTCCGCCAAGCGGGACGCCGCTGGCGTGGCATCGCTCGCGGCGAATCTCTCGGGCTGCCGGTCTTTTATCCTACGATTCGCCAGATTCGAAAATCTCTGGCACCCGAGTTCGTTCTCAAACAGAGTTTCGGAATCGGCGTGTGCGTGCCCCCTTCTTACGTCAGGGGCTTTACGGGGCGGGCCGTCACTCGTTTGGATGCCCTCGACCGCCGGATTGCCCACCGGGCCTGGGCGCGCGCGGTGTCGGATCATCGCCTTTTGATCCTGGTACGGAGTTGACGATGGATTCCGATGCGCGGCGGCGATTTCTGAATGACTACTCGAAGATCCGGCGAGCCGAAGGCCGCGGCTCAACCGACGCCGAATACTATCGGGATCTTCCGTACCGCGATGGGAGCGGCGCAAACAGCGCGCAGTGGGCGATTCGGGCCAGAACCTACCGGCATTTCGAGCGTCATGTTCTCGCGAAAATGGAACACGCCGCCCAACGTCCCCTTGATATTCTCGATCTGGGCGCCGGCAACGGCTGGATGTCGTATCGCCTCACGCTACGTGATCACCGCCCCGTGGCGCTCGACATCTTTTCCGACAATCGCGATGGCCTTGGCGCGGCGCGTCATTACCCGCGACGGTTTCCGTGCGTGGAAGCCGAGTTCGACCAGTTGCCCTTCGACACTGCCGCGTTCGATCTTGCCATTTACAATTCGTCGATTCACTACGCCATTGATTACCGCCGCACTTTGGCCGAAGCTCGCCGCTGCCTTCGAAGGTCGGGCTCCGTCGTCATCATGGACTCGCCGGTTTACAAACGTCCCGAACATGGCGAACAGATGCGAGCTGAGCGCCACGAGCAGTTCGAACGCCAGTACGGCTTCCGCTCAGACGCGGTACCGAGCATCGAATTTTTCGATGAGACGATGCTCGATGAGCTCGCGCGCGACCTTCATATCGAATGGCGCCGCACTTGCCCCTGGTACGGCCTGCCGTGGGCCTTGCGCCCGTTAAAAGCCCGCATTCGTTCGCGCCGGCCACCGTCGCAGTTCTTCATTTTGGTCGGAAGGTTCCGTGAGGCATGATCATCCTTCTGCACCCGCGCGCCGTCCGCCCCAAGAACCGCCGATTTCCATTGGCGATTCTTTCGATCGCGTCGGTTCTGGAAGGCCGCGAAGAATACGTCATCGTCGATGCCAATCTGGACCCGTATCCGGAGCGCACCCTGGACCGTATCGCCAGTGAGCACGCGGTCGAACTGCTGGCCGTTTCGGTCATGCCAGGGCCGCAGATGGTTTCGGCCGTGCAGCTTTGCCGTGATTTTCGGAAGAAGTATCCCGCGGTTCCCATCGTGTGGGGTGGTTACTTTCCATCCCTCTACACCGACGCCGCGCTGAACGCCCG
>DOZZ01000010.1:13456-13821 GCA_003517725.1 Bryobacterales bacterium | reverse complement strand
ATCGACCGCTATCTGCTGCCCACGTTTCTCGGCCGCCGCACCGCCGTCCATCACGCCAGCATCGGATGCCCGTTCCGCTGCCAGTTCTGTGGCGTGGTGCCGATCTTCGATGGACGGCAGAAGGTGGAATCCGCCGGGCGAACGGCGGCCGTCCTCGGGCGTCTGCAACAGCTGTACGGCATCGATGCCGTGCAGTTTTACGACAACAACTTCTTCCTCAACGAGGGCCATGCGCTGGATCAGGCGGAACAGCTGATTCCCCTGCATCTGCGATGGTGGGCCGAGGGGCGAATTGACACGCTGCTCCGCTATTCGGATGACACACTTCGCGCCATTCGCCGGTCCGGCGCGAAGATGATCTTCTT
>DOZZ01000010.1:9786-13308 GCA_003517725.1 Bryobacterales bacterium | reverse complement strand
ACCAGACTCTGGAACTCGCGGCGCGCATACGGAAGTTCGATATCGTTCCAGAATTCTCGTTTGTTGTCGGCAACCCACAGGATCCCGCGCGGGATACGCAGGAGACCATCGGGTTCATCCGCCGCATCAAACGCCTGAATCCGGATGCCGAGATCATTGTCCAGCACTACATCCCGACGCCGCATCCCGACGGCATGTACGGCCACGTCGACGGCCGGATTCAATTCCCGTCTTCGCCAGAGGAGTGGGCCACGGACCGCTGGTTCAACTTCACCATCCGCCAGGACCCGCGCCTTCCCTGGCTGCCCCAGCGCGTGAAGCGGCGCATCGACAATTTCGAGCTTGTGATCAATTCACGCTGGCCCACCATTCAGGATGTCCATCTTCCGGCGTGGAGCCGTGTCGTGCTGCAATCTCTGAGCAGCTGGCGATATGCACTCGGAATTTATGGACTGCCACTGGAATTGCAATGGGCGCAGAAACTGGTGGCCCTGCGAAAGCCACGCTGGGAGAGCCTTTAAATGCTCCTCTCCGCCGTTGAAGCCTATCGCATCTGGGCGCCGCAATACGATGCCGCGGTCAATCCGCTGCTCGCGCTCGAATCACGCCTCGTAGCCAACCGTATCGAGGGAACGCCGGGGCACAGCCTGCTCGATGTGGGCAGCGGCACCGGCCGATGGATGGCCTGGGCGTGTGTTCGAGGCGTCCGGGTGTTCGGCATCGACCTTTGCCCTGAGATGCTCGCCGAGGCCGCGCGGAAGCCGGCGCTCGCCGGCCGCTCCGCGCAGGCGGATCTTCGAAGCATCCCGATGCGGGACAACGCCGTGGATACGGTGATCTGTTCTTTCACCCTGGGCTATCTGCCGTCAATCCGCCCCGCGATGCAGGAACTCGCGAGAGTGGGCCGGCGCGTCATCGTCAGCGACCTGCATCCGGCCGCTGTCCGCGCCGGCTGGACACGATCGTTCCGTGCCGCCGGCGAGGTTCACCAGATCGCGCATTATGAACACTCGGTCGCGGCATTGGACGCCGCGGCGGGGGCGGCGCGATTACTTCCGGCCTGGCGCGTGGAAGCCTGCTTCGGCGAGCCGGAGCGGGAGTTGTTCTGTCGCGCCGGAAAAGAAAGTGAATTCGAGAAAGCAACACAGGTCCCGGCGGTACTGGTCACGGCATGGAACAAGTCATCAGACTGACCGGCGCAAGAGTTGCATTAACTGCCGATCGCGCGGAGCGTATCGATCTCGTGGTCCAACGCGGTCGATTGGCGCCGTTCGACATGTGCGGTAAGTCCGGCACGCACTTCGATCTGAGCGGCCATCTGATTCTGCCAGGGCTGATTAACGCTCACGACCATCTGGAATTCAACTTGTTTCCCCGTCTCGGGATTGGGCCCTGGTGCAATGCGTCGGATTGGGCGTCCGATATTTACCAGCCCAAAAAATCCCCGGTCCGGGAAAACCTGCTGGTTCCCAAGCAGATCCGTTACATGTGGGGAGGCGTCAAGAATTTGCTTTGTGGCGTGACTACGGTTGCGCACCATAACGCCTGCCCCGCGGCGCTCTTCAGCGCGCGGTTTCCGGTCCGCGTAGTAAGGCGTTTCGGCTGGGCGCATTCCCTCGCATTTAGTCAGGACATCCCCGACCGCTATCGGCGCACTCCGGCGCGCTGGCCTTTCATTCTCCATGTCGCCGAAGGCATCGACCAGCGCGCCAGATTGGAAATTCCACAGCTGGATAAGTTGGGCGTAATCAGCCGGAGGACGATCCTTGTACATGCGGTCGGAATCTCCTCGCGCGAACTGGAGACCATTCGCAAGCGCGGCGCCTCCATTGCGTGGTGCCCTAGCTCCAACATCTTTACGCTGGGACGCACCTTGCGCCCCGAGACGCTCTGTTCCGGCGTTCCTATTGCGCTGGGAACAGATTCCGCCATGACCGCCGAAGGTGACCTGATCGATGAAATGCGGGTCGCCAGAGAAGCAGGTGGGTTAGCCGGCAGCCAAGTGTGCAAACTGGTGACGACGAACGCCGCCCGGGCTCTGCGATTAAACGATGGGCGGGGAACGATCGCGGAGCACGGAGTCGCCGATCTGCTGGTAGTCAGGGATAACGGCCAAACGCCGGCCGAGGCTCTGACCAACTTGCGGCCGGAACTGGTCATGATCGCCGGCCGCGTAATGCTCGCATCCGATCGCCTCGCGAAAGACGGCGTGCCCGGCATGCGCGGTTTGCACTCACTCGAAGTCGAGGGACGAGGTCGGTGCTTCGTTCGGGCGAATATCCCAAAACTCTACGACGCGGCGGTGCGGACCATCGGGCCAGAGGTCCGGCTGGCCGGTAAGCGGGTGTTCCAATGAGCCCCGTTCCGCTGAAGCTGCCAGTCCTGATCCTCAACCCCCACAGCCGCTGCAATTGCCGCTGCGTCATGTGCGATATCTGGAAAGCGACCGAAGCTCGCGAGATCAGCGCCGAAGATCTTGAACGCCACGTCGAGAGTATCGAACAACTTGGTGTCGAGTGGGTAGTCTTGTCCGGCGGCGAGCCCCTCATGCACTCCGATCTGTTTCGCCTTTGCGCAATCCTGAGTAGCCGTGGCATCCGCGTGACGCTTCTCAGCACGGGATTGCTGCTGGAGCGCCACGCGCAAGGCATCGTGAAGAATATTGACGACGTGATCGTCTCGCTCGATGGTCCTCCAGAGGTTCACGACCGGATTCGCCGCGTGCCCGCGGCTTTCGAGACGCTGCGCGCGGGGATCCAGGCGATCCGCGCACTCCAACCAGCCTTCCCTATTGCCGCGCGCTGTACCGTGCAGCGGCTGAATTTCCATCATCTTCAGGCCACGGTAGAAGCTGCGCGCGAATTGCGCCTGAACAGCATTTCATTTCTCGCCGCCGACCTCACCTCCACCGCGTTCAACAGACCCACTGTATGGGGGCCGGAACGCCAGACGGGAGTTGCTGTTTCAATCGAGGATGTGCCTGCGCTGGAATCGCAAATCGCGGCTCTGATCCTGGCGGGCGAGTGCGGCGGATTCGTCTTGGAATCGCCCCGCAAGCTTCGAAGAATAGTCCACGCGTTCCGGGTTCATGCTGGTCTAGAAGACGCCGTTGCTCCGGCTTGTAACGCTCCGTGGGTGTCCGCCGTGGTCGAACCGGACGGAACGGTACGCCCCTGCTTCTTTCATCGTCCGATCGGGATGGTCGATGCGAACCACACTTTGTTCGAGATCCTCAACGGTCCAGAAGCAGTGAAATTCCGGGCTAATCTGGTCGTCGCGTCCGATCCGACTTGCCGGCGTTGCGTGTGCTCGCTGCACTGGAAACCGCAACCGGCCGCCGGCGTGAGCTCACTGGCTTACGGCAATAAAGGCTGAAGGCGGACTCGTGATACCGCCGATCTGAACCTGCAGGGGAACCGCGTTGCCCGCCGGAATTGGCGGCACCACGGCATTTATTTGATACACGCCTGGAAACTGCGGCGTCAATCCCGAAAACTGCACGGTTCCGGGCGTGTTGCCGTT
>DOZZ01000010.1:8218-9696 GCA_003517725.1 Bryobacterales bacterium | reverse complement strand
CCGCTCTGAACCGGCGGATTCACGGGCCCGAGCCCGGTAGCGTAGATGATGAGTACGTCGCCCGGCACAGCCGGATTCGTGGTCAATCCCGGAATGGAGCCTGGTGGCGCGGCCAGAGTCGCGTAACGCGGATCGCTTGGGTTGGTCGCGATGATGGCGATGGCATGCGTGTTGGCGGCAAACACGCCCGGTCCGAACTGATTGATTACCACCTGGTCAGGCGCGGAGGAAACACCATTCCTTGTGACGACGACGTTGATCGAGCCGCTGCCACCGTCGGGCAGCACATTAAATGGAACTTGCGCATTAATCTGTCCGGGCGAAACGAAATCGAGGGGGGCCGGGACGTTATTGAAGGTTACCGAAGTGCCCGCAAGAGAAACCGAAAGAGGCACTGATTCGGCTGCGGCCAGCGCGGCGGCGAACTGAGTTCCGAAGATCGAGACGAGGCTGCCCGCGGCTACCGGCCCAGAGGCGAAACTCGCGCCATTCACGGTTCCCCCAGGGCTGATCGCCGGTGTCTGCGCAAAAGTTACGCCCACGGCGACAGGCAGCAGTAGCATGCCTGTTTTGATTCGCTTCAGCACGCTTAAATTATTCAGCATTCGGCGACGGTCAAGTGTCGGGAACTTGTAAATTTCTTGTAACCTTGCTCACCGCGGCTGATTCGTTACTGCTCTTAGCGTTTGAGCCACCTCGGCATCCTTGCCCGCGTTCAGCAGAGCCGCCCGGTCCGCTTCTTTTCGGGCTTCTTCGATGCGGCCATTCAAAACCAATAGGTTCGCGAGGGCCCAGTGCGGTTTGTACCAGTTGGGCGCCTGCTGGGCCGAGGTGCGAAGCGCGATCTCAACACCCCGGGCATCATTCTGCCCGGCCGCGAACATCGCGAGGTTATACCAGGCGTTCGGCGGGTTATCGGCGGTGAGCGTAGCGCGCCCCGCGGCCTGCGTGGCGGAATGCGCGCACGCTGCCCGAATGCCCGGGTCACGCATGGCGGCGCAGCGCAGCGATAACTGCCTTGAACAGTAAAGATCGTCCGCTCCTCCGGGTAGGGCTGTTCGGGTCACCGCATCGTAGGCGGCGATTATCTTTGCGTCACCTGCGCGTGCGGCGACTCGCTGGAACCGCTGAAGGTTGAAATCCGCAACCGTCAACAGAATCGCGTAGCCGGCCAGACAAAGCGCCAGGGGAACGGAAAAAGCCATCAGCACCGATGGTCTAAACGCAACACGCGCACCGGTATCGTGTTGGTCCAGGGCGATCAGAATTGCCAGGACCACGGCCGTCGCAAACAGAGGCCCTATCGTCACAACGCCGAAGATGCCAGCAACGCATGAAGCTACCAGCGCCGACGTCATGGCAGCGCCAAAGGCCGCCTCGTTCCGGCGTGCCCGAAGTGCTGCATAACCGCCGAGGAGCATCCAACCCACAGCAATCAGTACACCCGGGAAGCCTTCGCTTGTCAGCACGTCCAGCGC
>DOZZ01000010.1:428-8058 GCA_003517725.1 Bryobacterales bacterium | reverse complement strand
GCCATGCGCAGCGAATCGCGCCAGAGCAGCGGCCGCGCGCCTCCCAGCGGCTCGTCGGCGGACCACTTAACGCGGGCACGTGCGCGAACGCCAGCCGGACTCACATAAAAAGCGGTCAGAAGCGCCACGCACAACAGTGCCGCCGCGGCATGTTTCCTCTGGAACTTGAAACCGGTAAGTACCGCGAAACAGATAAACCCGGCTATCACGGCCACCATCGCGGAACGCGTGCCGCTCAACACCACCGCTGCTGCTGAAAGGACGCTTGCACTGCGTGCGGCCCAACGCCAGGCGCCCAGCTCAACCCGCGCCAGTCCGACGCTACAAAACAACGCGATTGCGAGCCACCATCCAAAATAGTCCGCGTGGCCAAGGGTGCCGGGCGGCCGGACGATGAGGGAGTCTCCCGCCTGGGCATGATAGGCGGATGCATTCTGCAGAGGATCGATATCGAAGTACTGTGCAATGCCGTAAATAGAAGCAACGATCGCGGCGAGCGCAAAAGCCCGCAGTGTAATTTTTATTTGCCGTGGGTTTTGGAAGAAGTGAGCAGTGGCAGTCAAAACAAAAACGACAAGAGCACAAAGCGACAGCAGCCCCATGCGCCGCCAAGTGGAACCAAAAAGTGAGAAGTACGGCCGGCTTGAAAACGCCGTCGTTGCCGCGAGCCAGAGGATCTGGGCCAGCGCGAGGACACATAGCCAGCGGCCGCTTCCGCTCTTCCAAAGGACAGTGGCTCGGTCCGCCACGGCGCGAGGCGATGCGAGCGCCATAGCCGCGGCCAGCGCGAGGATCGCGATTTTAGGAGTGATGTCGTAGTGAAACAGAATGCCCGGAGCGATGACAACCGGGATAAGGCAGGTCAGCAACCACACAAGAATCGACATGCAGCTATGAATATTGCAATAGGACGCTGATCCTAACCGTCGGCCATGACAGATTTCACGATTCTTTTACAAATGTGCCGGAATACGTCTGTTATGGATGCTCATGATGCGCGTGCTCAGTTGTAACCGGGATCACGCAACCCGTGCCCGTGACGCCGCAACTGACGTGTTCGAACTGCACCGTCGTGTGGTGAATTTTGAAACGGTCCGACAGCAGGTGGTTCAACTCTTGCAGGATGCGGTCGCTGACCGAGAGCGGCAGGTCTTCAATCAGCACGTGGCAGCTTAAGGCGTGGGATGACGAGCCCAGGCTCCAGACGTGCAGGTCGTGCACATCGAGCACGCCCGCGACAGTGCGCATGGCATCTTGCACGGCCGAGTAGGCCAGGCCCCGCGGCAGGCCTTCGAGCAGAATGTTCAGCGCCTCGTGGATGATGTCCCACGCGGTCCACACCACCAGCGCTGAAATCAGCACCGAGAGCAGCGGATCGACCTGGTGCCACCCGGTGAAGCGGATAATGGCGGCGCCCGCGACGATGGCGATGGAGCCCAGCAGGTCGCCCAGCATGTGGACAAAGGCGCTGCGGATGTTGACGTCGGCGTGGCGGTCGCGGCTGAGGCCCAGCATAATGCCGCCGTTGAGCACGATGCCGCCAAGGGCCACCAGCATCATGGTGCCGGTGTTTACCGCTTCTGGCCGCCAGAAGCGCCGGTAGGCTTCCCAGATGATCCAAACCGAAACGGCCCACAGGGTTAGCGCGTTGACGAACGCCGCCAGAACGCCCGCGCGCTGGTAGCCGAAGGTTTTGTGCTCATCGGCCGGCTTGTTCTGCACATAGACGCCGAACCATGCCAGCATCAAAGCCAGCGCGTCGGTGGCGTTGTGGCCGGCGTCTGAAAGCAGCGCCAGGCTGTGGGCTCGGAAGCCGTAGAAGATCTCGATGCCTACGAAGAGCGCCGTCGCCAGCAGTGACCAGCGCAGCACCTGCCCGGTCGACGCGCCGCGATGGTGATGGTGAGCGTGCATCCGCCTCTAGTTCCAGTGTAGTGCGGTGGGGGACACACCTGCCGATGAGTCCTCAGAGTTATTCGGCGATTACGGAGTTTCGCAGCTCGCCGAGGCCTTCGACGCGCACCACCACTTCGTCGCCGGCCTTCAGCCACTTGGGCGGATCGTAGGAGAAGCCCACGCCGGAAGGCGTGCCGGTCGAGACCACGTCGCCGGGCTCCAGGGTGAAGACGCTCGACAGATATTCAAGCAGCGCCGGGATGTTGAAGATCAGCTCGCGGGTGTTCGAGTGCTGCAGCGTTTCGCCGTTCACCGTGAGACTGATGTCCAGATTGTGCGGGTCGGCCACTTCATCGGCCGTTACCAGGCAGGGGCCCATGGGAGCGAAGGTGTCAAAGGTCTTGCCAATCGTCCACTGGCTGGTGGCGAGTTGGTAATCGCGGGCGCTGACGTCGTTCAGGTTCATGTAGCCGAAGACGTGGTCGCGCCAGTTTTCCCCGGCGATGTAGCGTCCGCCGCGGCCGATGACGAAGGCGAACTCGGCTTCGTAGTCCGGCTTGGCGGAATTTTTGGGAAGCACGATGTTGTCGCCGCTGCCGATGACCGCAGTGGGGAATTTGGTGAAGATGGTCGGGACTTTGGGGATCTCCATCTTCGACTCAATGGCGTGGTCGCGATAGTTCAGGCCCACGCAAATGATTTTGGGCGGGCGCGGGATGGGCGCGGCAAGACGCACGCCTGCCAGCGGAAAGCCCGGTCCTTCCGAAGCGGCGCGGGCGCGCGCCAGAGCCGCTGGGCCGCCCTCGACAATCGAGAGCACCGAGGGCAGGCCGGCGTCGTGGAGCGGGACAATCAGGTCGCCTCTCAAAATGCCGGGCAGAGCCGTCTGTTGGTCGTAGTAAGTGACGAAGCGCATGAGGGAAACCGTAGTTTATCATCGTGACGGCGAACATCATGCGCTTGGCAGTGTTGGTTTTGACGTGCTTGGCATGTCTGCGGGCTCAGAGCGACGGCGGCTTGGCGCAGGCGCTAGCCGGCATTTCGATGGATCCCAACGAGTGTTATCACGTGCGCGACATCAGCCTGGTGCGGGATGAAGCCAAAACCTACTTCGACGAAGGCTACCTGATTTTTGCGCAGCCTATAGCCGGGCACCGCGCGGCCGCCGTCTTTGTGGCCGAGGGCGACGGCGGCGACGCCGAACTGCTGTTGCTGCCGCCCACCAAAGCCGAGCGCCGGTCCCTCGCGCTGCATGCCGAAACGCCCAACCTGGACGAACACTTCACGCAGGCGCTGCTGCTGTTCGGCGACGTCACCTATGAGGAATTGATGCGGCAGATCAAAGCCGCGCCGCGCTGGCGCAAAGCGCCGGAGCAAGGCGCCGCGCTGGCCGTCGAGTGGACGCCGGTGGCGCGCAATTTATCAGCCGCATTCGCCACGCGCACCACGCTCGAGCTGTTGTCGCCGGGTTCGCGCGCGGGGTTCTTCGCCGCGATCCTGAACACGCGCCGGCTGGGCACTATCGACCTGCTCTTCGACCCGCGATCGAGCGAGCAGCTTATTCTGGGCCAATTGCATGGCGGCGAGCGTAGCTACTTCGAAGTCTGGACCAGTTTTCAGGCCCGCGGCTTTCGCCAGGTTCCGGCCGCGCCCGACGTGGTGGTGGAGCATTACCGCATTGACGCCACGCTCGATGCGCGCCTGCGGCTGCGCTGCGTCTCCACGCTGACAGTGCGTGTTCCAGGCGGCAGCGCGCGCGCCGTACCGCTCGAAATGTCGTCGCAGATGGCCGTCACCGGCGCCACGGTAGACGGACAGCCCGCGACGGTTGTGGACTCGCATGCGGCGCGCACCGACCTGACGCAGGACGCCAACGATCGCTTGTTTGTGGTGGTGCCCGGGCAGCCGCTGAGCGCCGCGGCGGCGCACGAGATCCGCGTGGAACATGAAGGCGACGTGATCTCGTCCGCCGCGGAGGGCGTGTACTTCGTGGGCTCGCGCGGGCGCTGGTATCCGCACCGCGGGGCGCAGTTCTCGACCTTCGATGTGACCTATCATTACGGCCGCGGTGTGGATTTGGTCAGCCCCGGCGAGCTGCTGAGCGATTCTACCGACGGCGAGATCCGGTCGGTGCGGCGCGACATTTCCGTGCCGGTGCCGTTTCTGGGCTTCAACCTGGGAGCCTATACCTGTTTAAATCGCATTGCCGGCGCCGTCACCGTGAAAGTGTGCGCCAGCCCGCAGATGGAGAACGCGCTGCGGACCCGTATGACGAACCCGGAGCGGCGCGTTGCAAGCGGAGCCCGCGGCGACGAGCGCTTGCAAACACTGGCGAGCGAGGTGGCGGACGCCATGCAGTTCTATACCGCGCATTTTGGACCTCCGCCGCTGCGCGAACTGGTCGCCGCGCCCATACCCGGGACCTTTGGACAGGGTTTCGCCGGCCTGATCTACCTTTCGGCGTTCACTTACCTGAACGAGGCCGACCCGGCGGTGGTGGCGCTGAGTCCGCGGCTGCAGTTCTTTTTTCAAGACCTGTTGCAGGCGCATGAGGTGGCGCATCAGTGGTGGGGCAACAGCGTTTCGGCCGCCAGCTATCGCGACGAGTGGCTGATGGAGGCGCTGGCCAATTATTCGGCCATCCTCTGGCTGGAAACGCGCAAGGGTCCGGTAGGGGTGCGGGAGATGTTGAGCAACTACCGCGATCAACTGCTGTCCGCCTCGCCGCTGGGCGACCGCATTGAGGCCGCCGGGCCGGTGACGCAGGGACGGCGCCTGCAGTCGCCCGCCAATCCGCGCGCGTTCGACCTGATCTTATACGGCAAGGGCACCTGGATTCTGCACATGCTGCGCCGGCGCATGGGCGACGCGGCGTTCTGGCAAGTGCTGGCGCAAGTTCTGGCCGAGTATCGCCACAAAACCATCAGCACCGAACAGTTCCGGAAAGTGTGCGCGCAACACATGCCGGCCGATAGCGCCGACCGTGGTCTCGACAACTTTTTCGAGCAGTGGGTGGACGCGACGGGCGTGCCGGAACTGGCGCTGACGTCGATGGTGAAACGCGGACCGCGCGGCTACACCGTCAGCGGGCATGTGGCGCAGAGCGGCGTGGACGGCACCTTTCAAGCGGAGGTGCCGGTCGTGGTGCAACCAGCGCAGGGCGCGCCGGTGGTGCGATGGGTGCTGACCGGCGCGGAACCGGCGGCTTTCTCGATGCTGCTGAAGGCGGCTCCGGCGCGGGTGACGCTCGATCCGGATTTCTCCGTGCTCAGGCGCTGAGAGTTTCGATGTAGCGGCCGCACTCCCCTGCTGTGCGGCTGCGCGAACCTTTACTGATTCCGGCCGGGGCCGTGGCGCTGGGCATTGTGGCGGAGCGTGTCTGGCCGGGGGCGGACGCATTGCCGCTGGCCGCGGCGCTAGCGCTGAGTGTCATCACGGCGTGCTGCTGGCGGCGCTACTGGCGCGTGGCGGCCCTAGCGGGCGTGGCGGCACTGGTCTGCGGCGGCATGCTGCTCGATGCCGCGCACCGCCAGGGACGCGCGCCGCGATTAGATGTGGCGGACCGCACCGCGACCATTCTGGAGGGCTGCGTAGTCGGGCCTCCGATGTCGGCCGACGATCGCGAGCAGTTCGTGCTGCAGCTCGCGCCCGGCGCGCGGGCCCAGGTGAAAGTCTTCCGCCGCTCCGCCGCGCCGTTGCCCGATCTGCATTACGGCCAGCGCATCGAAATGGTGGGACAGGTGCGCAGCCCGCATAACTATCAAAATCCCGGCGGCTTCGACTACACGCATTTTCTGGCGCGGCAACATATCTACTGGTCAGCCAGCGGCGCGGCCGAGGATCTTAAAATCGAACCGGGCGCTTGCGGCAACGCCGCGCTGGGCGTGGTGTATCGCTGGCGACAGGCGGCGCTGGCGCGCATCGAACACTTCTATCGCGGCAACCCTTACAACATCGGCATGATGCAGGCGCTGCTGATCGGCGAGACAGCGCGGCTGCAGCGCGCCTGGACCGAGGATTATCGCGCCACCGGCACGTTCCACGCGCTGGTGATCTCGGGCAGTCACGTGGCGGTGCTGGCCGGCACGTTGCTGTTTCTGCTGCGCATTTGTTTTGTGCCGCGGCGGCCGGCTCTGCTGGCGGTGGTGGCGCTGGCGTGGCTCTACGCAGTGATCACAGGCTGGCAGCCGCCGGTGATCCGCTCGGCGGCCGGCATGAGCTTGTATGCGGTGGGCGGCCTGTTCTACCGCCGCACACGCATGTTGAACGTGCTGGCGGCGGTGGCGCTGGGGTTTATGCTGCTCGATCCGGAGTCGCTGCTGGACGCCAGCTTTCAGCTTTCGTTCGGTTCCGTGGCGCTGATCGCGGCCTTCGCGGTGCCTTGGATCGAACGCACCTCGGGGCCGCTGGCCGCGGCCTGCCGCGACTTGCCACAGACCGGCAAAGATCCGCGCGTGTCGCCGCAAATCGCGCACCATCGGGTGGAGTTGCGGCTGCTGGCCGCGACCCTGGCGTTGCTGTTGCGAGTGCCGATCCGGTGGGCGCAACGCCTGGTCGCCGGCGCGGCGCTGGCCTTATGTTTTGGCTCCGATTTGATGCTGACGTCGGCCGCCGTGCAGGTGGGGCTGCTGCTGCCGATGGTGATCTATTTCCACCGCGTGCCATTTTCAGGGCTGCTGGCCAATGCGTTCGCGGTACCGCTGCTGGGCCTGGTGATCCCGCTGGGCTTCGCGGCCGTGTTTACCGGGTCGGCGGCGATCGCGAAAATCGCCGGCGGCCTGTTGGGTTGGAGCCAGGCGCTGGTGGGCTGGCATGCCCGGTTGGAACCCAACTGGCATGTGCCGGCGCCGCCGCTGTGGTTGTCGCTCGCGATTGTGGCGGTGCTGCTGGCAGCTGCCCTGCGCGCGACGTCAAGACCGTGGCGCACGGCGGCGGCGGTGGCGGCCGCGGGTTTGCTGGCGCTGCTGGTGTGGAGTCCGTTTGCTCCGTCGGCCCAGCCGGGCGTGCTGGAATTGAGCGCCATCGACGTGGGGCAGGGCGACAGTTTGCTGGTCGCGCTGCCGGACGGGCGCACCATGCTGGTGGATGCCGGCGGTATCGCCAGCTACGGGCTAGTCACGCGCACGATGAATCTCGACATCGGCGAAGATGTCGTCGCGCCGTACCTGTGGTGGCGCGGCGTGCGGCGCATCGACATCCTCGCGATTTCGCACCTGCATGACGATCATGTCGGCGGCATGCCCGCGATTCTCAAAGATTTCGAGGTGGGCGAACTGTGGACCGGCGCGACGCCCGACTGCCCGGCGTGGCGCGGCATTCAGGCTTTGGCCAAGGCGCATGGCGTGCGCATCACCGCTCTGCAGCGCGGCGACCGGCGGCAGTTGGGCGCGGTGCGGATGAACGTGCTCGCGCCATCGCGCGAGTACCGGCCGGGGCCCGCGCCGAAGAACAATGATTCGCTGGTATTCCAGTTGAGCTATGGGCGCCACTCGTTTCTGCTGACCGGCGATGCCGAGAAGCAAGTAGAAGCCGACATGCTGCTCTCGGGACTGCTGCGGCATGCCGACGTGCTGAAGGCCGGGCATCACGGCAGCCGGACATCCTCGACGATTGGCTTACTCGACGCGGTGCATCCGTCGCTCGCGTTGATCTCGGATGGTTACGAGAATTCGTACGGACATCCGGCGGCGTCGACCCTCGAGCATATGAGCGAGCGCCACATCGCCGTGCTGCG
>DOZZ01000010.1:0-273 GCA_003517725.1 Bryobacterales bacterium | reverse complement strand
GACCAGCGGGGGTTAATCACGGTGAAGTCGGACGGGCGGCGGCTGTGGGCTGAAGTGTACCGGCCATAAACTTCGAAAACCGCGATGCCCTCAAACCACCAGTTCACGCTGCGCCCCACATACGGATAGCCTCGCGTCGCCACCGCTAAAGCTGGCTCTGGTCCCCGGGTGTGCCTTCGGAGGCCAGTTCGGCTTCGTCGGCGGCCGCGGGACCGGCGGCCTGCGCTTCGGCGATGATGCGTCGGGCTTCTTCCACCCGGTTGGCCGATACCT
>DOZZ01000290.1:3878-4232 GCA_003517725.1 Bryobacterales bacterium | reverse complement strand
GTGGCGGTTCTGGTGATCCACCAAATTGGTGAACTCTTCGAACGTGCGCGCGCTGTTGCTGCGCACCGCGTGCTGCAGCGTCGCAACGGTTTCGGGATTCAGCAGATGGAACTCGCCGCGCACCCGGAACTGATAGTTGCCGCCGACAGCCAGCTCGGTGTCGTTGTCGCTCACCGGCCGGAACGCGTACTCGTGCTTCATCTGGGCTTCGCGCGCCAGCACTTCCAGGCCCACGCCCTCGATGCGAGACGACGTGCCGGTGAAATATTTGTCGATCAGCGCCCGGTTCAGGCCGATGGCCTCAAACACCTGCGCGCCGCGGTAGCTCTGCAGCGTCGAGATGCCCATCTTCGA
>DOZZ01000290.1:3156-3626 GCA_003517725.1 Bryobacterales bacterium | reverse complement strand
CCATAGCCGATCAGCAGCGCCGTGTGCATCACCTCGCGCGGCTCGCCCGATTCAATAATCAGCGCCGCTTGCGTGCGGGTCTCTTCGCGCACCAGATAGTTGTGTACCGACGCCAGCGCCAGCAGGCTCGGGATGGGCGCGTAATCGGCGTCCAGCCCGCGGTCGGAGAGAATCAGCAGCGTATAGCCGGCCTTGATGGCGCGCGACGCCGTGCGGCCCAGATCTTCGAGCGCCCGCTCCAGACCGCGGGTGCCGTCCTTCACCGGGTAGAGCGTCGGAATGGTCATGGCGAGGAAGTCGCCCTGCGAGACCCGGCGCAGCTTCTCGAGATCGCGATTGGTCAGGATGGGGTGCGGCAGGCGCAGCGTGTGGCAGTGCTGCGGCGTCTCGGCCAGAATATTGCGCTCCGTCCCGATATAGCTGATCAGCGACATCACCATCTCTTCGCGGATGGGGTCGATCGGCGGATT
>DOZZ01000290.1:0-3010 GCA_003517725.1 Bryobacterales bacterium | reverse complement strand
ACCTGCGCGAAGAGTTGCTTGAAGTAATGGAACAGCGGCTGCGGCTTGTCCGAGAGACACGCCAGCGGCGTGTCGGTGCCCATCGAGCCAATGGGCTCTTCGCCCTTGACGGCCATCGGCGTCATCAGCAGGCGCACGTCTTCATCGGTGTAACCGAAGGCGCGCTGNNNNTTCGGCCAGCCACTGGCCGTACGGATTGCGCGTGTAAAGGCTTTTCTTGATCTCGCTATCGCTGACGATGCGGCCCTCGGCCAAATTCACCAGGAACATCTTGCCCGGCTGCAGGCGGCCTTTAACGCGCACGTCTTCGGGCTTCACCGGCATCACGCCGGTCTCCGAAGCCATCACCACCAGATCGTCGTTGGTCACCACGTAGCGCGCCGGACGCAGGCCGTTGCGGTCGAGCGTCGCGCCAATCACGCGGCCATCGGTGAAGGCCATGGCCGCCGGGCCGTCCCACGGCTCCATCAGCGAGCAGTGGTATTCGTAGAAGGCCTTCTTGTCGGCATTCATGTGGGGATTGCTCGACCACGCTTCGGGAATCAGCATGGCCACCGCATGCGGCAGCGAGCGGCCCGATTGCACCAGCAGTTCGAGCACGTTGTCGAAGGCCGCCGAGTCGCTGACGCCTTCCGTGTGGATCGGGAACAGCTTGTCGATATCTTTACCGAACAGTTCGCTCTCGAGAATCGACTGGCGCGCGTGCATCCAGTTGATGTTGCCCTTGACCGTGTTGATCTCGCCGTTGTGCGCCACGTAGCGGAACGGGTGCGCCAGCTGCCACGTCGGGAACGTGTTGGTCGAGAAACGCTGGTGCACCAGGCACAGCGCGCTCTGGAAATCGGGATCGGTCAGTTCGGGATAGAACTGGGCGATCTGCGGGGCCAGTAAGAGCCCCTTATAGATGATGGTGCGGGCCGAAAGCGACGGAATGTAGAAGTAATTCTTCTGGCCCAGATCGCTGGCCGCGACTTCTTTCTCCGCGCGCTTGCGGATCACATAGAGCTTGCGCTCGAGCGCGTCCTCGGACATGCCCTTCACGCCGCCGACGAACAGCTGCTGGATGTAAGGCTGCGAAACACGAGCCACGCGCCCGATGGCATTGCCGTTAGTGGGCGTATCGCGCCAGCCGAGAACCGTCAGGCCCTCTTCGCGCACGATCTGCTCCAGGATGCCTTCGCATTTCAAGCGCTGGTGCGGCTCCACCGGCAGGAAAATCATGCCCGCGCCGTATTCGCCCGGTGCGCCCAGCCTAAAGCCGAGCTGGCGCGCTTCGCGCTCGAAAAACTTGTGCGGAATCTGGATCAGCAGACCCGCGCCATCGCCCGTTTCGCTGTCGCAGCCGCAGGCGCCGCGATGGGTCAGCTGGATCAGGATCTGGATGCCCTTCTGAATGATGTCGTGCGAAGGCGTGCCCTTAATGTGGGCGACGAAGCCGATACCGCAGGCGTCGTGCTCGTTGCGGGGGTCGTATAGTCCCTGTGCGACAGGGAGACCATTCGTCGGGGTGGCCTGCTCCATTGTTTTAAATATGGTAGCAGCCCGGCAAGTATTAGGCAATCAGAACTTGCGCACCGTTGACATTAGTCCAGCTTATGTTAGCCTAGGGCAGGTGTTGTTTTCCAACTGCAAGCTCTTTCGGGATATTGCACAACTACATAGCGTCAGCCGGGGCGCCGCCGAGAACCAGATCAGCCAGTCGGCTGCCAGCCAACATTTGCAGGATCTGGAGCGCCGCCTGGGCGCCACTTTGCTGGACCGCACGACGCGTCCGCTGGTCCTGACGCCCGCCGGCCAGCTTTACCTGAACCTGTGCCGCGACGTGCTGCGGCGCGAGGAAGAGTTCCGGCAAACTTTGGCGGCTCTGGCCGATGCCGCGCATGAAGCTCCGCTGCGGGTGGCGTCCATCTATTCGATTGCTCTGACCGACATGGCGCGCCTGCGCGAGGAGTTTACGAACCTGTGCCCCGGCGTGCGGCTGAACGTGGAGTACTGGCGGCCGGATCTGGTGTATCAGGCGGTGCTCGAAGGCCGCGCCGACCTGGGGTTGGTGAGTTATCCGGAAGCGCGGCGCGACCTGACCATCATTCCGTGGCGCGCCGAGCAGATGGCGGTGGCGGTGCGTCCGGATCATCCCTTCGCCACGCGCCTGGGCTTAATGCCGAAAGATCTGGATGGCGAACAGTACGTGGCCTTCGACGAAGAACTGGCCATCCGCCGCGAGCTGGACCGCTTTCTACGCAGCGCCGACGTGCAGGTGCAGGTGGCCATGCACTTCGACAACATACAGATGGTGAAAGAGGCGGTGGCGCTAGGTCACGGCATCAGCATTCTGCCGGACAAGACCATGCAGCTCGAAATCGAGCAGCGGCGTCTGGTAGCGGTGCCGATTCAGGCGCCAGGACTATTCCGGCCGGTGGGCATTATCCATCGCCGCAAGAAGATCAGCTGCGCGGCCGCGACCTTTGTGGAGTTGTTGCTGGGCAGCGGGGTGCCCGCGCTGGCCGAAGTGTGAACACGTTGGGAGCCCTTCTGCCAGGCTATCGTCCAGCCGATCCGGAGCGGCGCCGGAACTGCCTCGCCGTGTTCGATGCAATCAGCGGCAACCCGCAACGCCAACGCGTGCACGGCGGCGATCGCCGATTCCCGCGTTTCGCCGTATGCCATCACGCCCGGCATGGACTCAATGTCGGCCCACCAGCTAACCCAAATCGAACGGCGCTATACTGACTGACGAGCGGAGAATACGATGAAATCGAGTGTCTTGGCGTTGGCGTTTACATTGGCCAGTATGCCGTTCTCTTTTGGCCAAACTCCCGCGGAGTCTTCAGCTACCCCGGCCACCAAACATCACAAAACACACAAGAGAAAATCCGATGACACCGCCACTGGGGCCAAGAAGAAACATCGGAAAGGTAAGGTATCGGGAGACACATCGGGGACGGACGCGAGCATCGCCACCCACAGCACCAAGACCGCGCCTTTGAAACAGTAGCGGCCTGGCGGCCAG
>DOZZ01000081.1:7703-7837 GCA_003517725.1 Bryobacterales bacterium | reverse complement strand
ATCCTGTGGGAGTTCTGCGGCGACGTTCCCGTCGTGCTGGCCAATTTGCAGGGTCACACCGAAACACACCAGCTCGCTGAACTCTATCCGCATGCCTTCGATGCTTCGTTTTTGTAGCCTGCTGTTGTTGGCGG
>DOZZ01000081.1:5293-7481 GCA_003517725.1 Bryobacterales bacterium | reverse complement strand
TCGACTGGCTGATTGCCGCGCGCTACGTGGTTCCGATGGATGCCGCGCGCTCCGTGATCGAGAACGGCGCCGTGGCTGTGCGCGGCGAACGCATCGTGGCGGTGGGCCCGCGCGCCGAACTGGCCCGGCGTTATCAGCCGCGCCACACCGTGGATCGCGGCGAAGCCATCCTTACGCCTGGCCTGATCAACACCCACACTCACGCGGCCATGTCGCTGTTGCGCGGCATCGCCAACGACGTGCGTTTAGAAGACTGGCTCAACAACTTCATTTTTCCGGCTGAGAAGAAATTTGTCTCGCGCGAGTTCGTGCGCCAGGGAACCGAGCTGGCCTGTCTCGAAATGATGTTGTCGGGCACCACCACGTTCACCGACATGTACTATTTCGAGGATGAGGCCGCCCTGGCCGCCAAGTCAGCGGGTATGCGCGGCGTGTTAGGCGAAACCGTAATCCGCTTCCCGGTGGCCGACGCCGCAACGCCCGCCGATGCGCTGCGCTATGCCGAAGGCTTCATTGCGCGATTTAAGAACGACCCGCTGATTGTGCCGGCCGTCGCGCCTCACGCGCTTTACACCAATGCCGATGCCGATCTTCAGGCTTCGCGCGCGCTGGCGAATAAGTACCACGTGCCGCTGCTGATCCATCTGTCGGAGACGCAAAAGGAAAATCGCGATACGCAATCCGCCCGCGGCATGAGCCCCACGCGCGTGCTCGAAAGCCTGGGCGTGCTGGACGGCATTACCGTGGCGGCGCACGCCATCTGGGTGGACGCCGGCGATCTGGCTGTCCTGCAGCGGCATCACACGGGCCTGGCGCACTGCCCGTCGAGCAACATGATGCTGGCGAGCGGCACGGCGCAGGTCACGCAGTGGCTGCGCGCCGGCGTGGACGCGGGTCTCGGCACCGACGGGCCCGCCGGCAGCAACAACGATTTCGACCTGATGGAAGAGATGGACCTGGCGGCCAAGCTGCAGAAGCTCTCGACCGGCGACCCGACGTCTTTACCGGCGAGGCAGGCGTTCGCGATGGCCACCATCGGCGGCGCGCGCGTCCTGGGCATGCAAAAGGAGATCGGTTCGCTCGAGGCCGGCAAGCGCGCGGATTTGATCGCCATCACGCTCGAACACTCCACCGGCGTGCCGCTCTATGATGTCTACGCACAGCTGGTTTATGCGCTGAAGGGATCGGATGTGCGCGACGTGATGGTGAACGGCCGCTGGATTGTGAACGATCACCGCTCGCTCACGCTGGACCAGCCGCTGGTGCTCACACGAGCGCGGGAATGGGGTCAACGCATCCAGAAAGGCCTCGCCAAACACTAGGGTGCCGGGCTATACAGGCATAGAATGGCCGCCATGCGAGCCAGACTCTTTGCTACTGCCAACGATTTCGCCCTCACCTTGCTGCGGCTGGTTCTGGGCTGGGTCTTTCTGCTGCACGGCGGACAGCTGATGCTGGGCTGGTTTGGCGGGCACGGCTTCAGCGGCACCATGGCCTATTTCGAGTCCACGGGGATTCCTGCCCCGTTCGCCGCGCTGGCCATCTTTGCTCAGTTTTTCGGAGGGCTGGGGCTGCTGCTGGGGCTGCTCACCCGCATCGCCGCATTCGGCATCGTCGTCACCATGCTGGTGGCCGTGGTGAAGGTGCATCTAGCGGTCGGCTTTTTCATGAACTGGGCGGGCACACAGAAGGGTGAAGGATACGAGTTTCACCTGCTCGCGATCTCCATGGGCCTGGTGCTCCTGTGGCGCGGCGCGGGCGCGCTTTCGATTGACCGGGTAATCGGCAATAAAACCTAAACGCGCTGCATCCGCAGTTGCTGGTATTTCCGCAGCAATTCATAGAGCACCACGCCGCCGGCCGTCGCGACGTTCAGCGAATGCTTCAGCCCCAGCATGGGGATGCGGATGTGGGCGTCCACCAGCGCCGCTACATCCGGCTGCAGGCCGCTCACCTCGTTGCCGAACAGCACGCACACCGGAAACTGCGGCGTCCAGTCGAACAGATCGATCGCATGTAAATTTGTTTCGATAGCTGCAACCTGGTACCCCTGCTCGCGCATCTCAAACACGGTATGTGTTGCGTCGGGCACGTGGCTCCAGGGGACCGTGTCTTCGGCACCGAGCGCGGTTTTGGCAATTTCCCGGTTGGGCGGATGGCCCGTAATCCCGCACAAGTAAAGGTGTTG
>DOZZ01000081.1:4251-5189 GCA_003517725.1 Bryobacterales bacterium | reverse complement strand
GGGATTCGGTCCACGCGGTCCTAATTACGTTAAGATGAAAGTTTATCAATGCAACTGACGATCGTCATCCCGATTCATAACGAGGAGCATTCCATTTTGCCCTTGTATGACCGGCTTACGACCGTTCTGGTGCGCCTGCACCGGCCTTACGAAATTATCTTCATTGACGACCTTTCGACCGATCGCAGCTACGAACTGCTGTCGCACCTGGTGCAAACCGACCCGCATTTGAAAGTGGTGCGCCTGCGCCGCAACTTCGGGCAAACGGCCGCCCTGTCGGCCGGCTTCCATGAGGCCCGCGGCAAAGTCGTGATTGCCATGGATGGCGATCTGCAGCATGCTCCGGAAGACATTCCGGCGCTGCTGGCCAAGCTGGACGAAGGCTACGACATTGCCAGCGGCTGGCGCAAAGATCGCGGCGATAACGCGGTCACCCGCAAGTTTCCGTCGCGCATCGCCAACTGGCTGATGTCCAAAGCCTCGGGCGTCGATCTGCACGACTTCGGAACCACGTTCAAAGCCTACCGCGCCGAGGTGTTGAAGGACGTCCATCTCTACGGTGAACTGCATCGCTTTATCCCGGCGTTGGCCAGTTTTTACGGCGCGCGCGTGGCCGAAGTGCCGATCCAGAATCCGCCGCGGCTGGCGGGCGAATCGCACTACGGGCTGAGCCGGACCTTCCGCGTCCTGTTCGACATCGTCACGATCCGCTTCCTGCTGCGCTATTTCACGCGTCCCATGCACTTTTTCGGCAGTCTGGGGCTGGTGGGGCTGACGCTGGGCGGCGGCATCATGGGTTACTGCCTGATTGAGAAGTTAATGTACTGGAACGTCGACCTGATGGACCATCACGGCCCACTCATCGTTGCCGGAGCGCTGCTGCTGATGGGCGGCCTGATGATGTTCAGCACCGGGCTCATCGGCGAACTGCTGATCCG
>DOZZ01000081.1:3140-4084 GCA_003517725.1 Bryobacterales bacterium | reverse complement strand
CAGAAGCGCCGCGGCGTGGTGGACGAAGCGCGTTAGAACTCCGCTTTCCGAGGCATGATCCAACTCAGCGGCGCGGCCAAGCAGTTCGGGCCGAAAATCCTTTTTGAAGACGTCGACTGGCTGATCACCTCGCGTGAGCGCGCCGGCATCGTGGGCGCCAACGGCACCGGCAAATCCACCATCCTGAAAGTGCTGGCGGGCCTGGAAACGCTGGACCGCGGCAATCTGAGCATCACCAAGGGCACCACCGCGGGCTACCTGCCGCAGGACGGCCTGTCACTCTCGGGCCGCACGGTCTTTGCCGAGTGCATGACCGTTTTCGAAAACGTGCGCGCGCTCGAGCAGGAGCACGAAGACCTGAGCCGCAGCCTCGCCGACATGGATCCGGAGGGCGTGGAATACGGGCAAATCTCGGAACGCCTACACCGCGTTGACAGCGAATTTCATGCGCGCGGCGGCTACACCATCGAGTCGCAAGTCGGTACCGTGCTGGCGGGCCTGGGCTTCGGACGCGAGGAGTGGCAGCGCCGCACGGAAGAATTTTCGGGCGGCTGGCAGATGCGCATCGCGCTGGCCAAGCTGTTGCTGGCGCAGCCTAACCTGCTGCTACTCGACGAGCCCACCAACCACTTGGACCTCGAAGCGCGCAACTGGCTCGAAGCTTATTTAGCGGCTTACCCGCATGCGTTCGTGCTGATCTCGCACGACCGCTATTTTCTGGACCAGACCGTCACCAAGATTGTCGAGCTATGGAACAAGCGCGTCTGGTTCTACACCGGCGGCTACTCCAAATTCGAGGCGCAAAAGGCGGAACGGCGCGCGCGTCTCGAAGCGGCCTACAAGAATCAGCAGGAAAAGGTGGAGCAGCTCGAGGCCTTCATCAATCGCTTCCGCGCGCAGGCCACCAAAGCCAAGCAGGTGCAGAGCCGCATCAAGGAACTCGA
>DOZZ01000081.1:715-2930 GCA_003517725.1 Bryobacterales bacterium | reverse complement strand
AGCGGCCGCGTGGTGGCGGAGCTGCGCAATGTGTCGAAGAGCTATGGCGCGAAGCACGTCTTCTCGGGCGCCAATTTCCTGATCGAACGCGGGCAGCGCGTGGCTCTGGCGGGCGTGAACGGAGCAGGCAAGTCAACGCTGATCAAGATCCTGGCCGGCGCGGAGCCCGTCACGTCCGGCGAATACACGCTGGGCCACAACGCCGAGCCCGACTACTTCGCGCAGGACCAGTACAAAGAACTGGACGTCGAAGCGCGCATGCTGGATGACCTCGGCATGGTCGCGCCGCGCGCCACCAACACGGAGTTGCGCACCATCCTGGGCTCATTTCTCTTTTCCGAAGACGACGTGTTCAAGCGCATCGGCGTGCTATCGGGCGGCGAGCGCAACCGCTACGCGCTGGCCCGCATGCTGATGATGCCGGGCAATTTTCTGCTGCTCGACGAGCCCACCAACCACCTGGACATGCGCGCCAAAGACGTGCTGTTAAAGGCCCTGCAGGATTTCACCGGCACGTTAGTGTTCGTTTCGCACGACCGCTATTTTCTGGAGCAGTTAGCCACGCGCGTGATCGAAGTGTGCGGCGGCGAAGTGCACGCCTATCCGTATAGCTACACCGAATACGTGCGGAACAAAGAAGAGGCGGTGGTCATGCCCGTAGCACAGGCGCTGGAAACCACGGTGGCCGCGCCCGTCCTGGAAATCTCGGACGGCGCGCGCCGCCTGAACCCGATCAAGCTCCGCAAGATGGAGGAGCGGCGGCACGAGATTGAGGAAGAGGTAACTCGGCTGGAGGCTGAGATTGCCGACGGAGAGCAATCATTGGCAAACTTTGTCAGCATGGAGCAAACGCAGCAGGAGCACGCGCTTCTGGCAACGCGTCGCGCGGAGTTGGACGCATTGATGCAGGAGTGGGAAACGGTTTCCGAGGCGATCGAAGCTAACGCTTAGAACCACCGCCAAGCGTTTTCCAGGCGCTGGAGGTTCTCACGTACCAAGCTCTCCCCACCTGCCACCGTTGGCATCGCGCCATACTCCCGTATCAGGAAGAGTACCAACCGCTCAATTGACATTCTGCCAGTCGGGAAGTGAACACGCGCAAGATGTTTGTCGCGTCCGCTCGCGTGAACATGCATGTGGGGGAACTCCGGGCCGCCGAGTAAGTGCGGATGCCAGTGGTAGGAGATCACCTCTTCAGGAGTTCCGGATTCAGACGGGCGATCGACTCGGTAAGCATATCCCTCGCTGCGAACTTTGAAATGTCCTGAGTCCACCGGGACGATCTGGAATACGTGATTGAAGTACAGACTCAGATCACAACCGTTCAGCGGCATGACCGATCCAAGTGGGCTGAGCGATAGCGACGTCAGTCCTTCTGGATAATATTTTCGGTTAGCGGAGCTACAGTGCAGATGAACCGCGGATATTACTACAGCCAGACTCTCTCTGATTGGCTCGATGAACGCCTCTTGGGCGCGCTGCTTTGTTCTCTCCGGCAATAACCGCCCAGACTTTAGCCGAGGTCGATCGAACTCGGCGCAAGCATCAGAACTTCGACAACGCCCGGATAGTCATCCGTCGGGCTATACGCACCGGCTTTGAAGCGTTCGACGAACTCATCCGCGGGTATGCCCAGGAAATATTGCGATGCCGCGTCGAACGAGGCATAGGCTTGGGCTTCGTTCATTTCCGATGATCGGTGCGCGAGGGACGATCTCATTACACGTTTAGTCTACAACGCCATGATATATTCTCAAACGTTCTACCCGACCTTAGCTTCGACTTCGCTCTGGTACTCCGCGTACGGCCCCTTGAAATCTTCGATGCCGTCTTTGTCGAAATGCCAAATGCGCGTCGCCACTTCGTCGATCAAATCGTGATCATGCGTCACCAGCAGCACGGTGCCGTCATAGCGCTGCAGCGCGATGTTCAACGCGTTGATCGCTTCCAGATCCAGGTGGTTGGTGGGCTCGTCCAACACCAGCACGTTGGGCTTCTGCAGCATCAGCCGGCAGAAAATCAGACGCGCCGCCTCGCCGCCCGAGAGCGCGTGGGTCGGTTTCAGTCCCTCTTCGCCGGTGAACAGCATCTGTCCCAGCAGTCCGCGGATTTCCTCATGCGAGGCTTGCAGATCGAACTGGTGCAGCCATTCGAAAGCCGTCGTGTCGTTGGCGATCGACTCCCGGTGGTCTTGCGCGAAATAGCCGACCGCGGT
>DOZZ01000081.1:0-532 GCA_003517725.1 Bryobacterales bacterium | reverse complement strand
CCGTTGCGGCCCAGCAGCGCGACCTTCTCGCCGCGCGTGATGCTGGCCGTGAAATTCTTGATGACCGGCAGATCGCCGTACGCTTTCGAAACGTTCTTGAACTCCAGCGCGTGGCGTCCCGACGGCCGTTTCATCTCGAAACGGATGAAGGGCCGCGCGATGTTCGAGCGCGCCAGCTCGGAGGTCTGCAAACGCTCCACTTCCTTCTTGCGCGAGGTCACCTGCGTGGACCGCGTACCGGCGCCGAAGCGGGCGATGAATTCGTTGAGCTGCGCGATCTTCTTCTCGCGCTGGGCATTCTGCGATTCGATGGTCGAGCGGATCTGCGTCTTGGCCATCACCATGTCGTCGTAGCCGCCGGTGTAGGTGATGATCGTCTGGTAATCGATATCGGCGATGTGGGTGCAGACGTCGTTCAAAAAGTGGCGATCGTGCGAGATCACGATCAGCGAGCCGTCGTAGTTGCGCAGATAGTCCTGCAGCCAGTGCACCGAGTCCAGATCCAGGTGGTTGGTGGGCTCATCCAGCAGCA
>DOZZ01000304.1:18256-19566 GCA_003517725.1 Bryobacterales bacterium | reverse complement strand
CCCGGCGGCCCGACCAAATTCCTCTAACCTCCTCTAGACACACAGTTTCGGTGTTGATTTCCTCTCCGGCGAGCCGTAAAGGGACATTGCCATAACCACGAAGAGCGCCAAGGTCATCTTCCAACTTAGAGTGAGCCTGCGCGATACCAAGCCTCCAATCTGGAGATCCGTGCAAGTGCCAGACGCCACCAAGCTCCCGCGGCTACACGAAATCCTGCAGTTGCTGTTCAATTGGGAGGGCTACCACCTTCACGAATTTGTGGCGCGAGGGCTGGTTTATGGCATTCCAGACCCGAACGATCAACACGAAGTTAACGACGAGAGGCGGGTGCCTCTCAGCCGTATGGTCGATCGCGTGGGCGACAGCTTCGACTATGTCTACGACTTTGGCGATGATTGGCGCCACGATATTCTGCTCGATGCGATCCTACTGCCAACACCGCGTATTTTCTATCCGCAGTGCATTGCGGGCGCGCGCAATGGACCACCCGAGGATGCCGGCGGATCTCCTGGCTACGCCTACTATTTAAAAGTGATCGGCGATCCGGCGCATAAGGATCATGAGGCCATGCTGGCCTGGCATGGCCCGTTCGATCCAGATGCGTTCTCTGTTGCGGCCATAAATGCGTCTCTGAATAGGAGTATGCCGTCGCGCCGCAAGAAATCAGGTAACGCCAGCGGCGGCCTCGGATTGCGAAATTAGTCACCGGCGAGCCAGCCAAGACGCTTCCCGCCAGCAGCGGCGCGATACACTACCTAAAACTTTGAGGTCTCCCATGCGTTGGATTGCAGCCGCTCTCTTCTTTGTTGCCACGCTCTGCGCTCAGGGCGGAGGTAGCGTTCAGTTCCGGGATTTGGCCGCGATGGCCGCCACCGGCAAACCGGTTATGCCCTGCGCCGAACTGCGCAGTTTGACGAGCTACGATCTCTCGGTGATTAGCGCCAACGTGATTCCGGCCTCGTCCGAGGCGCCGGAACATTGCCGCGTCAACCTGATGGTTCTGCCCGAGATCAACATCCAGGTCAACCTTCCCACCGCGTGGAATGGCCGTCTTTATATGTTCGGGAATGGCGGATGGGCGGGCGAGCCGTTTGAATCCGCGGGGCGGGCTGCTCACCGTGCGCGCGGGCTGAAGGCCGGCTTCATGACCGCCGCCACCGACACGGGGCATTCGGTCTTGTCGGAACCCGGCGCCAGCTTTGCGTTGAACCGGCAGAAGCTGCTCGATTTCGGCTTCCGCGCCATGCACGTGACCGCGGTAACCGCGAAAACGATCGCTGCGGCCTACTACGCAACGCCGCCCGCCAAG
>DOZZ01000304.1:13424-18202 GCA_003517725.1 Bryobacterales bacterium | reverse complement strand
GGCTGAACGCGCACCCGCTTCCAGCGGCCAAGATGGGGCTGCTCGCAACGCGCGTCTACGCGCAGTGCGACGCCAAAGACGGCTCGCAGGATGGCTTGATCGACGATCCACGCCGCTGCGATTTTCAACCTGCGCGCGATCTGCCCCATTGCACCGCGGGAAGCGACGAGGTGAACTGCTTCACGGCCGAACAAATTGCATCGGTCGAGCGGATTTACGGCGACGTCATGAGCCAGGGCAAGCGCTTTTTCCCCGGCTGGCCCATGGGCGCGGAAATCGCCGGGGCGGATGGGCAGAGCGGCTGGATCGGGCAGGAAATCGACAGGCCCAACGGCCCCGGGGCGTGGACGTCGTTCGGGTCGGCATTCCTGCATTTCGTCGTGCCGTGGGCCGGGACGCAGAGCGCTGCCATGGATGCGGCGGGCCTCTTTAGCCAATTTGACATCGACCGGGACCCTCCGCGGCTCGAAGAGTTACACCAAATCCTGGACGCCACCGACACCGATCTCTCAGCGTTCCGGAAGCGCGGCGGCAAATTACTGATGTATTTCGGATGGGCCGATCCGCAATTGAACGCAAAAATGGGCGTCGAGTATTACGAACAGGTGGTCGACAAGATGGGGACGTCGACGCCTGAGTTTTTCCGGCTGTTCATGGTGCCGGGGATGTTTCATTGTGGCGGAGGCGTCGGCACCAGCCAGTTCGACGCGGCCACGCCGGTGGTGCAGTGGGTGGAAGCGGCGAAAGCTCCGGAACGCATCGAAGCTGCGCGCGTGGTGTCGGGCAAAGTGGTCCGGACCAGGCCGCTGTGCCCGTACCCGCAAATGGCGCGATACCGGGGCAACGGCAGTATCGATGAGTCGGCGAACTTTGTTTGTGCGAAGCCTTGACCGCCTACTTGACCAGCGCTTGGTACACCAACGTCGAGAACTTCGTCTGAATATCGGTCGAGTTAGGCATTAGCTGAATCATCAGCACGATCACGGTGTGGCTTTGCCGGTCAACCTGATACATCGTGCCGTAAGCCCCGCCCCAGCCGAATGCGCCGACGCCAGCCATGCCGCTGGCGCCATAGCGGTCCACTGTTTCAAAACCCAGGCCAAACCCCAGCCCCGTGGTGGAGTGCAGCGTGCCTGACTGGTTGGTAGTCATGAGATCCACCGCGCGAGGCGACAGAATGCGGACGCCTCTCAAATCGCCTCCTTCGCGGATCATCTCGAGGAAGCGGGCATAATCGTGCGCGGTCGAAGTGAGTCCCGCGCCGCCGGCAAAGCTCTTGCGCGGGCCGTCCACATACGACCCTTGCCCCTTCGAGCCCTCTGGTGCGCGCACAATCAGGCCATCCGGGCCGCTGGCATAGACGGCAGCCAAACGATCGCGCTCGGCCGGCGGGAGAAAGAACCGCGTGTCTCTCAACCCCAGCGGCGCCGTAATCCGCGTGCGGATGAACTGGTCGAGGGGCATGCCGGAAGCCTTCTCCACCACACAGCCCAGAATGTCGGTGTTGTACCCGTAGACGAAAGCTTCGCCGGGTTGGGCCACGAAGGGCAGCGTACCCAGCCGCTCCATGGTGTCGCAGATGGGTTCGTCTTTATCGGCGGTATACCAGCCATTGCCCGCGGCGGGCCCCAGCCCTTTGGGTTCATATAGAGCAGCCACCTGCTTGTCGGTTCCGTAGGAAATACCGGCCGTGTGGGTCAGCAGGTCCTGAATCGTGATCGGGCGCTTGGCTGGGACGATGGTCACTTCGGAGCCATGCGGCACCGCGACAGTGGTCTTGCTGAAAGAGTGAATGAAATGCCCCACCGGCTCATTCAGCCCAATCTTGCCCTCCTCCACCAGCGCCAAAATAGCGGTGCTGGTGAGGGCTTTGGTTTGCGAGGCGATGCGGAACACGGTGTTCACCGTCATCCGCCGGCCGGCCTCTTTGTCACTCCAGCCCACCGCTCGCTCAACCACCGGCTTGCCGTCGTGCAGCACCAGCGCGACGGCGCCGGCGATCTTGTTCTGATCGACATACTGCTGCAGCAGGCGGTCGATGCGGGCCAGGCGCTCGGGAGAAAACGCCGGATCCGGAGCCGCTTGGGCCAGGGCCGGGCTGACGAGTAGCAGAAGGGAGAGTGCGCGCAGTGTCCAGGTTTTCATTTGCGAACAGACAATCTATCAAATTTCGACCGCCGCGCCTCAGGTAAACTAGATGTAAGCCTCGTCCCAGGGTAGCGTCAGTAAAACGTCCAGTGTGACGTCACCCTTCCACATTGCAGAGCCTGGGCCGGGATGTCGCGACCTCCGCGCCGCGCCACGCATCGTTATACGCAAGGAAGATTAGTGCCCGCTCAACTTAAGCTTGGTTTTGGTTTCCAGTTCGAGGATTTATACGCGCATGACGGTGTACATCGCATCGATGCCGCATTTCTCGCCTCGCTAAACGCGACCGATGGCGCTCTGCGTGAGCGCCTGGCGCAGGCGCGCGAAAACCCCGAGAACGTCAGCCGCAAGGACCAGGCCGAACTAATCATCGAGTTGGCGCCGCACGTGGAAGATTTTCTGGGCCAGTTGTTTGGGATCGAGGCCGCGGTGCGCGAGTTGCAGGCCCGGCACGACGCGCTGGCCCCCATCTTTGCGTTTAAGCGCAAGTTCGTGCAGAAGAAGGCCATCAGCGGCGTCACCCAGGAAGCCGCCAGCCGGATTGACGGCGACGCGCTGCGGTCAGAGCTGGAGATGCTGTTCGATGAGCCGCTCACCGAACGCAGTTTTGTGGAGCACGTGTCGGTCTGGCTGGAGGCCGAGCCCCCCCGTCCGGAGCATCTGAAGCTGGCCACCGATTATGCCGCGTGGGCCGCGCTCTCGCCGGCCGGGCGCGCCAGATACCACAAGAGCGTGCTGTTCGGCGTTCCTCATAAGCTCGACCCGAAGCACCTGGTGGACGTCGCGACCATCGAACTGGACGGCGTCACGCGTTTCGTCATGCCCGAGCATGGGCTGCGCCGCCGCGAAGGCTTTCAGTTGACCGACCCCGGCACCAATCTGCCGGGCGCGATGGATCAGGCGCATTACTGCATCAAGTGCCACAACCAGGCCAAAGATAGCTGCTCCACGGGCCTAAAAGAGAAGGACGGCTCGTTTAAGCGCAGCGTGTTCGGCGTGGCGCTGACGGGGTGCCCGCTCGAAGAGAAGATCTCGGAGATGAACGTGGTCAAGCAGCGCGGCAATTCGATTGGCGCCCTGGCCATCGTCGCGATCGATAATCCGATGGTAGCGGCCACCGGGCATCGTATCTGCAACGACTGCATGAAGTCTTGCGTGTTCCAGAAGCAGGATCCGGTGGACATTCCGCAGGTGGAGACACGCACGTTAAAGGACGTGCTGGATCTGCCGTGGGGCTTCGAAATCTACAGCCTGCTGACGCGCTGGAACCCGCTGAACTTGGCGCGTCCGGTGCCGCGGCCGGACACAGGCTACAAGGTGCTGGTGGTCGGCCTGGGGCCGTCGGGCTTCACGCTGTCGCACCATCTGATGAACGATGGGCATCGCGTGGTGGCCGTGGACGGGCTTAAAATTGAGCCGCTGTCGGAGCGCTATTCGGGCGTGGATGCGCTCGGCGAGCGGCATCCGTTCGCGCCGATTCGCGACGTCAATGAACTGTACGAAGCGCTGGATGACCGCGTCATGGCAGGCTTCGGCGGCGTAGCCGAGTACGGCATCACGGTTCGCTGGAACAAGAATTTCCTGAAGATCATCCGGCTGCTGCTCGAACGGCGGCGGCAGTTCAGCATGTACGGCGGAGTGCGTTTCGGCGGCACCATGACCATCGACAGCGCCTTTGAAATGGGCTTCGATCACGTGGCACTGTGCGCGGGCGCGGGCCGGCCCACCGTGATCCCGATGAAGAATGGACTGTCGCGCGGCGTGCGGCAGGCATCGGATTTTCTGATGGCGCTGCAGTTGACCGGCGCGGCCAAACAGAGTTCGGTGGCCAATCTTCAGGTGCGCATGCCGGTGGTCGTGATCGGCGGCGGACTGACCGCGATCGACACCGCGACGGAATCGCTGGCGTATTACCCGGTGCAGGTCGAGAAATTTCTGCGGCGCTACGAGACGCTGGCGGCCGAGTACGGCGAGGCGAAGGTGCGGGAGCGCTGGTCACCCGAGGAGATCGAGACCGGCGAGGAATTTATCGCGCACGCGCGGGCTCTTCGGGCCGAGAAGGCCGCGGCCGCGCGCGAGGGCCGTGCGCCGAATCTGTTGCGGCTGCTGAATGCGTGGGGCGGCGTAACCATCGCGTACCGGCGGCGGCTGATGGACGCGCCGAGCTACACGCTGAACCACGAAGAAGTGGCGCTGGCGATGCAGGAGGGTATCCGCTTCGCCGAGTGCGTGTCGCCCGAAGAGGTGGAGATCGACCGCTTCGGGCATGCCGCCGCGTTGCACCTGACGCGCCACACGTTCGACAAAGCGACCGGCAAATTTTCCACCGAAGGCGAGGCGGTGCGGCTGCCGGCGAAATCGATCCTCGTGGCGGCCGGCACGCAGCCCAACACCGTGCTGGGCCGCGAAGATCCCGACAACGTTTTCCTGAACGGAAAATGGTTCCAGGCCGTCGACGAGAACGGGCAGGTGGTACAGCCTGACCCGATCTCGAAGCCGAGCGCCGTGCGCGTGCTGATGTCGGTGCGGAAGGATCGCCGCGCCATCAGCTTCTTCGGAGACCTGCATCCGTCCTTCGCCGGCAATGTCGTGAAGGCCATGGCCAGCGCCAAACAGGGCTATCCGGTGGT
>DOZZ01000304.1:12577-13341 GCA_003517725.1 Bryobacterales bacterium | reverse complement strand
TGCGGCCGGTGGTGCACGACGTGGTGCGCCTGACGCCGAACATTGTGGAAGTGATCGTGAAAGCGCCGATGGCGGCGCGCGCGTTCAAGCCGGGGCAGTTCTACCGGCTGCAAAACTACGAGAAGTTTGCGGCGCGCGTGGATGGCACCACGCTCGGCATGGAAGGCCTGGCGCTGACCGGCGCGTCAGTGGATCGCGAAGCAGGTCTGCTGTCGACCATCGTGCTCGAAATGGGAGGCTCCTCCGATCTATGTGCGCTGCTGAAGCCGGGTGAGCCGGTCGTGCTTATGGGCCCGACCGGAACGCCGACCGAGACGCCGTCGAAAGAGACGGTGCTGCTGGTGGGCGGAGGGCTGGGCAACGCGGTGCTGTTCTCGATCGGCCAGGAACTGCGGGCCAGCCGGTCGCGCACCATTTACTTCGCGGGCTACAAGAAAATGGTGGACCGCTACAAGGTGGAAGAGATCGAGAAGGCTGCCGACGTGGTGGTCTGGTGCTGCGACGAGCCGCCCGGATTTACGCCGAGGCGGGTGCAGGACAAAGCCTTCGTGGGCAACATGGTCGAGGCCATGGCGGCTTATGGGCGCGGCGATCTGGGCGAACCGCAGATCGGCGAACCTGATATTCCGCTGAACACGGTGGACCGCATCATCGCGATCGGATCGGACGCCATGATGGCGGCGGTGGCGCGCTCGCGGCACACGGTGCTCGCGCCTTATCTGAAGAGCAATCATCACGCGATCGGCAGCATCAACTCGCCGATG
>DOZZ01000304.1:5664-12550 GCA_003517725.1 Bryobacterales bacterium | reverse complement strand
GGCGTCGAGCGGACCGTGTTTTCCTGCTTCAATCAAGACCAGTCGCTGGATCACGTGGACTGGAGCAATCTGCGGACGCGGTTGTCGCAGAACGGAGTGCAGGAAAAGCTGACGCGGCAATGGATCGACCGGTGTCTGAGGAAGATCGGGTTTAGAGCGGACCCGGCGATCGTTTCGATCGCGCCGTTGGGTGAGCACGCCAGAACGTAGGGAGCGCGAAGCTCGCGGGACAACTGCGGTCGTCGTGGGACATACTGACAGCAGCATGACCGTCGCCCAAATCGAGATCCCCGAAGCAAAGATCGCGCAATTGTGCCGGCGCAACGGCATCCGGAAACTGGCTCTGTTCGGTTCCGTTCTGACGAATCGTTTTTCCGCGTCCAGCGACCTCGACGTTCTGGTGGAGTTCCAGCCGCGCGAGCACGTCGGGTTCTTTCGTTTGGCTGATATCGAAGATGAGCTGAGCCAGTTATTGGCCGGTCGCAAAGTCGACCTGAGGACTCAGATGGATCTGAGCCGGCACTTCCGGGAAGATGTTGTCCGGGATGCTTTAGTGGTCTATGCCGCGTCCTAACGCCGTTCTAATCCACGCATACTTCGACGTCGATCTGGATATCGTCTGGACGACAGTTTCTGAAGATCTCCCGGATCTCTTGCCCGTGATCGAATTCGCGTTGGATCAAATGAGCGCTTAAGGGCGCCTACTTGTCCGGCGCCGAATAGAGATTGGCTACCCGGAAGCTGCGGTAGGTGTACCCGCCGTTCACTTGCTGCGCGTACGTGACTTTGCCATCGGCCGAGGTCTCGATGGAACGGCTGGCCATATCCGGCGGGTGCAGCATGCCTGCTTCGAAGCTGTAGCCGCCGCTCGATAGCGCCTGGGCCGAGCCGACCGCCATGGAATACACGCCCATATCGGCATTTAAAACCGGGGTGGCCGTGCGGGCCGCCTCGTCCAGCTTCCAGACCTGGCCGCGGTTGTTGGCCGCGGGAAACTTGGTCTTACGCCGGTGCCCGTCGTCGAAGAGTATCAGCGTGTTGGACGCGGCATCCAATTTGACGTCGTGCTGGTAGGAGAACCACGGGTAGGGATCGCTCGATTTGGCGGTGAAGTCGCCGTCCAGACCTAGCCGCCAGAGGACCTTGCCGCTACCCTTGCCGTCCTTGTAGTCGAGCTTCACCACCCAATCCTGCTCCGGGATCGACATTAAAATGTCGCCCGAGGCGGCTACGTAGTTCAGCGAGTTGCTGTGCAGCCAGCCGTTGGCTTCGGGCGCCAGGAAGATCGGCGTGCAGCCGTCGTCGCCGGCGCCTTCCTTGCATTTCTCATCGCCCAAAGAAGCGCGTTTGATATCCATGTGGTCGAAGGAGTTCCAGACCCAGGCGACCTGGAAGTCCGGGTCCAGGTCGATCACCAGATCGCCCAGCACGTCCACGTTGGTTTTGGCGCCCTGGGTTCCGGCGGGGAAGATACGCTCCAGGCCGGCGATGGCCAGGGTGTGGCCGTTGGGGAGGCGGATGACCTCGTGATGAAAGCCCGACACGCACTGCTGCGAGCCCTTTTTGCAATCCGACTGGATGCCGCGGCTTGCCAGTTGTTCCGCCACGCGGCCGATGTTGGTTTCGCGCAGCACGTTGCCGAGCAGGTCGACTTCCCGGACCAGTTGCCAGCGCCGCATAGTGTTAACGGAGTTACGGCCATCGCCAATCACCAGAAAATCTCCGCCCGGCAGCACGCGGGTCAGGAAGGCTTCGGTGGGCAGATACCATAGGACGTTGCCCTCAAGGTCGCTGGCGATAACGCGGTCGCTGCTGCGGATGATCAGCGGCTCCGAAGCGGCGCTGCCGACGCGCGGCGTGGCGGTGCTGACCGGCGGAAAGCGGCCGTCCAGCAGGCCCGTGTGGAACGCCAGCCAGGCGCCGGGCGCGACGTCCGCGCCATGCAGGATTTCGGGGCGAAGCTGGTAGGCACTGTCGGCTCGCATGCCGGCAACATAGACGTTGTTACTGCGATTGCCGCGGCATGCTTCCTCGCCGGTATAAGTCACGGCTTGGTCGTGATCGCGCTGAATGGCCACGCGCACGCGGCTCCCGGCGGGGCACGCCGGCACGCTCAACAGCGCCACCAGCGGATGCGCCGTCGGAGTAAGCACCGCGCCCGAACCCGTGACGCGCGACACTACGCGGTAGGGCAGTTCGGCTTCCGCCGTGTCCTTGGTCTCATTGACGCGGGCTGTCACCCGCACGCGCGCCTCATGTTCATAAAGCCCCGGCTGCCAGGCGAACGCCGCGTCCTGGCTGAAATCCCGAACGATGCGGAACGGTCCCCCGTCTTCGCTGATGCTGTAACGGAAGACCTGCGTGCCGCGCGCGCCATTTTCGATGTGGCCTAGCAATCCCACTACGGTTCCGACCGCCTGAGGCGAGGGGAGGCTGGTTTCCAGCTGAACCGTCATGGGGTGGGCGGGCGCAGCGGAGGCGCACAGACTTACGAATGCGGATAGCAGAGTCGAGCTTAGTAAAGAGCGCACGGTGCTAAATTATGCCATAGTTCGCGCCCATCATCGGGACGATGCGGCCCGATCAACACACCTGAACAACGTCTAATCCGGTCAGTGCGCCGAACTTGTGCAGCTGCCGTGCCACGTGACCGACGCCCACCGCGCAATGGTGAGCCGGTCCCTGCGCATTCCAGCTCTCGATGAAGTTACGGGCGCCAATCGGAAATCGGTATCTGCTATTGGTGTTCCCGATCTGGAGCGTGGGGCCGGGGCACGACTCCCCTTCGGCGACCAACAGCTTCAGGCGGCCATCCCCGGTCTGCACCACCGAAAGCAAGGTGACCGCGCCATTGCGAACCGACATTTCGACGGACAGGCCTTGTCCCACCTTGCCGTGAAATACGCCGAGCGGGCGAACTTTGGTTTTGCCTTCGGCAATCGCCAGATGGCCGGGACCGTCGTGGCCCATCAACACCACATCGTCGTTGAAATCTATCGCGTAGTACTCGGTGAACGATCCGCCCGCGCCAAGCAGGTCCAGAATCTTCATGGCCTGGACGTTGTTCACTTCGTATTCCCCGGCCACGGGCACGCCACGCGCGGTGAGCAGGCTAGTGCCAAGAATTATGGAACTGATGGCGTCCTCATTCGCCGGATTGCCGGTCCCGCGATAGAAATAGGCCAGGGATCCCAGGTCGTGCCGGCTTACGAACCGGTCGAGCGCGACGGAGGTTCTTGCCGCGCGCGCCAGTTCCGGCTCGGGGCAGTCGGGTTGCACCTCGAAGACCTGTCTGAAATGCGCCACGCGTTCGGTGATTTCCGTATCGGTCACTTCGGAGCGCAGCGCGGCGAGCTCATCCACCTCGACTATTTCAATGTGCCCACCGAAGCTGGCGCACTGGAGCGTCAGGTCCGAGTAGATATCCAGCATCCCGCCGTAGTAATGTCCCATCAGCCCGAGGCGGTTGTGCTCCATGCCGTGGGCCGCCCGGGCCGCATGCACCCAGGCCTCGATCTCGTTCGAGACGGAGGGATCGTTCTCCAACATTCCGGTGACCTGGAAAAAAGGAATGCGGCAGCGGCCGAACACATTGGCGATTTCCGGAACAGGACAGGCTTGGCACCACGCCAGCCACTCGCCGGTCATGCGGCCGCGATCCTGCATGCCGTTGAAGGCAGCGTAGTCGATGGCCGCGCCGGGCGCCAGATTGAGAATGATCACGGGAACTTTGGCGCGCCTCACGACGGGCAAAACGGTAGACGAGAGTGCATACGTGGCCACGTGCAGGAAAATCAGATCGACGTCCGCTTCGCGAAAGCGGTGTCCGGCAGCCATGGCGCTCTCGGGCGTGTCGATCAGGCCAAGATTGACGACCTTGACGCCCGGCCCCGCGAGGCGCGCCGCGATCAACTCGTTGTAACCGGTCAGGCGTTCCCGAAGGCCGTCGAACTGGGGCCAGTAGGCGTCCAGGCCGATGCTGAACAGACCCACCCGCACGGCAGGCTCGTTGGGTAAGGCGGTCAAGCCAGTTGGTCTCCTCTCCAAACCACCCTACACTAGCCGTTCCACCGTCCGGAAGCCTTCCTTGCGCCGGCCGGGCCGGAATGGTTTAATAAGTGGCTCCAGCATACCCGCAAGGCGGAGGAGAAGGATGACGCTCAGTAAGGAAATCGCCTGGCCCCAAAAAACCAGGGAAATGCACAACCACCATATCGATTCCACGGTTTGGAACGACTTTAATTTTAGGGATGACGACATTGTCGTTTCGACGTATGCCAAGTCCGGCACCACGTGGATGCAGCAGATCATCGCGCAGATGCTGTTCGACGCGGATACCGAGCTGGAAGTGCATGCGATGTCGCCGTGGATCGACTTCCGCCTGCCTCCCAAAGAAGTGAAACTACCGTCGGTGGAAGCCCAGTCGCACCGGCGGTTCGTGAAGACGCACCTGCCGATGGATGCTCTGGTGTACTCGCCCAAGGCCAAATACATTTACATCGGCCGCGATGGCCGCGACGTGGTGTGGAGCCTTTATAACCACCACAAGAATGCCGCTCCGGCGATGTACGACGCGTTAAACAACACGCCGGGCCGCGTGGGACCGCCCCTCGAGCCCCCGCCGGACGACGTTCACCAGTACTTCCGCGATTGGCTGGAACGCGATGGCTACCCTTATTGGTCGTTCTGGGAAAGCGTTCGGTCGTGGTGGGAGTTCAAAGATCTGCCCAACATGTTGTTTGTGCATTTCGACGCGCTGAAGAAACACATGCCCGAGGAGATGCGGCGCATTGCCCAATTCCTGGATATCAAAATCAACGAATCGAAGTGGGACCTGATGGTGGAGCACTGCACCTTCGACTGGATGAAGGAGCACGGCGAGAACAGCGTCCCGATGCGCGGAGTGATGTGGGTTGGCGGCCCCAAGACCTTCATTAACAAGGGCACCAACGGGCGCTGGAAGGACACTCTGACCGCTTCTGACAACGCCGAGTACGAGGCCAAAGCGCTTGAAGAACTGGGCCCGGAATGCGCGCATTGGCTGGCCACCGGAGAATTCTCGAAGAGCGAAAGCGTCTAGCTTTTATTAAATTGAGGTGAGCGCGGCGCGAAGGTGCGCCGCGCTTTTATTTACTGCTTGGCCGGCGCCGAGTAAAGATCGGGCACGCGGAAGCTGCGGTAGTCGATCATGCCGTCCACCTGCTGCGCGTACACCACTTTGCCGTCGGCGGAAGTTTCGATCGACCGCCCGTACGGCGAAGGCCCTGGATCGATGAAGCCCGCTTCGAAGCTGTAGCCGCCGTTGGCCAGCGTCTGCGCGGAGCCCACGGCAATCGCATAAACCCCAAGGTCCGCGTTGTAGATCAACTCGGCCGTCTTGGCTTTTTCATCGATTTTCCAGACCTGGCCGCGATTGTGCGCCTCGGGGTGTTTCTTCTTGCGCTCATGGCCGTCATCCAGAACGGAGAGCAGGTTGGAGCCGGCGGGCTCGAAGCCGGCGTCGTGCTGGAACGAGAACCAGGGCTCCGGGTCGGTGGTCTTGGCCTTGAAGTCACCTTCGGCGCCTAAACGCCAGAGCACGTTGCCCGGACCTTTACCGTTCTGATAATTCACCTTCAGGACCCAGTTTTGTTCCGGCATGGAGATCAGCAGGCTGCCGTCGGCGGGCACGTAGTTCAACGAATTGCTGTGCAGCCAGCCATTGGCTGAATCGGCCAGGAAGATCGCGGTGCAGCCACCGCCGCCGGGGCCGATTTTGCATTTGGAGTCGGCCGGCGCGGCGCGCTTCACGTCCATATGGTCGAAGGCGTTCCAGACCCAGGTCACCTGAAAATCTTCATCCAGATCGAGGATCAGGTCGCCCAGGATATCGATGCGTTCCTTGGAGCCCTGGGTACCGGCGGGGAACATGCGCTCGATGCCGGCCAGTGCCAGCGTGTGCCCGTTAGGCAGGCGTATGGCTTCGTGGTGGAAGCCGGGGACGCACACCTCGGCGCCCTTTTTGCAATCGGAGTGGATGCCGCGCGAGGCCAGTTGCTCGGCCACGCGGCTGATGTTGGTCTCGCGCAGGACGTTGCCGGCCAGGTCGAATTCGCGGAGCACTTGCAGGCGCCGCATTTCGTTGGCGGAGTTGACGCCTTCGCCGAGCGCCAGAAAATGTCCGCCGGGAACTAAGCGCGTCAGGAAAGCGGGCTGGCGCAGGTACCAGATGATATTGCCGTCCAGATCGGCTGCGATGGGGCGCGACATATCGGTCATCGATATGACGCTGTGGATGATGACCGATTCGGCCACGCCCGTGCGATGAACCGCCGGAGTCGTCACCGTGACAGCCGGAAAATTGCCATCGAGCAAACCTGTGTGGAAGGCGAGCCAGTCGCCTTCTTTCACTTGGGAGCCGGTCAGGACCTCTTCGCGCATCTGGTACGAGGAATCGGGGCGCATGCCCGCCACATAGAGGCTATTGCCCAGCTTGCCGCGGCACGGCTCGGCGGCGGTGCGAGTAACCGGCGAGGGCTCGGAGGCACGAAACGCGACGCGGATCTGGCTGCCCTCGGCGCAGGGTGGCGCGCTGAAGAGAGCCACCAGCGGGTGGGCCGTGGGCGAGACCACGGCGTGACCGCCGGTGACCCTGGACACAATGCGGAAGGGCGCCTCGTCCTCCGCCGTCTCGCCGCTCTCAGTATTCTTGACGGTGAGGCGCACCCGGGCTTCGTGTTCGACCAGCGCCGGCGTCCAGGCGAACGTCGCGGCCTGGCTGAAGTCGCGGATCACGTGAAACGGTCCGCCATTCTGGCTGACGCTGTAGCGGAATACGTGCGTGCCCTTCTTGGCATTCTCGACACGGGGCTGCAGGCCGACTGTTACGCCCACGGGTTGCGGCGAG
>DOZZ01000304.1:0-5534 GCA_003517725.1 Bryobacterales bacterium | reverse complement strand
GTCCCGGATGGGAAAACGGGGAACTTGCAGTATCAGGAGGAACGTTGCGGCGAGTAATCCGAGATTCACGCTGAAGGCGGTGCGCAGGGCGTGCACGAAGCCGGCGACCGCGGCGTGCGGATCGAGCGCGCCGAAGAAGACCGTGCCGATGACCGCTACGCCCATGGCGAACGAGACCTGTTGCACGGTCGAAAGGACGCCCGAGGCCGAGCCGGCGTCGTGCCCTTTGATGTTGATCAGTATGGTGCTGAACAGCGTCGGCATTACGAAGCCCTGGCCCGTGCCGTAGATCAACAACGCAGGCGCGAGGTCGAAGCCGGTGAGCCGGGCGCCATGGTGGTCCGTTAGCCACAGCAGCATCACCAGACCCGCCATCATCAACGTGAGACCCATGTTGATGATCCAGCTTCCCATCTTGGGCTGGATGCGCGCGGAGGACAACGAGCTGCACAGGAACGCAACGGCGAAGGCCGCGAAGGTGAGGCCCGCGTCTTTCGCCGAATAGCCCAGGCCGTTCTGCAGGAAGATGGTCGAGATCAGAAAAAATGACGCCGTGGTGTTGAAGAAGCAGATGCCGCTGAAGAGGCCAATCACAAAGGTGCGGTCGTGAAAAAGCCCAAGCTCGACCAGCGGTGAGCCGCCGCGCGCGGTGATCCATTTTTCATACCGGACGAAGACCGCGAGCATCGGGAGCGCCGCGGCCAGCAAGACGAAACACCACGCGGGCCAACCGGTCTCACGGCCTTCGATCAGCGGGTACAGCAGCATCGCCAGCGCCGTGGTGAGGATCGCGACGCCGCCCAGATCGAGCCGGCGGGCTTTGGGCGAGCGCGACTCTTTCACCAGCGCCACCGCCGCCCACATGGTGATCAGGCCCACCGGCAGGTTGATTAAGAAGATAGGCCGCCAGCCGAGACCGAACCAGTTGGCGTAGACCAGCAGGCCGCCCAGCACGTTGCCGGAGAAGGCCGAGATGCCGATGACCATGCCGAATAAGCCGAACGCGGCGGCGCGCTCCTGGGGCGGAAATGTCACCTGCATTATCGAGAGCACCTGCGGAAACAACAGCGCGCCGGTGATGCCCTGCAGCGCGCGAGCCGCGATCAGCACGTCGGGGCTGTGGGCTAGGCCGCAGAACAGCGACGTGAGGATGAAGCCCGAGATCCCCAGCATGAACATGCGTTTGCGGCCGTGGATGTCGCCCAGGCGGCCGCCCGAAATCAGCAGCACCGCATAGCTGAGCCCGTAGCTGGCGATGACCAGTTGGATTTGCGCGAAGGTGGCGTGCAGGTCGGCCTGGATCGACGGGATCGCGACGTTGACGACGAAGAAATCCAGGCCGACCAGAAACGCCGCGGACAGGATTACGGCCAGCGAGCGCCAGCGGTTGGGGTCGAGTGCGGGCGCGGGCGTCATTTGCTGATAGACTGCCGAGGGTGAAAGCGGCACTGGTTCTGCTGGCGCTGATGAGTATGCCGCCAACTGCCAATTTCGGCATGGCCCGCGATAAGGCCCGCGTCATCATATTGGGCTCGGGCACGCCGAATCCCGATCCGCGCAGTTCGGGACCGGCCGTGGCGATAGTGGTGAACGGCCACGGCTACCTGTTCGATGCGGGCGCGGGCATCGTGCGGCGCGCCGAGGAGGCCGCCGAGAAGTATGGGATGCGCGCGCTGCAAGCCCCGTATCTGGACCGCCTTTTTCTGACGCATCTGCACTCGGATCATACGCTGGGTTACCCCGACGTGATCCTGACGCCGTGGGTGGTAGGACGCTCGGAACCGCTGGAGGTCTTCGGCCCTAAAGGCACGGCGGCGATGACGGACCACATCAAGCTGGCATACGGCGAGGATATCGCGATGCGGTCCAAAGGCTTGGAGAGCCTGCCGCCACTGACCGTGAATGTGCATGAGATCGAAAAAGGCTTGGTGTACCGGGATGCCAACATTACGGTGCGTGCCATCCCGGCGTGCCACGGCCAGTGGCTGCACGCTTTCGGTTTCGCCATCGAGGCGGGGGGCCGCAGCATTGTGATTTCGGGCGATACGGCGCCCTGCGCGACCATCACGGAAGCGTGCCAGCGGTGTGATGTTCTGGTGCATGAGGTCTATTCGGCCGCGCGGTTTGCGCAGTTTCCCGCGGGAGATAAAACATACCATGCCAGCTTTCACACATCAACGCGCGAACTGGCCGACATCGCCGCTAAGGCTAGGCCCAAGCTGCTGGTGCTGTATCACAAGCTCTATTTCGGGCCGCCCGATGAGGTAGATCTGGCTGGCGAAGTTCGGCAAACGTATTCAGGCACCGTGGTCAACGGCCAGGATCTGGGCGCTTACTGAAACGCGGGCGTATGCACGGTCCTCGCAAAGCAGGCGCACGTTCACTCTGCGATCTGGCGCAACTTCGGCTAGTAGGGAATGCAAGAGGCCTGCAGGAAAGGAGTTTCTTCCGGAGTTGCTTTTCGCAAGAGAAGCAAGGGTCGGAAGTCCCGGGGGCGCCCCCGCGGAGCAGTTCCTCAGGAAATCCATGCCTGATGGAGCGGCTTCAACGCTTTGGGAAAGCGAGCCGAGGCCGAAGTGTGCCCACACGGCATCAGCCTAACTAGCTCAGCAGTTCCGCCTCCAGCGTAATCTCCGTCTTATAGAGTTTCGACACGGGGCAGCCTGCCTTGGCGGCGTCCGTCGCGCGGTCGAAGGCCTCCTGGGTCGCGCCCGGCACCCTGGCCGTCAGCTTCAGGTGGCTGCGCGTAATCTCAAAACTGCCGCTCACCTGATCCAGTGTCACGGTACAACGTGTCTCCAGGCTATCGGCCTTCAATCCCGCCAGACCCAATTGCATCGACAGCGCCATGGTGAAACAGCCCGCATGCGCCGCGGCCAGCAACTCTTCGGGGTTGGTGCCCTGGCCCTGCTCGAAGCGCGCGTGGAACGAGTAGGGCGTGTCCTTAAGGGTCCCGCTGTCGGTCGAGAGCGACCCCGTTCCGGTCTTCAGATCACCCTGCCATTTTGCCTGTGCCGAACGATTGATCATGACCACCGTTGTAGCATCCCGCCTGTCGCGCGTCACCTGCTACAATGGTCCACTGGCATCAGTTATGAGCATTCCTAACGTAAAACGCTTCCGGATCGTAAGTCCGGATGGTTCCGACAGCGCCACCATCATGGCTGTGCTTCCGAAAGGCGCGAATGTAGACGCTTATTTGAAAGACGCCGCCTCTCGCTTCGACTGGAAGGCGCTCGAAGCGGCTCGCGCGGCGCAGTTCAAGGTCCGCGTCGGCCAGCAGAAACAGAAGAAGGCGAAGTAGTTTTAGCGCCGGCCGGCATGGCCGGTGTTGCGAGGCCAAGGGAGTGATCGAGCGCGTCTCCGCCACCATCGGGCGGTACCGGTTGTTCACTCTCGCGCAGCGTATTGCGGTGGCCGTCTCGGGCGGTGCCGATTCCCTCTGTCTCCTCCACATCCTGCACGCGCTGGGTTACGCGCTATCGGTGGCTCACGTCAACCACCATCTGCGCGGCGCGGCTTCCGACGCGGACTGCGAATTCGTGCGCGCCGCCGCCGCGGCCCTGAACCTACCCTTCCACCATTTCGATATCCATGTAGATGACGTTGGCAACCTCGAGCAGAATGCGCGCGCCGCACGTTATCGTGCGCTCCTGTCCCTCATCGAGACTAACGTCGCCGACCGCATCGCTCTGGGACACACCCGCTCCGACCAGGCCGAGACCGTGCTGTTCCGTTTTTTGCGCGGATCCGGAAGCGCCGGGCTCGCCGCTATCCGCCCCGCGACGGCCGACGGCTTGGTCCGGCCGCTGCTCGAGTGCAGCCGGGCCGACGTCGAGCGGTTTTTGACGGAGCGCGGCATCGCCTGGCGCGAAGATTCGACCAACCGCGACATGCACCTGGCGCGCAACCGTATGCGCCACGCGCTGCTGCCACAGTTGACCGCCAGCGAAAATCCGGCGCTCGAAGGCGCGCTGGCCCGCACCGCCGCGTGGGCCCAGGCCGAAGAGGATTACTGGCAAGCCGAGATCGACACTCTGGCCGCCAGACTATTGACCCGCACCCCGCACGGCGTGCTGTGCACGGCCGGTGAAATCGACAAACTGCCCACTGCGGCGGCGCGCCGCCTGATCCGCCGCGCCATTGAAGAAGTCAAGGGCGACACGCGGCAAGTCGACTTCGCCCACATCGAAGCCATCCGCCAGATTCTGAGTTCCCGCCAGGGGCACGGCCGCGTCATGCTGCCGGGCGTCGACGTGATGCGCTCGTTTGACCAGGTGCGTTTTGCGCCGCCGCGCGCGCATGCTCTGGAAACACGGAACTTTTCGGCGCTTTGCCGAGTCCCAGGTATTGTCGGGCTGCCCGGCGGCAGCACCCATCTGCGCCTCGAACTGGAAACTTCATCCAACCGTTATAATGATGTTGTCAACACGCTCGATTGGGAGCGTTGCGCCGGTGCTTTGGAATTGCGGCCCTGGCGGCCGGGGGATCGGTATCGAAGGACCGGTATCGAGAGCCCCGTGCGTCTCAAAGAGTTGTTCGAGGCCGGTAAGGTGCCGCTCTGGGAGCGGCGCGAATGGCCGGTGCTCCACGTGCAGGATGAAATCCTGTGGACCCGGCGCTTTGGGCCGGCTTTTGGCTGTGCCGCTACGCCGGAGAGCCGGACGCGGCTGGTAATTCACGAAATTCAAACAGCGGCCGGATTCTAAAACGAGTCGGAACCGGTTGCGCGGGCGTCTATAAATTACATGCTATTCAACTGGAATTTGAGTTGTCGCGCGGAGGCACTGTGAACGCGAATTTTAAGACTATCCTTGTCTGGGCCGTACTGATCTGCGTGCTGGTCCTGCTGTGGACCGTGGTGCACCAGGGCCACTCCAAGCCGGAAAAGGCCATCACCTACACCGAGTTGATGAAGCAGATCGACAGCGGCACGGTCAAGAATGTCGTGATCTCGGGTACCGAAGCCCACGGCGACTATACCGACAACCTGGCGACCTTCAAGTCCCAGCTCCCTTCGAATTATCAGGACGTCGTGAAGGCGCTCGACGAGCACAAGATCAACCTGGAGTTTAAGGATTCCTCAAGCACGCCCTGGATGTCGGTGCTGATCAACGTCTCGCCTTTCATCCTTCTTTTGGCGTTTTGGATCTTCATGATGCGCCAGATGCAGAGCGGCGGTAACAAGGCGCTGAGCTTCGGCAAGAGCCGCGCGCGGCTGCACACCAGCCAGCAGAAAAAGGTGACGTTTAAGGATGTCGCCGGCGTCGAGGAAGCCAAGGAAGAGCTGCAGGAGATCATCGAATTCTTGCGCGAGCCGGCGAAGTTCCAGAAGCTCGGCGGCCGCATTCCGAAAGGCGTGCTGCTGATCGGCGCGCCGGGCACCGGCAAGACGCTGTTGGCGCGGGCCATCGCGGGCGAGGCCAGTGTGCCGTTCTTCTCGATTTCAGGCTCGGACTTCGTCGAGATGTTCGTGGGCGCCGGCGCGAGCCGGGGGCGCGACCTCTTCGAGCAGGCCAAGCAGGACTCGCCCT
>DOZZ01000156.1:3706-4077 GCA_003517725.1 Bryobacterales bacterium | reverse complement strand
ACGGAGTGCGCATGGTTTATCCTATTAATCTCGTATCCACCGTCCTGACGTTGCAGTGGTGAAATTGTATACCTAAACTCAAAGAAAGAGGCTCCGCTAAAGGTTGACCGGAGGGTCTGGGTCGGTTGAAGGGGCGATCTCCATCACCAAGCTTAAAGCAACTACTCCAGCAATGCGGAGCGTTTCGAGCATTTGACGGAAGCTGTTTGGCCCTACTCAGGTTTTGTTGCGCCGTCGGCAAAGGCCGGGTTGAACTCTCCGCGCTTTCACGCGCTTCGATCTGGTGTCACGCTGATTCAAAATCGCGCATCTCACTCATAACACACGCTCTCTTCCTGTCCATGCCGCCTCAGGCAACCGGCGCTCTGCTA
>DOZZ01000156.1:2947-3471 GCA_003517725.1 Bryobacterales bacterium | reverse complement strand
CACGGACCTTTGTTCGGCGGACGCGGTGAGACAAGCCTGCGAACATTCTAGATAAGTAGCGGGTAGTCCGGTCTCTAAGTTCCATCTGCCATCCTTCCGGAGTTGATTCCGCGGGGGAATCGAGGGTCGGAAGTCCTGGGGGCGCCCCCGCGGGGCAGTTCTATGCACAAGCCGAAAATTCAGGAGCGAGTAAACATGCCGATCGCCGGGAAATTGGGTTCGTTCCGCAATATTGCCTTGGATTTCCAAGCCAATCTCGCATTCCCGCTGAACAAAACAAAAGAAAAACCCGCCTTTCGGACCTCCGAAAATTGGGTTCGTCCGGCTCACTGCACCACGATGTTGTTGGCCCCAAGCGTAGCGCCGATAGCCCGGTCGCGCAGCGGCGCCGCTTCATTCAGATCGGCGCGAGCCCGCAGTTCGCGGCTGCGCGCGGCAATCAGATCGGTCTGGCGCTGCAGCACCAGAAACACCGACGTGGTGCCGGCGCGGAACTGGCGCTGCTCGCTCTGGTATTGCTCTTC
>DOZZ01000156.1:504-2792 GCA_003517725.1 Bryobacterales bacterium | reverse complement strand
GGCCTGCTCCACCTGCTGGCGCTGTACTCCGATGCGCTGGCCCGCCGCGATCGACGATTCGAGGTTGGCCACGGCCGTGCGATTGCGCAAAGGCAGCGAAACCCGCACGCCCACCTGCACCGTGGGGAAATAGCCGCTGTAGAGATTGCTCAGCGACTGGCCGAAGCCGCCCACCAGCAGCGCCGGCGGCGCGCTTGAAAAGCCGGGAATCAACGCCGCGAACGGATTCGGCCCTTGCGGCACGGCGAAGCCCGCCAGTCCCGACGCCGCGAACGATCCGACCAGGTTCACCTGCGGCCGCATCTCATCGCGATTCAGGCGCACGTCCAGCTGATTGACCTCGCCCGATAGTTTGACCTGCTCGATCTCGGGCCGCTGGCGCAGGGCCGTATCGACCGCGGTTCGCACGTCAAGTTCCTGCACTTCGCCCGCGGCGGTGGCCGGGATCAGCGCGGACGACCACGCCGGATGATGGCGGTCCGGCAGAATCAGAGTCTTCAGCAGATTTTCGGCGCGCGTGACGGCCTCCTGCGCGGCATACACGTTCTGCTCGAAGGTGGCCATCTGCGTATGCGTCGCCACCACATCCACGGCGGCCAGGATGCCCTGCTCCACCTGCCGCCGGTTGCTCTCGTCCTGCTGCCGCGCCAGGTCCACGGCCTCGGTCTGCACCTGAAGATTGCGGTAGGCGTAGTCCAGCTCCCAATAGGCCTGCACCGCCTGCGTGATGTCGTCGGCGATGTGCTGCCGCAGTTGCGCGGCGCTGATCGCCCGGTTCTTTTGCGCCACGCGCACCTGGTAGCGGTTGGCATCGAACATCAGCCCGCGCCACAGCGGTTGGGTCAGCGTGAGAGTCGCGGCTGTCGGAAACTGCGGGTTCAAAGTGGCGAAACTGCTGTTGGTGGAGTTCTTCGAAGCGTTGAAATCGAGCCTGTACTCCGTGCCGCCCCACGGCGAATTGCCGGCCACATAAGGGTTCACGTTAAGGGTGGTGTCCGTCAGCTTGCCATTGGCGGCGCCGCCCAGCACCGAGGCTACCGGAACAATCTGGCGCGTGTGCGTGCCGTCGAAGCCGAAGCGCGTATCGAACGCGCCGCGCGCCGCGATAATGTTGTAGCCGGCGCGCCGCTCGTCGATGCGCAACAGCTCCACATCGCGGTTGTTGGCCAGCACCATTGCTATTACGTCGTGCAATGACAGGCGCATTTCGGAAAACACACCCACGCGCGCCGGCAACTGGAACGGCGGCAGCGCCGGGGGTACCGGAAACTTTGGATTGGTGTTCGGCGGAACTTGCGCCAGCGCGCTCAGCGCCGTAAGAAAAATAGAAGCCGCGAATCTCAAGCCCGACCGTTCCTCTCCCCACTCAAAAAACTGCCCGCGCCAACCGGTTCCGGAAGCGGCTCCGATGTTTTGCGTCTGCGCAACTTTGCGCCCAGCCCGGAGATCCGCTGCCAAACGTGCCACTCGCGCATATCTTCAAACAGGGAGTAGAACACCGGCACGGCCAGCAGAGTCAGCAGCAGACACAGCGACTGTCCGCCGACCACCAGCACGCCGATCGAGCGGTTGGTAGCCGAGCCCACGCCGTTCGACAGCACCAGCGGCAGCATGCCCGCGACCAGCGCCATGGTGGTCATCAGAATGGGCCGCAGCCGGTCGCGATTGGCCTGAATGATGGCCTCATACCGCGGCATCCCGGCGGCCCGCAAGCCGTTGGTATGGTCGATCTGCAGAATCGCGTTTTTCTTGACGATGCCGAACAGCAGCAGCAAGCCCAGGCCCGTGAAGATGTTTACCGTCTGGTGCGCGATGAACAGCGAGACGATGCCGAACGGAATCGAGAGCGGCAGCGTCAGCAGAATCGTTAGCGGGTGGATAAACGACTCGAACTGCGCCGCCAGCACAATATACATAAAGATGAACGTCAGCGAAAACGCCAGGATGAAGTAATAGCCGGTGCGCCCCAGTTCTTTCGAAGTTCCGCTCAGGCCCGTGCCGTAACCGGGGTCCATGTGAAGGTCGGCGGCCGCTTCGTTGATCTTCGCGAGCACCGCCGTTTGCGAGCCGCCCGCCACAATGTTGCCGAGCAGCGTGACCTGGCGCTGGCGGTTCAGGCGCATAATGTCGGCCGGCCCCGACGAGGTCTTCAGGTGTACCAGTTCGTCGAGCCCCACCACGCCGGCTTTGGCCGACGGCACGGTCATGCGGCGCAGGCCGTCGAGGCTGGCGCGAAACTCTCCGGTGGCGCGCACGCGCACATCGTACTGGTCGTCGCCCGTGTTGTA
>DOZZ01000156.1:0-248 GCA_003517725.1 Bryobacterales bacterium | reverse complement strand
GAGTCGGGGTCCACCAGATCGGGGATGTTCTTCATCTTGGCCAGCAGCTGCTCGGAATAATCCGTGAGCTTCGCCAGGTCCGGACCCTTGACGATGTACTGTATGTCGGCGTTGCTCTGGTTACCGCCAACGCTGCTGACCAGTTCGGCGCTCGAGTGAATCTCGGGCGGCAGCTGCTTCAGCAGGCGGCGCGCGCGCACCATTAGCTCCGATTGCGATTCGTCGCGCTTGTCCTTATCCACCAGCTT
>DOZZ01000182.1 GCA_003517725.1 Bryobacterales bacterium | reverse complement strand
ATTGCCAAAAACCGCACCGATCAGTTGGCCTCTGCTGTATCTCGCGGTGTTGCTCACTACGCTGGGCACGCTGCTGCTTGAGCTATCGCTGACGCGCATATTTTCGGTGGTTTTTTATTACCACTTCGCGTTTTTGGCCATCTCGATTGCTCTATTTGGCCTGGGAGCGGGCGGCGTCTTCTCGTACGTGGTGGCCGCGTGGCCCGGTACATTCTTCCGGAAACTGGGGTGGCTGAGTGCGCTCAACAGCCTGCTGGTGGTGCTGGCCGCCGCCATTCTGCTGAGCCGGCGGCAGACCGGGGGCAACGGCGCGCTGGCGCTTATCTACTTCACCAATGCCCTGCCCTTCTTCTGCGCCGGGACCATTATTTCGCTGGTGATCTCCGAGACCATCGAACGCGTTAATCGGGTCTACTTTTTCGACCTGCTGGGCGCGGCCGGGGGATGCCTGCTGCTGGTCCCGCTGTTGAACCTGATCGGCGGCCCCAACACGGCTATTTCGGTGGCCATTCTCTTCGCGTCGGCGGCATCGATCTGGTTTTTCCTGGACGGCTATACGCTGGGCCGCGTCGGTACCGTGGGCCTGGGCCTGCTGCTAACGCTGCTGGTGGTGGTCAACGTGAAATCGCACTGGATCGAGGTGCGTTATGCCAAGGGTCAGAAGCTCGAAAACGAGCAGTATGTGAAGTGGAACAGCTTTTCGCGCATCGCTCTGGCGCCCGACCGCGGCTCCGGCGCACCCACCATCTTTATTGACGCCGACGCTTCGACCGGCATCGCCAACTTCGATTTCAAGGACCTGACGCCCGCCCAGCGTCATGATTTGATCGACCAGGGACCCGCGATGGCGTACGCCGTGCGGCCCGGCGCCAAGACTCTCATCATTGGGCCCGGCGGCGGTTGGGACGTGGCCCGGGCGCTGGCCACCGGCAGCCGCGACATCACCGGCGTCGAGATCAACCCGATCATCGCGACCACCATCATGCGGCAGAAGTTTTCGGAGCTGAGCCGCAACCTGTACTTCCATCCGGGCGTGAAGATCGTGGTGGCCGACGGGCGCAGCTACATACGCCAAAGTTCGGAGCAGTATCAGGTGCTGCAGGCAACGCTGGTGGACACGTGGGCCTCTACGGCAGCCGGGGCGTTTGCGCTGTCCGAAAGCAGCCTTTACACCACCGACGCCATGCGCGACTATTTCGCGCGGTTGACGCCCGACGGCATCCTGTCGTTCACGCGCTGGGGCTTCGAACCGCCGCGTGAATCGCTGCGGCTGATCGCGCTGGCGATTGCGGCCTTGCGTGATATGGGCGAAACCGCGCCGGCATCCCATGTGATTGTGGGACGCGAAGGCACCCGCCGCGATCTGGCCGGCTGGGGCGCCCGTGACACAGTGCTGATCTCGCGCCAGCCCTTTACGGCAGCCGATATCGAACGCGCGCGAGCCATGCTGGCGGCCTCCAATATGAGTGCCGTGTACCTGCCGGGCGCCGCGATTCCGAACCAGTTCACCGACCTTCTAACGGCGCCCGATCCGCGCCAGTACGAACGCGGCTATGCCTTCGATATCTCGCCTGTCAGCGACGACCGGCCTTTCTTTTTCTATACGGTGCAGCCGCGCGACCTGTGGGCTTTTCTGGCCGCCGGCCCGCAGGGCACCGCCGATTACAAGATCAACAAAGCCGTGCCGCTGCTGTTTGAAGCCTTGGCGGTGAGCTTGCTGGCGGTGCTGGTGGTGCTGCTGCTGCCGCCGCTGCTGCTGGGCGCCAAACTGCCGCACGAGCGCCCGGTGCTGCTGTACCTGCTCTATTTTCTGTGCATCGGCGCGGGCTACATTCTGGTGGAGGTCGCGCTGATTCAGAAGTTCGTGCTGTTTCTGGGCCACCCCACTTATGCGCTGACCGTGGTGGTCTTTTCAATGCTGCTGTCGAGCAGCCTCGGCAGTTCGTTCAGCCGCACCGCACTCGGTAACCGTAAATCGCGTCTGCTAATGGCGTTGGGCGGGGTCGCGCTGCTGGTGGCCGTGTTGGCGGCCGCGCTGCTGCTGCTCTCGCGCGGCGTGGGTCTGCCGCTGCCCGTGAAAATGGTGGTCACGGTGGCCCTGATCTTCCCCGCCGGCTTTGTCATGGGCATGCCCTTCCCGGCGGGCCTGGCGCGGCTGCAGGCATGGCACCCCGAATCCTTGCGATGGGCTTGGTCGCTCAACGCGGCCGCCAGCGTACTGGGCTCGGTAGGCGCCATGGTGTGCGCCATCTATATGGGTCTAACCCTGACGATGCTGGTGGGAGGGCTGCTCTACCTGGCCGCGCTTTTGATTGTGGCGCGCGTTGGGGTATATTTTCCTTCGGTCAGCCGGGTGGCCGTGTGAGCCGTAACAGTACTGCCGGATTACACTTGTAAGGGAGAAATCGTTCATGACGCCCACCAGCGCGGAACGCACCGACACTGAAGTTAACCTTACCGCCGCCCCCACGCGCCTGGCCGGCCTCTCACCGGAAGCTTTGGTGCGCGCGTACCGCTGGATGTACCTGTCGCGGCGCATCGACGACCGCGAGATCCTGCTGAAGCGGCAGAACAAGATCTTTTTCCAGATCAGCGCCGCCGGGCACGAAGCCGCGCAGGTGGCGGCCGGGATGTGCCTGCAGCCGGGGCATGACTGGTTTTATCCTTACTATCGCGATCGGGCCCTCTGCCTGGCGCTGGGCGTGACCCCCCAAGAGATGTTCCTGCAGGCCTTCGGCGCGGCGGCCGATACAGCCTCCGGCGGACGCCAGATGCCATCCCACTGGAGCGACTACGACAAGCACATCGTGGCCGGGTCCTCCCCGACCGGCACGCAGTACCTGCAGGCCATCGGGTGCGCCGAAGCTTGTGTTTATCAAAACCCGGCGGCGCACCAGGTGACGCTGGTCAGCTCGGGCGAAGGCGCCACCAGCGAGGGCGAGTTCTGGGAGGCCATCAACGCCGCGTGCCTGCGCCAATTGCCGGTAGTCTTCCTGATCCAGGACAACGGCTACGCCATCTCCGTACCGGTCGATCACCAAACCCCGGGCGGCAACATTTCGCGGTTGCTTTCTGGCTTCCCGAACCTGTTCCGGCAGGAAGTGGATGGCACCAACTTCCCGGCGTCCCATGCCGCCATGAGCCAAGCCGTAGCGTACTGCCGCGAGGGGCATGGCCCGGCGCTGGTGCATGCCCACGTGGTGCGGCCCTACTCGCATTCCCTGTCGGACGATGAAAAGCTGTACAAGACGCCCGCCGAACGCGCCAGCGAAGCCGAAATCGACCCGCTGGTCATCTTTCCACGGCAGCTGGTGTCGGAAGGCATAGTGGACGCGCACGAGCTGGCGCGCGTGGCGCACGAGGCCGACCAGGAGGTGCAAGCCGCGGCGCACAGCTCCGACCATCAACCCGGACCGGCGCCCGCAACAGCACTGCGGCATCTCTACTCGGAAACGGTAGATCCGCAGTCCGCTCAGTTTGCCAGCGAGCCGCAATTTCAGGGCGAACCCAAGACCATGGTCGACCTGATCAACGTCACGTTGCATGAGGAGATGCGCCGCGATGAATCGATCGTGGTGTTCGGCCAGGACGTGGCCGACTGCAGCCGTGAAGACAGCCTGCGCGAGGTGAAAGGTAAGGGCGGCGTTTTCAAAGTAACGGCCGGTCTGCAAACCGAATTCTCGACGCGCCGCTGTTTCAACGCGCCGATCGCCGAAGCTGCCATCACGGGGCGGGCGATCGGCATGGCCACGGCCGGCATGAAGCCCGTAGTGGAGATTCAATTTTTTGATTACATTTGGCCAGCCATGATGCAGATTCGAGATGAGATGGCGAGTCTGCGCTGGCGCTCGAACGGGGGCTTTTCGTGTCCCCTGGTGATGAGAGTGCCGATCGGCGGCTACCTCAACGGCGGCGCCATTTACCACAGCCAAAACGGCGAGTCGATCTTCACCCACATCCCCGGGATCCGGGTGGTGTTCCCCTCGAACGCGCTGGATGCCTGCGGCCTGCTGCGGACCGCCATCCGCTGCGACGACCCGGTGTTGTTTTTGGAACACAAGCGCCTCTACCGCGAGCCCTACAACCGCTCGCCGCATCCCGGCGCCGATTTCTGCATTCCGTTCGGTAAAGCCCGGCTGGTCAAGCCCGGCCATTCGTTGACCGTCGTGACCTACGGCGCACTGGTGCAAAAGTCGCTGCAGGCGGCCATGCAGATCGAGCGCAAGAACCCGGAAGCGGGCATCGAGATTCTGGACCTGCGGTCGCTCTCGCCGTACGACTGGGCGGCCGTTGAGGCTTCGGTCAAGAAGACCAACCGAGTGCTGTTCGTCCACGAGGACTGCCTGAGCTGGGGCTACGGCGCCGAGATCTGCGCGCGCATTGCGGATGAACTGTTTGGGGATCTGGACGCGCCGGTGCGCCGCATCGGGGCCATGGACACCTGGGTGGGCTACCATCCGGATCTGGAGAACGCGATTTTGCCGCAGGTGGACGATATCGTGCGGGAAGCGGAGAAGCTGCTGCGGTACTGAGGGAGCCGTCGCGAACTTGCGTCTTACCGCTGAAACAGTACGTTCACAGGAAAGGGCGCATCCGGCAAAACGGAGATTGGAAAAGCGTCGCCCACTTTGAAAACGGTGGTTGGCGATCCCGGAACCGAGACCTCGATGCTTTGGGTGTCTGGGTTAACAACCCAAAACTCCCGCGTTCCACCGGAGAATGCCGCCACCCGCTGCCGGTGAACCTCTTGATCCTTATTCGATGGCGAGAGAACCTCAATCACCAACAGCGGAGAGTAGACCGGATACTCGTTAGCCCGCATTGCCTCCCAGTGCTCGTTAGGGATGTAGGCGACGTCCGAGTGCCAGAACTGAAGGTTTTGCGCGGGCCGGTAGGGAAATTCCTGCGCCGCGCGCCCTTGCCCTTGCGCGGCGTTCGTCAGCCACTGCACCAGTAAGCTCTGGATATAAACGTGAATGGGTCGCGGCGGCGGCACTAGGATGACTTCTCCATCATGAAGCTCATAATGGCCCTCAATACCAGCATCGGGAATGGCGAGAAACTCTTCCCAGCTCGTCAGCGCGGTGGTGACTGTGCTCATGAACTCCCGTCTGCACCATTATGGCAAACGGCGGGACGTCTCAACATTTCTCATCGCAACCACTGCTGACAACGATCGATGTGTCACATTTGGCCCGGATGGCTAAGAAGACACGCGCTAACCGCACTCCAGGCAACTGCGCCCTCGGCAAACGCCGCCCCACAAACCGCGATGGGCCGCGCCACATGTCAACGTGTGCTTAGATCGGCGTGCCTGCTTCAAATAAAACCGTGTTGCGCGGGATCGACGTGGTGAACGCTGGAACCGGCCCGCTATTGGAAGTTGCGGTCGTGCCGCACTAGAATTGTGCTCAGCCGGAGAGGTTCGGGATGGACTACAACCGCGACAAAGTGGACGAGATGGTGCTGGCTTTGCTAACTCTCACGATGTTCCGGGATCGCTTCGAAACGAGGGCCTGGAAAGGGCAAGACTGGGACGTACTTAACCGCCTGCATGAGCGCGGCTACATCTCCGATCCAAAGAGTAAGGCGAAATCGGTCGCGATGACCGAGGAGGGTGAGCAGCTGGCGCGCAAGCTCTTCGCGCGCCACTTCGGCCGCTAGATTAAACGACGTCGACGCCCATGCTTCGCGCGGTGCCCCGCACTGAGTTCATGGCGGCTTCCAGATCGAAGCAGTTCAGATCCGGCATCTTGATCTTGGCAATCTCTTCGACTTGCTTCTGCGTGATCTTGCCGACCTTGATCTTGTGCGGCTCGGCCGAACCCTTGGCCAGATTTGACAGACGCTGACAGGCTGACGGGGACAGGCTGACGGACGCTGACGGGGACGCTGACGGGGACACGCTTGACGGGGACACGCTGACGGGGACAGCCTGATATGCGCGGGCAGCGATGAGTTCAACGAAATCGAGGTGAGTGACAATGGCTGCTTACCCAACCATCGCCCCGCCAACCGCCTGAAATGACAGCGAAATCACTGCGCGATTGAGTCAGTGGGGTCCAAATGAACCCGCCCAAAGGAATATATCCCGTGGCGTGTCCGGTCGTTCCGAAATCACTCAAAAAGCCCATGAAAGAGCTCTTTCTACCCGTTCTAGCTTGGGGCAGGTCAGTCTGTCCCGATATTGAGGCCC
>DOZZ01000223.1 GCA_003517725.1 Bryobacterales bacterium | reverse complement strand
GCGGTGGCGGCCGCAATGGGCGAAGAGAATGACGTGCCCCACCAGGTGCCGTAGCCCCCGCCATTATCGGTAGTGAAAATGTTGTTGCCGGGCGCCGATAGCGTGATCCAGCTTCCGTAGTTTGAAAAGCTGGAGAAGGTATCGTTCGATTCGGTAGAACTGACTGCCACCACGTTATTGCACGCCGCCGGGTAGTAGGGCGTGGACGTGCTGTTGTTCATGGCCGACGCGAAGATCACCGCGCCCTTGTTCCAGGCATAGTCCACGGCGCTTTGCAGCGTGCTCGACGAACTCGAGCCGCCAATGCTGATGTTGATGATGCGCACTCCGTGGTCCGCCGCGTACGTAATGGCCGAGGCGACATCGGAGTACGATGCGTAGTCGCTGGAGTTCAGCACCACCAGCGGCATGATCATGTTGTTGGCGGCCAGGCCGGCGCCCCCGATTCCGTTGTTGGTGGCGGCCGCGGCGGTTCCGGCCGTCGCCGTGCCGTGGCCCTGGACGTCGCTGGTGTTCGAGGTACCGGTCAAAAAACTCCAGCCAGGCACGAGTTTAGTCGCCAGGTCTGGGTGCGTGCCGTCGACGCCGGAATCGATCATCGCGATGGTCACGCCGGCGCTGCCGCTGGTCACGTTCCAGGCATTGGCCGCCTGCACCGTCGCCAGGTGCCACTGCGACGAGAAATCCGGGTCGTTGGGAACGCCGCCGCCGTGCGCCACGCCATCGCGCTCGACAAAGGTGAACTGGCCACTTTTCAGCAGCGCCGCGGCGACCGCATCGAGCGTGCGCTCCGACCCTTCGACCACCGTGACCCCGAGAGGCGCGATGGCATGATGCGCCGCGAGTCCGTGCGCGGCCAAAGCCTTCTGCAGCGATCGCGCGTCCGTATTGCGCGCGGCCTGCACCAGCAGACGCCCCGGGACAAATTCGGTGGCACCCAGAATTGACGCCATTGAGGCGGTTACAAGGAACGCGGTCGCGTGCAATTTTGACATATCGTACTGTTTCGTACGGTACCAAAAATACAAGCTTAATTGCGCGAAAATTGTGCAAGAAAATGCCGGAATTTAATTATTTTCTTAAAGCCTGTAGGCTAGGACTAAATCACTTATCCTAAAGGGTAAAAATTTGCTATACACCTGCTATTCAAATACAAAAGATCAGTGGGCCAAAAGGTAAATGTCACCCTATTTCTAAAGAAATAAAACCTTAGACCTAGCTGTTTCTAACCTTCGAAATGGCGGGCGCGCTGCCAGCGATCTTCAAACAGGTGCTTCATGGCTTCGCCCAGGCCGTCGTGGTCGAACACCAGCGAGGTCCAGGCGGGCCGGCTGATGACCGGGTCGAGCAGCGCGATCATGCCACGTTTGCAGTCGAACAGCGCCAGTTTGAGAGGCAGCGCGTGGGCCTGCCGGATTTCGATGCCCGCGGCGGCGTATTCGGCCAGGCGCTGGCGGTGCTCCTCGTCCACGGTGCCGGATTCGATCAGCAGACGGCAGGCGATGCCGCGCTGGCGCGTCTGCTTCACCAGAGCTTCATCCAGCGGATCGACGGCGTAGGGCGGGCGTGAAAATTCGAGGTACTCGGCCTGGACTTCGCCCAGCATCAGGCGGTATTCGGCGGCGGTTTGAGCGGGCTCGGTCACGATCCGCAGAAAATCAAGCGTGCCGCGTCCCCCTTGGCCCTCGGAGTAGAGCGTCTTCAGTTCCTGGATCAGATTGCCGGCGGAGCGCGCGCGGTCGGCCATCTCCTGCTCCAGCATTTGCCGGTTGCGGGTCAGGTAAGCCGGAATGGCCAGGTTCGGCTCGACCGCCGAGAACAGCTTGGTCTTCTCCTGGACCATCTGCGCGAAGCCCTTTTCCATAAGGCTGTCGAGCACTTCGTAGATCTTCTGGCGGGGCACCTGCGAGCGTGCCGCCAGCTCCAGAGCCTTGAAGCGGGGGTGACCCAGAAGAATCAGGTAAGACCGTGATTCGTAAGCGTTCAAGCCCACCTGCTGGAGGCGGCGCCACACCCTTTCGAAATCGATTTCCGGCAGAACTTCCAGCATGACCCTAAACAATAACAAACAATCCACCGATCAATGTTCGAGAAGGAATGATCAGTGGCCCATAGCGATGAAGCATTTGAGGATCACACGGCTTCGCCCGCTCCGTGGCCGCAGACTTATCCCGTGGGCGCGCGCATTAAGATACTGATCGCGGACGGGCATGCCGTGATGCGCGAGGGCCTGCAGCGTCTGCTGTCGGCGGAAACCGGTTTCGAAGTGATCGCGGAGGCCGCCGATCCGGCCAAAATGGCTGCGCTGGCGGAGCATTACCAGCCCGAAGTGATTCTAGTGGAATCCTGCCTGGGCGGCGAGAGCGTGCCGGCCCTGCTGCGGCGCCTGAAAACATCGCGCTGCCTGTCGCGGGTGATCGTGATGACTGCCTCGACGCGGCACGAGGATCACGTCCAGTTTGTGCGCGCCGGGGCCTGTGGCATCCTGACCCGGGACACCTCGTCGGAGATGCTGGTGAAGGGTATCCGGAAGGTGTGCGCCGGCGAACTGTGGGTGGATCGGCGCACCACGGCGGAGGCCATGCGCCAGATGGTTGACGCGCGGGCCGCGCTGCCTCTCCCGCGGGGCGGCACGAACGAGCGGGGCACCGCGGCCTTAAGCAAGCGCGAACGCGAGATCGCGGGCTTAGTAGCGCAGGGGTTCAAAAACAAAGACATCGCGGCGCGGCTCTTCATCAGCGAGCAGACCGTCAAGAATCACATGCACAATATTTTTGAAAAGTTGGGGGTAAGCGACCGCCTGGAACTGGCGCTGCTGACCATTCATCACGGGCTGATTTAGAGGTCGATGCCGGCCCTCAGCAGAAGCATTGCTTGGTGGCCTGTCGCTCGTCCGATTGGTGCAATGCACCGGCATGTGGCGCGGGCGCAGTTGTCTCGCGAGCTGTTAGCGCGGTTCTTTGCGATTGCAGGCGTACCATGGCGCGCCGCATCGTTGACGCCCACGAACCCCGATGGGCCGCACCACATCCCGACCGGACGACGTGAAGACCGGCGACGGGCAGAGTATTTTCGACCCTGCATTTGCTGAGGGCAGGCCGTGCCGCAAGTACTGTTGGCAATTCCCGCGTTGAACCGTCAATGACGGTTACGGCGTATCCCTGCCGTATTCCTTCAATTTATTGTGCAGCGTCTTCAGGCTGATACCCAGGATCTCAGCGGCGCGCGTCTTGTTGTTTTTAGTGAATTCCAGCGTGCGCAGAATCAGTCCCTTTTCAGCCTGCTCCACGGTAGTGCCGATCGGGACGTGCAGGCTATCGTCACCGGCGGAGGGCGGCGCGTCCGGCATGGCGGGGGCAGCGACGGCGGCGTTCTGCGGTTGAAAAGTAACCGGCAGGTTCTTGAGCGGAATCGAGCCTTCACCGGTGATGATCACGGCGCGCTCCAGCACGTTGCGCAATTCCCGGATGTTGCCCGGCCAGTTGTGCCGCTGGAAGGCTTCCAGAACTTCCGGCACCAGGTCGGAAACACGAGTATCGTGTTTGCGGTTCAGGTCCACAATCAGGGCCTCGGCAATCTCAAGAATGTCGTCCTTGCGTTCGCGCAGGGGCGGCAGGTGGATATGGAACACGTTTAGCCGGTAGAACAGGTCTTCGCGCAAAAAGCCGCCCTTCACCGCGTCATCCGGCACTTTATTGGTGGCGGCCACGACGCGCACATCCACTTCGAACTCGGTCTTGCCCCCAAGGCGCCGCACTTTGGAATCTTCGAGAATGCGCAGCAGCTTGGCCTGCGTCAGCATCGGCATCTCGCCGATCTCATCGAGCAAAATGGTCCCGTGTTGCGCCACTTCAAAGCAGCCCGCGCGGCGCTCGGAAGCTCCGGTGAAAGAGCCTTTTTCATGCCCGAACAGTTCGCTTTCGATCAGCGTCTCGGGCAGCGCGGCGCAATTGATCGCCACAAACGGGCCCTGCCGGCGCGGGCTCAGCACGTGCAGCGTGCGCGCCACCAATTCTTTGCCGGTGCCGCTTTCGCCGGAGATCAGAACGCAGGCCTTGCTGGGGCCGGCTTGTTGCAGCAGCGAAAAAATCTCCTGCATGCGCGGCGAGTTGCCCACCATTTCGCCGAGCGAGCCTTTGTACTGGAGCTGCCGTTCCAGCACCTTCTTTTCATTGCGCAGACCGCTGTGGGCGGCGGCGCGCCGCAGCAGCGCCTGCAGCATCGAAGGTTGAATCGGCTTTTCGATGAACCAATAGGCCCCCATCTCGTGCACCGTGCGCAGGGCCGTCTCGACGTTGCCGTAGCCGGTCAGCACGATGGTGGGCGGCATGTCGCCCTGCTCGCGCAGCGCTTTCAGCAGGCCATACCCATCCATGTGGGGCATGTTGAGATCGGTGACGATCACGTCGGCCTGAAACTTTTCCAATTTTTCGAGCGCGTCCGAGCCATCCGAGGCGGTCTCGGCGTTCATGCCCCAGGCTTTCACCATGCCGGCCAGGCCGGTGCGCTGACTGCTTTCATCGTCGACGATCAGTATGTTCAAGATGCGGTCCATGATTTATGAGGAAACCTATCGCAGGAAGGATTCATTACAATCATAGCGAGGGGAAGAGTTTCGCCGTCCGAAAATCCAGAAACACTGTAAGACACCGTAACCATTCCGCCACTGACCTTTATGGTGCAAGCAATCGTTCGAAGAGCACGCCAGCGGCTGGTATGCCACCGATTATTAGCGCAACTGGCATTGTCCGGCGCGCTGGTAGCGGGCGGACTGCTGCTGCTCCTGGTGTTCGGGACGAGCATCCTGGACTGGCGGTTCCCGGTTTCAATCGGGGTGGCCGGTCTGGCGTTCGGGTTGTGGCGCTCCAGCCAAGCCTTACCTTCGCCGTATGAGAGTGCCGTGCGCTTGGACCAGGGCGCGGGCCTGCAGGATGCCATTTCCACGGCCCTCCATTTTTCGGGAGCCAGTGGCGGACCGGTGCGGGACGCGCAACAGCGCCAGGCGGAATTGCTGGCGCGTTCGGTGGACTTGGGCCAGGCGCTTCCGATGGAGTGGCCGCGCGCCTTGTATGTAATGGCGGCGCTGTTTCTGGCGGCCTCGGCCGTGTTCGCGGTGCGTTTTGGCATCTCGCGGCATCTGGATCTGCGGCCGGGCTTGGCCCATATTGTGGCGAACTCGTTCGGCGCGAAGGCCAGCGGCACGCCGGTTCCGCGCTCGCGAAAGCCCGATGGCGTGCTGGCTGCGGTGGGCATCCACCTGCCCGCAAGCTTCGACGCACCGGCGGGATCGAAAGAAGCCGCGCCGGAGTCGTTAACGGCGAAGGTGAATGCCTCGGCCACGACGCCCCGTCCGCCGGCTTTGGCACTGGACGGCAAAGACAAGGGCAATCTGAAGGAAGGCGCCGGAAAGAGCGGCGATGATTCCGAAGGCGGCGACCCCAACAAGCCCGGCAGCCGGCCCGGGGACAGCGCGGCAAACAGTAAACAGGGCGGTGGCAAACAAGGGCAGGCCGACAAGCCGGGCAATCCGAACGGCGACAATGCCAGCCTGATGGCGCGCATGAAGGACGCGATGTCGAGTCTACTCTCGAAGGCCAAGCAGGCGGCCTCCGGTCAGCAGCAAAATGCCCAGAAAGCGGGCGACAAGAAGTCCACGGGCCAACCCGCGGCGCCCAGTGAAAAAGGGCAGCAGGCGCAGGGGCAGATGGCAGGGCAGGAATCCGCCAAGGGCCAGGAAGCCGGACAACCGGGTAAGCCAGGCGACCCGCGGAACGGCGCCAATGACGGCAAGAGTTCGGAATCGCAGCAGGCGGCGCAGGCCGGCAGCGGCATGGGCCGCCAGGATGGCAGCAAAGAATTGAAAGCGGCGCGGCAGATGGAGGCCATGGGCAAGCTCAGCGCCATCATCGGCAAGCGCAGCCAGAATGTGACGGGCGAGATGATGCTCGATACGCAGAGCGGGCCGCAGCGCCTGAGCACTGCCTACAGCAGCAATGCCGCGCGCCACGCCGACGCCGGTGGCGACATGAGTCGCGATCAGGTCCCGCTGGCGTTACAGAGCTACGTCCAGCAATACTTCGAAGAAGTCCGCAAGACGAGGGCGCCGCGAACGCCTGTTTCTAGCTCGAAATAGCGGTTTTTGCAGTTCGCCGCGACTATAAGCCGGTTTCTGTACCCTTGCGGGCGATAGTCATTCATCTCGACCGGCCATCGCTGGCCGGCTCTAGCAACCTACCCGGAAGTCAGACGGAGCGAGCCGCTCCTCCTCCCCTATTTGGTCTTGCTCCGCGCGGGGTTTTCCCTGCCGTCCCGATTGCTCGAGCCGCGGTGCGCTCTTACCGCACCTTTTCACCCTTACCCCAAGGCTTGCGCCGGAGGCGGTATATTTTCTGTGGCACTTTCCGTAGAACCCGCTTTCCAACGGATCCCCCCGGCCGTTAGCCGGCGCGCTGCCCTGTGGAGACCGGACTTTCCTCCCGCTTGCGCGAGCGACTATCCATCCGGCGAACTGCATAACCATTGTAGCGGGTCGGCACGTGCTACGTTGAAGCCGAGGAAAAGTATGCGCATGAAACTGTTACCGGTGGCTCTGCTGTCCGCCGCTCTGCTGATGTTACCTGGCGGGGCACTGGCCAAGAACCGCAAGCACGAGATGAAGGAAGAGATGAAAGACCAGGACAAGGCTTACCGCGAGTGGCTGAAAGCCCAGGGCAAAGCCGACAAGGAATGGGCCAAGGCCGACGCTAAAGAGCGCAAGGAATACTACAAGTCGCTGAAGAAGCACGGCCGATAGTGGCAGGACCCGCGCGGCACCCCGCACGGCCGAGCCTTGCGAACCGGGGACACAGAGCACCCCACAGCAGACAAGACGGCATCAGCGCCGAACTAATCGAAAAAGGCGACTAGCCGTCGTGACTCCCGACATTGGGCGCGAACGAAGGTCAACAGCAACCTTACCCGTTGCAAGAATTTCATGTATATTCGCCAGTGCCGACCCCCACCGTAGCGAGCTCGCTACATTTTTGTGGTCAAACCGGCAAATGATTCATAATAACGGTTTTCGATCTTAGCTTCAAAATCGCAGTTGAACGCGGAAGACCAAACGAGACTTCATGCTTGAGGACTACGTACAAAAAATTGACGCAATTACCCGGCAAGCCCGGTCTGAGACCAGCTTGCAAATTAAGCTTGAGTACTTGCTTTCGGAATTGCTGGCACTCTTCGAAATTCCCTACGAACCATCTATCAACGAGACATTAAAAAGTCAGGGGCTTTCGCAGGTTGATTCAACCCGGCCAGGCAGCTGCTGGGTTTGAGTCGACAGGATCAAATCCTGAGTTTCTGCTCGGGGCGGTGGATTCGTTGACTAACAGTTCAGTGGCAAGCGTACTCAGTACCTATGCTGCCTCGATGGACGCATCTTTGCGAGCGATTGGCGTCGCGTGGCTATTACAGATAAACTATCCGGGCGCCTTGGCACAGCTCGCGAAAATTGCGCCTCTGTTGAATACTGAGCCGAAAAGCATCTATGTCGTCTCCGCGCTGCGCGATTATTGGCGCAATACAGCGGCTGACTCAACAAATCAGCTTGTTGCTATCATAGACGCTCCGTCAACTGCTAAAGATTTGCGAGACTCGGCGGTCAGAAGTCTGATGGCTACACACACCAGGGAATCGCTTGTTTTCTTCGGCCGACTTCTGTTCTCACCAGATCCAACTGAGCAGATGGACGCGGCCATGGCGATCTCCGCATTCGTCAACGGATGCGATATGCAGACGCCGGGTACCATGCCGGGCCTCGATCATCTTAAATGTAGCGGGACAACTGCCTTCAAGAGCGAGGACACGGTCGCGAATTTCGTGTTTCGCCGAGGGCCTCCGGATGAAGAGTTTACCGTTGTGACGTTTTGGAAGAACTGGTGGAACATCCACCCCGAGATCCACCAATAGTTGCTTTATCCCGATCTGCAAGCTGGTGTGCCGCCTGGTGCGAGTACTACATCGCCTCGCCGCGCTGTACAATTGCGGCGTGCCTACCTCAAAGGCAGTCTTGACGGCGCTGGCGCTGGCCGGGATCGCCGCTGCGCAAAAGCACGTATCTTTTCCGACTCAGGACGGCGGCCTGATCCACGCCGATTTATACGGAGACGGCGAGCGCGGCGTGGTGCTGGCGCATGGCGCGCAGTTCGAAAAATCCAGTTGGGCCAAACAGGCCGCGGTACTGTCCAACGCCGGATTCCGCGCGCTGGCCATCGATTTCCGCGGCTATGGCGAATCGCGCGGCGGAGCTCAGGCGGACCGCTATTTAGATGTATTGGCGGCGGTCGACTACCTGCGCCACGCCGGCTGCAAAACTGTCTCGGTGCTTGCCGGCAGCATGGGAGCGGCGGCGGCGGCCGATGCCTCGGCCGAGTCCGCGGCAGGCGCGATTGACCGGCTGGTGCTGCTGGCGCCCGCGCCGATCCGCGAGCCGGGGCGGCTCAAGGGCCGCAAGCTTTTCATCTCGAGCCGGGGCGACCCTCGGGCCGCCGGCATTCGCCAGCAGTTCGAAGCCGCGCCCGATCCGAAACAGTTGGTGTGGCTGGAGGGCTCGGCCCACGCGCAGCACATCTTCGCGACCGATCAGGGCGAGCGCCTGATGCGCGAGATCCTGCAGTTTCTTGCCGCGCCGTAGACCACAGCCGCGGGAAGCTCAGCGAATAGCGAGCTTCAAAACCAGCTGCATCTGACCTACAGCAATCGCCAGAGGCATGGCAGAGCCGGCCTGGGCCTCGTCGGGAATTCGCACATTAATCTGGTTGACTCCGGAGATTAGTTCTGGCGCCGCCCCGGCGAAGGTTACCGTCGCGGCCTTTGGGCCAACGCTGGCCGTGACGGGCGCGGAAAGATGCAGCAAGGGAGCAAGTGGAGTGACTTGCCCCGTTCTGCCGGATGGCGTCGTCACGCCGCCGCCAATCAGGAAGATAATCACGACGGAACCTCGCGCAGCGGGGTTGTCCATAGTGTTGAGTGAACCATCCTGGTTCAAAACTACGGCCGGTCCGTAGGGATCTCCGTTGGTCGTAAAGTTCGCTGGAACCGCGTCGAACACGGCCAGGTTGAGACCATTGGTCTGGCCGCCTGCATACTGCACTTTGACCTGAACCTTCTGCCGTCCCGCGATCTCGAACGGCGCCTGCACATTGATCTGGCTGGACGACGCGTAAAGTACAGGCGCGGCAATCTCATCGAAGAACACTTGCACGCCGCCCAGTGTGGTGCCGATCATGCCGTCTTGCACGGCCGCCGAAACGCCCGCAGCCGGGCCGATGCCAACCCCGAACAGGCTCAGTAACTCTCCCGGCGACACGATCGCGCCGACATAACTGAGTGCGTTACCGGATCCGCTAAGAAACAGTGGCGCAGGCTCAGTTTGAAAATTGACCGTCGCTAAAGCGGGCCCGTCAATCCAGTTCAGAGGAACGTACGCCACGGTCTTCTGACCGTTGATGGCCAGCAACCCGCTGTTCGACTCCAGATAGGTGGCGTACTTCAATCTACTTCCGTTGGCATCCAGTTGCGCCAGGAACGCGGAATCGGTGCCGGCGGAAGAATTAAAAAAAGTCACTGCTGTCCAGGACAAGTTT
>DOZZ01000198.1:13395-13579 GCA_003517725.1 Bryobacterales bacterium | reverse complement strand
CCGGCATCACCATCAAGGGGCCTGGCGGTCACGTGACGATCGATGCCTCTGGCGTGACTATCGTCGGGATGCTGGTCAAGATCAACAGCGGCGGCGCCCCGCTGGCGGGCAGCCTCGGCAGCCTGGTGCATCCTTCCAAGCCCTCCAAGGCGCTGCTCGCCGACACGGCTCAGCCCGGAGGCGC
>DOZZ01000198.1:10518-13215 GCA_003517725.1 Bryobacterales bacterium | reverse complement strand
CACAAACCGGCTTCCGAAGAGAAAAAGACGAAGACCGCCTGGGTCGAAGTTTCGCTCGAGAATGCCGATGGAACGCCGGCCGCCGGAGTCGCCTATCGCGTGACGCTGCCGGACGCCTCGGTCTACTCGGGCACGCTCGACGACAAGGGCTTCGCGCGCGTCGAAGGCTTGGATCCGGGCCAGGTGAAGATCACCTTCCCGGAGTTGGACAAAGAAGCATGGGAACCCAAATGATATGCCCACTGTAACGGTCAGCCCGGGCGACAGCATCCCCAGCATCGCCAAGGACAACGGGTTTTTCTGGGAGACTATCTGGAACCATCCCAAAAACGCCGCGTTAAAGGCCAAGCGCAAAGATCCCAACGTGTTGTTCGAGGGCGATGAGGTCTTCGTGCCGGAGCTGGAGATCCGTGAAGAATCCCGCGGGACCAACGCTTGCCACAAATTCAAGCTCAAAGGCCAGAAGGTCAAATTCAAGCTGCAGTTGCTGATGATGGGCGAGCCGCGCGCCGGCGAAGCGTACACACTGGTCGTCGATGGCGTGCCCCTTACCGGCACCACTGGCGGCGATGGCAGAATCGAGCAGGTGATCCCGGCTAACGCCAAATCGGGCAAGCTCCTGCTCCGCGGCGGTAAAGAGGAATACCCGGTGCGCTTCGGCCACCTCGACCCCATCGACGAAATCGCCGGCGTGCAGCAGCGGCTAAACAATCTGGGCTTCAACAGCGGCGCCGAAGACGGCCAGATGAACGATACTTTGAAAGCCGCCCTGACGGCCTTCCAGAACAAAAGCGGTCTGGACCCCACGGGCGAGCTGGATGGCGCCACCAAAGCTAAATTACAGGAGGCGCACCCGTAACTTATGGGCGGATTGGTTAGCGGGCTCGCGGATAAAGCGTCTTCTTTGCTGGGCGGCAGCTCCACGCCCCCACCTGCCCCCGCCATGAAGCAGGTGGACGCGAAGTTTATCAAATCCGGCGCGATCGACGACGCCAGCGCCAACACTCCCGGCGCCACCGCCCTGGAGCATCCCAATATCTTCGATCCGAAGATGCCCATCGAGTTCATCCATTTCGGTCACGCGCATCAGGACGTGCACGACCGCTTCGATCATGGCTCGCTGGACGACTCGAAGCCCAAGGGAACGCTGAAGAGCGATTTCGGCGCGCGCGCCATCATGTTCCGCGCGGCGCTGGAGCGCGAGGCGATTCTGGCCACTGGCTTCATCGCGGCTGCGCGCTCGGTGGTGCAGGAAATGAAAGATAGCCAGGGGCCGGCCGACACCGTCGTGGGCGCCCTTGGCAGTCTGGTGGGCGGCAGCACGGGCGCCGCCGGTCCGGACCCCGCCCAGCTCGATCCGTATAAGAGCGCCGTGGGAGCGGCCGGCGGAAAAGTGAACGTGGCGTCCATCAAGTATGCCGATGTGCACCAGGCCGGCATCGATCTGCACCAGGCGTGGTGCAACTTCGACGCCTTCGCGCCATCCATGGCAGCCCCGCCGGGCGACGACAAAGGCGGCGGCCTGCTCGGCAATTTACCAAGCGCGCTGCCGCTCCCGTCGCTGCCCGGCGTAGGCAGCGCCATGAGCACCGTAACGGGCATTCTGTTCAAAATGTTCGAGATCTACGAGGCCATGTACCTGAAGCTGCGCGCCAAGTACGAGCCCGTAATTCGCGAGGGCTGTTACACCCTTGGCATGGAGGCCATTCGCGGTCGTTACGAGCCCATCTTCGACGTCTGGTCCGTGCCGCCCGAAGTCTCGGCCGATCCTTCCAGTCCGGCGCAGTTGCTCAGCGTGGATAAGACCGGCGTCGATCCGGTGGATAGCGCGGTGGGCGATGTGAACCAGCTCTATGGCGACATCGATAGCAAGCGCAAAGAACTGCAGGATAAGTGGACTAAGTTCTGGGATAGCGAGCCCGCCCAGGGCCCGGGCCAGGCGGAACTGGCCGCGATGCTGGCCGCCATGGCCCACCCCGACGATCAGATTCTGGACGGCTTCCGCTCGGCTCTGAAGATCGGCGATCTGCCCGGTTTCGTTAAGACCGCCATCGGCAAGATCACCGGCGCCACCACCGGCATGCTGTCCTCGGTGTATCTGCAATTGCAGGATCCCGAAGTCGCCAAGCAGATGGATGAGCACGCCTTCCTGGCCGCCGGGCGCAAGTACTTCGAAGGTGTGCTGGAAGGCTTGGTGATGGGCCTGGTGACGGACATTCTGCCGGTGCAGAGCGTCAGCGTACCGGGGCTGACCAAAGTAGGCGCGGGCGATGTGGTGAAAAAGGGCGTGGGCTTCCTCGATGACGATTTAGGAAAAGACATCGATCCGATTCTTGAATTCGCGATGGGCTCACTCAACGACAAGCTGCAGGCCGCGCGCAAGGCCGCCGGGGCGTCGTCCATGACCATGGAGGTCTACCTGGCCCAGATGCCGCTGCTGATCGCCCTGACCACGCGCAACACCTTCTTCCCGGTGTGGCAGTTGGTGGTCGACAAGGTATTCGGCATGCTCGGCGGGGTGGCCGGCATGGTCAGCTCGCCGGTTTCGAAGCTGATGCAAACCGGGCGCGATACGGCCCAGGGAGTTAAGGACAAAGCTCAGGATCTGGATTCGAGCATTAAGAGCAAGGCTGGGGATTTGGCGTCGAGCGTGGACGACCGCCAGCGTCAGGCCAAGAGCGCCCTCAGCTCGGTCAA
>DOZZ01000198.1:414-10363 GCA_003517725.1 Bryobacterales bacterium | reverse complement strand
AAGCCGGCCGGGCCCCCGCCGAGCTTCCCCGGTGCGGCTCGGCTGACCGCCGGCGCGGGCATCGAGATTAAGAAGACCGAGTGGGACGCGGTGCACGCGAAAGAGAAGTTTTCAGCAAGCTAGAAGGGAAAATACATGCCGCCAGCAGCGCGAATCACCGACATGCATGTCTGCCCCATGATCACCGTCCTGGTGCCGCACGTGGGCGGCCCCATCCTGCCGCCCGGTTGTCCCACGGTCCTGATCGGCTTCCTGCCCGCCGCGCGCGTCACGGATATGGCGGTGTGCGTCGGACCTCCAGACGTGATCGTGAAAGGGTCGCCGACCGTGCTGATCGGCAACCTGATGGCTGCCCGCATCGGCGATACCACGGCCCATGGCGGCAACATCGTCATGGGCTGCCCAACGGTTATGATTGGAGACGGATGAAACGTCTGCAACCCGTGGTTTGGATGAAGGGCACGTTCCTGAGTCCGCATCACCTGCAGTCGCAGGACCGCTTTCTCGAGAGCACGCTGCAGTTTCAGACCGATTCGCTGGCGTTCGCCCCGTGGGGCTTCAAAAGCCTGCATCTCAATCAGGAGGCGCTCGCCTCAGGGTACTTTGGGATTGCCAGCGCTTCCGGTATGTTCCCCGACGGGCTGCTGTTCGACATGCCGGATTCAGACCCGCTGCCTCCGCTCAAGCCGCTGGCGGATTGCTTCGAGCAAGATCAAGCCGCCCTCGACGTCTTTCTGGCGATTCCCCACTACCGCGAGCGCGGCGTGAATGTCTCGCTGGCGCGCTCGGCCAGCGACGCACGCTATTCGGCGGAAGTCGCCATGTTGCGCGACGAGAATTCGGGCCTTTCGGAAAAGCCGGTGCAGGTGGCGCGCAAGAACTTTCGGATTCTGGTGGAGGGCGAGTCGCAGGAGCACGTCTCGGTCTTGCGCGTAGCGCGCGTCAGGCGCACCGCGGCGGGCACCTTTCAAATTGAGCCGCGCTTCGTGCCGCCCCTGGTCGACATCACGGCCAGCGATTATCTGGTCGCGATTCTGCGCCGGCTGGTGGAGATCCTGGCCGCCAAGAGCAGCCAGCTTGCGGGCACCCGGCGCCAGAAAAATCTGAGCCTGGCCGATTTCGGCACCTCGGACATTGCGAATTTCTGGCTGCTGTATTCCATTAATTCGCACTTCCCGCTGCTGCAGCATCTGCTCGAAACCAAGCGCGGCCATCCCGAAGAGCTGTACGGTGAATTGCTCTCGCTCGGCGGGTGTCTCACCACTTTTTCGACCACCATTCATCCTCGCGATCTTCCGAAGTACGAGCATGACGATCTGGTGACGTGCTTCTGCGCGCTCGATGAGAAGCTGCGATTGCTCCTGGAAACGGTGGTGCCGAGCAACTTCGTCTCGCTGCCGCTGAAGCTGATTCAACCGTCGATTTACGCGGCTTCGCTCTCCGTCGACAAGTATTTGAAGGATACGAAGATGTACCTGGCGATCGGCTCCGGAATGAACGAGGCGGACCTGATTGCGAAGACGCCGTACCTCATCAAGGTGTGCTCGGCCAATCACATCGAGCATTTGGTCCGTCAGGCTCTTCCGGGCATCCAGCTAACGCACGTGACCCGGCCGCCCAGCTCCATTCCGGTGAAGATGAACTTTCAGTATTTCAGTCTGAACCAATCCGGCGTAGCTTGGGAGGCCATCACGCGCGCCCGCAACCTGGCCGCCTACGTACCCGGCGATTTCCCGAATCCGCAGATGGAACTGATTATTCTGCTGCCCGAAAACGGCTGAGCCGCCGCTTATCCGCGCCGCAGCGCGAAGAACAAAATAATCAGAATCGCGAACAGTACCGCGGCTCCGATAATCAGCAGCAGCGGGAGCTTGGATGACTTTGGCTTCGCGGATTCCGGCGGCTGGCTAGCCGGCTGCTGCCCGAGCGTCGGGACCGAAGCGCCCGACATCATCTGCGTGAACTCGCCAGGCCCGCGTGCGCCCGGGCCGCGCGCCGGCGGCGCGGAAGGCACGGCGAACGCGCCTGTAGCGGACGCCCCCAACGGCGGCGCCGATACGGGCGGACGCATGGGATTGCCGAACGTTTGCGTGAACTCGCCCGGACGGTGGGCCGCGGGCGGAGGCGGCTTCGGCGCGGCGAAGGGATCAACCGCCGGCTGGTTTTCCTTGAACGCCTGCGGTTGCAGCGGCGATTGGAAAAAGCGCGTGAACTCACTCGGGCCGTCTTGCTTCGGTGGCGGTGGGAGCGGCGCCGCGGGCTGCTGCGGAACGGGCGCTTGGAACAGGCGCGTCGCCTGGTTCGCCTCGCGCGGCTGCGCTGCGGGCGCCTCCGGAGCCGACGGTGGTGGCGCCGCCTGGAACATTTGCGTGAACTCGCCCGGAGCGGTTTTTTCGGGTTGGCGCGGGGCCAATACGGGCGGCTCCGCGGCGGGCTTCGGCGGGGCCTGAAACATTTGCGTGAACTGGCCCGGCGCCGGCGCGGCCGGTTCACGCGCGGGCAATACTGGCGCTTCCGGAGCGGGCTGCGGCGATGCCTGAAACATTCGCGTGAACTCGCCCGGTCCCGGCATGGCTTGCGCCGGAGCGGCCGGTTCAGGCGCAGCCGGCGGCGCCTCCGGAGCGGGCTGCGGCGATGTCTGGAACATCCGCGTGAACTCGTCCGCTTCCGGGGTAGCCGGTGCCGGAACCACCGGCTCGGGCGATTTTACCGGCGGCGCCTGGAACATCCGCGTGAACTCGCCCGGCGCGGGTGCTGAAACGGGAGGCTTTTCCGGTGGCTTTTCCGGTGGCGTTTCGGGAAACAGCGGGTTGGGCATGGGCGTCCCGGCTTTCCACACGCCGGCTTTGATGCCATCGTTTCTTTCCCGTGGTTTCAGCAGGCCGTCGAACCACGCGCGCGCGCTCGTGTTGTCGGGCAAGACATCCGTCACAATGTACGGAATCTGTTCCTCATAGCCGAGCTCCAGCAAATCGCGCCGCGCCGCCAGTGGCAGTCCGCGGATGCGCTCGAAAAAGCCCTGCTCCCCCGGCCCGCTGAACAAATGCAGCTGGAGCGAGCGGCCGCTCGCGATTTCGCGTGCCCGGAAGGTGCGCACTCCGTCATCCCGCAGCAGCTCGATTAACTGGTAGTTCTTCTCGAGATTCATCACGTCTCACCGTCAATCATTACATCGCTAACAAGAGGAAACAATGCGATGCCGCTATGTTAGAGTAATTTGCGTGCCATGAGATCCCTCTCGCGTGTCGTTTGGTCCGAGGGCATGTATCTTGGCCCGCATCATTTTCAGGCGCAGAGCCGGTATTTCGAAGACTCCATTCAGTTTGCCGCTTCCTCGCTATGGTTTGAGTCTAACGGTCTAACCGCCGCGCAGCTGGACGCCGAGGCCCTGCTGAACGGCACCCTGTCGCTGGTTCACGCCCGCGGCGTGTTTCCCGATGGGCTGGTCTTCCAGATGCCCGACGCCGACCCCGCGCCGGCGGCCCGCAACATCGCCGACCTGTTCCCCCCCGCGCGCGATGCCGTCACCGTGGTGCTGGCCGTGCCGCCAAGAAAGCCGGACGGGCTGAACTGCATCACCTCCGATGCGCAGAACGGCAAACCCGCGCGGTACCGCTCCGAGAGCACCCTGCTGCACGACGAAACCACGGGCCGCGACGAAAAGCCGGTGAACCTCGGCATCAAAAATATCCGGCTGTTGTTGGATACCGAGGTGGATGCCGGACAACTGACGCTGCCCGTGGCCCGCATTACGCGCGACGGCGCCGGGCACTTCGTCTTCGATCCGGAATTTATCCCGCCCTGCCTGACCATCACGGCCAGCGACCGGTTGATGCTGCTGCTGCAACGGCTAATCGAGATCCTGGAAGAGAAGAGCGCGGCCTTCTCGCGCAAGGAAAGCGCCGAGAAGCGCTCCTGGTCGGAGTTCTCCACGCGCGAGATCGCCAACTTCTGGCTGCTGCACACCGTCAATTCGGCGCTGGCTCCGTTGCGACACCAGTTTTTCAGCAAGCGCGGACATCCCGAAGAGCTTTTCGTCGAGATGCTGCGCCTGGGCGGGGCCCTGTGCACGTTTTCGCTCGACGCGCATCCCCGGGAACTGCCGCTTTACGACCATCGCAATCTCGACCGCTGCTTCACCGAGCTTGACCGCCACATCCGGACCAATCTCGAAACCATCGTCCCGTCGCAATTCCTCACCATCAACTTAGTCAAGCGCGCGGACTATTTCTACGAGGGCGAGATCACCGACCAACGGGTTCTGGCACGTTCCCGCTGGATCTTCGCCATCCGCGCCCGCGTGGGCGAAGTCGAGTTGATTTCGAAGACGCCCCAAATCGTGAAGCTTTGCTCGAAGGCTTTCGTGCCGCAACTGGTAAAACGCGCGCTGCCGGGACTCGACCTCACCCATTTGCCCGTACCGCCCTCCTCCATTCCCAACAAAATCGACTTCCAGTATTTCAGCGTGGGGAAGAGCGGGCCGTGCTGGGATCACATCGTGCAGACACGCCTGCTCGGGCTGTATGTACCGGGCGAATTGCCCGATCCTGAAATCGAATTAATGGCAATACTCGAAAGCTGATTCGCCGAATTATGGAGAAGGAGTCACGATGAGCGCGCGCCGGGAGAATCTGGCCCTGGCCTTCCAGGAATTATTAACCGTGGGCGAGCGGCTGCGCTCCAACCGGCAGGCGGTGGCGGACGCGCCGTCTTTCCGCGCGCAAATCTGGGAAGCCGTGAAGACGGCCGACCGCGAAGCCCGCAGCCGCGGCTACTCCGCCGAAGATATCGAGCTGGCCATCTTCGCGGCCATTGCCTTTCTCGATGAATCGATTCTGAACCTGCGCCATCCGGTCTTCGCCGATTGGCCGCGGCAGCCGCTGCAGGAAGAGCGCTACGGTCACCACATCGCCGGCGAAGTCTTCTTTCAGAACCTGCAAAAGCTGCTGGGCCGGACCGACTCACCGGAGCTGGGCGACCTGATCGAGATCTATTATCTGTGCCTGTTACTGGGCTTCGCGGGCCGTTACAGCCTGGGCGGCCGCGGCGACCTGCGGGCCATCCTGCAGCAAACCGGCGAGAAGCTGCAGCGCATCCGCCAGAGCTCGGCGCGCCTTTCGCCCGACTGGGACCTGCCGCCGGAAAAGATTAAAGCAGTGGCAACCGACCCGTGGGCCGGCCGCATTCTGGCCGGGACCATCGCCAGTTTCGTTCTGGCCGCGGCTCTCTTTGTGATGTTTCACGTGATGCTTGGGTCCGGCATCGAGAGTTTGCACGACATGGCGCATTAGGCGCCACTGGAGCGTCGATGAAAGTTTACTGGGGAGCCGGAGCGGCGTTTGCGGGGGCCTTGGTGCTGGGCGTGCTCGGCGCCAGCCTGCTGCACTTGAAGGGCGCGGAGTACTTCATCTTTATCGGCTTGCTCGGGGCGCTCGGCATCGGCGTCGCCTCGGCTCTCCTCTATTTCCAATCGAAAAACGACGCACCCAAGGACGCGCTCGTGGCCGACGGCGGCGCCAGCGAGGTTGAAGTACTGATCCGCGAGGCCAACGCCCGTCTGGCTCAATCCAACGTAAGCCGGGGCGCGACGATCGCGAACCTGCCCTTGATTTTCGTGATCGGCGACCGCGTTACATCAAAGACCAGCACCGTCATCCATTCCGGCCTCGAGCCCGAGTTGCTCGCGGGCCATGTCTACCAGGACAACGCCGTGGCGCCCACCCGCACGGCCAATGTGTGGTTCGCGCGCGGTCACGCTCTGGTGGAGGCCGGCGGCGCCGTGCTGGGCGACCCCGCCAATTGGGCGCGGCTGGTGAAACGGCTGCAGCCGGGCAAGCTTAAATCCATCGGCAAAGGCAACCAGTCGCCGCGCGGCGTGTTGCTTTGCTTCAGCCTCGAATCCTTCGCGCAGCCCAACGCCGCCGAAGCCATCGCCGCCGCCTCGCGGTATCTGCAGGCCCGCCTGGACGATATTTCGCGGCTTCTGGGCATCAGTTTTCCGGTCTACGTCCTGTTCACCAGGACCGACAGAATTCCCTTCTTCCACGACTTTGTGCGCACCTTTTCGAATGAAGAGGCCACCCAGGTATTCGGCGCGACGGTGCCGATGCGCCCAAGGCAAGCCGGCATCTATGCCGAGGAAGAAACGCAGCGCCTGACCGCCACGTTCGACAATCTTTTTTATTCGCTGTGCGACAAACGCACCGTGTTTCTTTCGCGCGAAAACGACCCCGAAAAGCTTCCCGGAGCCTATGAATTCCCGCGCGAGTTCCGCAAACTGCGCGGCGCCGCCGTGCAATTCCTGGTCGACGTGTGCCGCCCCAGTCAATTGCGCGCGGGTCCGTTCCTGCGCGGCTTCTATTTTTCGGGCGTCCGTCCCGTCGTAGTCAGCGAGACCGAGTCCGCTCCCCTGCTCGCCTCCAGGCCGCAGCAAGGCGTCGAGTCGGCCGGCGCGACGCAGATGTTCCGCGTCGGCAAACAGGCGGAGGCCATGGCGCGCCAATCTGTCGCGCAACCCGCAACCGGCGGTCGCAAAGTTCCGCAGTGGATGTTCCTCGGGCACCTCTTCAACGACGTTATTCTGCGCGACACCACGGCCATGGGCGCCAGCGGCTCCAGCGTCAAGTCGAGTCTGGCGCGCCGCATCCTGATGGCTTCGGCGGCGGCCCTCTGCCTGCTGCTGTGCATCTTATTCCTGGTCTCGTTCCTGAAAAACCGCGCGCTAGAGAACGAAGCGTTGACCGCGGCCCGCAACATTCCATCGGCCGAGGCCAGCGCCTCCGCCATTCCTTCGCTCGATGCCCTGCAGCGTCTCGATACTCTGCGCCGTTCGCTCCAAAAGCTCACCACGTATGAGGAAGACGGGCCGCCGCTCAGCCTGCGGTTCGGGCTCTACCGCGGCAGCGACATGTATCCCGAAGTGCGCAGGATTTACTACGACAAGTTCCGCCAGTTGCTCTTCGGCGCGACGCAGGCCGGCTTACTAACCTTTCTGCAGCGCACCCCGGCCAACCCCGGTCCCGCCGACGATTATGGCTACGCCTACAACACGCTGAAGGGCTATCTGTTGACCGCGCCCGAGTACAAGCGCGCCTCCGACAAGAGCCTGCAGAATTTCCTGAGCGACCTGCTGCAGACGCGCTGGAGCGGGGGCCGGGACCAGGAGATCGGCAAAGATCGCCTGGATCTGGCAAGAGCCCAGTTTGATTTCTACAGCCGCGATCTGGCCAATGCCAATCCGTATTCCGCCACGGGCGATAGCGCCGCGATCGACCGCACGCGCGTCTATCTCTCACGCTTTTCGGGCGTGGAGCGCGTGTATCAGTTCCTGCTCTCGGAGGCGGCCAAACACGGCGCACCGGCCAACTTCAACCAGAAGTTTCCCGGGTCGTCGGACGTCGTGATCAGCACGCATCCGGTCTCGTACGCCTTCACTAAGGAAGGCGCGAATTTCATGCGGCAGGAGATTCGCAAGGCCAATTTCGGCGGCGAGCAGTGGGTGCTCGGTAACTATGCGGGCCAAAGCGTCGATAAGGCCGCGATGGAAAAAGGCATTCTCGATCTCTATACGAAAGATTACATCAACCAGTGGCGCACGGTGCTCAAGACCAGCCGCGTGAACCCTTATGCCAATTTGAAGGATGCCAGCGCGAAGCTCGGCAAGCTCACCGGTAGCCAGGCCCCGATCCTGGCGCTGCTCTGGTGGACCACGCAAAACACCTCTATCGACTTTCCGCCCGTGGCCGCGGCCTTCAAAGCGGTGCACCAGGTGCAGCCGCCATCGGACACGCAGCAATATGTGGTGGCGGCGAACCAGCCCTATAACAACGGCCTGCTGAAACTGCAGGGCACCATCGACCAGGCCGCCTCCATGCCGAACGGCCCCGATCCCAACGCCGAGAAGGCCACGCGCGACGACGCGCAGGCCGCCCGCCAGAGCACCCGGCAAATCACGGCGGCGTTCCCGGTGGACCCCGACGCTCACATCGAAGGGGTGGTGGAAGACCTGTTGCTGCGGCCCATCACCTACGCGGAAGGCCTCTCCCGCGGCATGGGCGCCGGCGACGTGAATGCCAAAGGCGCCGGCTTCTGCGCCGGCCTTAGCCCCTTGACTAGAAAGTTCCCCTTTTCGCCCTCGGCTCAACCCGAAGTAAGCCTGCAGGAGTTGGATGACATCTTCCGTCCCAAAGAGGGCCGGCTCTGGACCTTCTACGATGCCGCGCTGAAGCCGTTGCTGACCTGCACGGGTTCGGAATGCACGCCAAACCCCTCGGCCCCGGTGGCGCTAAATCCGGCGTTCGTGCGGTTCTTCAACCAGGCGGCTAAGTTTTCGCGCGCGCTCTATGGAGACAGCGGCGCTGAGCCGAACTTTAAGTACTCCCTGCGGCCGCAGAAGTCCGATCAAGTCGAGATGTTCGAGATCACGGTCAATGGCGAAGCTGCGCACCTGGCGGGCGGCGCGGCCAAGGCTTTCACCTGGCCCGGCGGCGCCACGCGCAATTTCAAGCTGGACCTGAAGCTCACCGGAGGCACGCCGTTTGGCGTTCAAAACCGCGACGGCTTGTGGGCCGTCTTCCGCTTCTTCGCGGATGCCGATCGTACCGTGAATTCCGGCTCAGGTTACGATTTCCTCTGGAATTTCCGCCAGGGGCAAGGCGGCAGCGCGCCGGTTGTCAACGGCCGCCCGCTCTCGTATGAATTCAATCTGGATACCGGCGGAGCGCCGGCCGTCTTCAGCAAAAGCTTTCTGGCGGAACTGAAGTGCGTGTCCACCGTGGCGCACTAAGTGCGCCATCGGCCGCCGAAACCCATATAATAGGCGAACTGATAGGACAGGAGTAAATCCATGGACTTGCGAACAGGTCAGACTCTTGGAGACTACGAGATTCTCGGCCTATTAGGGACGGGCGGCATGGGTAAGGTATACCAGGTCCGCAATAACATCTCGCACCGGATCGAAGCCATGAAGGTTCTGCTTCCGGACCTGACCGTGGATGCCGACTTAGTCGACCGGTTCCTCCGCGAAATTCGCATATCGGCCAGCCTGGACCATCCCAACATCGCGGGGCTGCGGACCGCTCAGCGCGTCGACAACCAGCTGATCATGGTGATGGAGTTCGTCGAAGGTTCCACCTTCGACGCCCTGATGCAGGCATCGCGCATCCCCATCGATAAAGCCATCGATTACACCTCCCAGGCGCTCTCCGCTCTTTCGTACGCGCATTCGAAAGGCGTCATCCATCGCGACATCAAGCCGGGAAACATCATGCTGACGCCATCCGGAACGGTCAAGCTGATGGATTTCGGCATCGCGAAACTGGCGACCGACCGCAAACTGACCAAGACCGGCGTGATGGTGGGCTCGGTCTACTATATGTCTCCGGAGCAGATCGAAGGCCGCGACCTCGATGCCCGCTCCGACATCTATTCGCTGGGCGTGACGCTGTACCAAATCGTAACCGGCCAGCGCCCCTTCAACGGCGATAGCGAATACCAGATTATGGCCGCGCATCTGAAGGAAGTGCCGCGGCCGCCGTCGGCCATCGACCAGTCGCTTCCCTTCGAGTTGAACGAGATTATTCTGATGGCGCTGGCCAAGGATCCGGCTAAGCGCTTCCAGACAGCCGATGCGTTTCGCGGCGCGCTGTCGAGCATTTCGCCCAAGTTTGCAGCTGCGGGCGCGCCGTCCAATAGCGCGATTCCGGCTGTCCCGCCGCGGCCGCCCGCGAACATCCACCGGGTTCTCTATATGACGGCGGGCTCGCTCGCCACCATCGCGCTCATCGCCGCCGCTGTAATCGAGATACCCAAGTATCGGCATGCCAGCGCCGACTCGCCGCGGGTTCCCGTGAAACAAGACGCTCCGCAAACTTTGACGGCGCCGCCTGCCACGCCTTCGGAACAGCCGGCGCCCGCCCCCGTCGAGCCGCCAGTGACCAACCCGGCGCCG
>DOZZ01000198.1:0-208 GCA_003517725.1 Bryobacterales bacterium | reverse complement strand
GCCTTCAGCGCACCAGCCTCGCGACAGCAAGCCTTTGTCGCGGCCCAAAGCGGACGCTCCGAAGATGACCGCGGCGCTCCCGCCAGTTACCAGGCCGGTCACGACGGCCCAGACGCCCCCTCAGGCGCCAGCGCCTCAGCGTCAGGACACCCAGGCGGCGCCAGCTCCGGACGCGGCGGCGCTATCCGCCGTCCGCGAGCGCATGATG
>DOZZ01000232.1:9633-15464 GCA_003517725.1 Bryobacterales bacterium | reverse complement strand
TCGATTAGGCTGTGGAGCATTCTGTTTAAATCCGGATCGTTTTGGCGCCGCTCGGTAATTACCCCAATCGAGTGAATTACCGTCGTGTGGTGCTTCCCGCCAAAGTTACGCCCGATCTCCGGCAGCGATGCCGTGGTCAATTCTTTCACCAGATACATGGCAATTTGGCGCGGGTACACCACGCCCTTGGTGTTGCTCTTTTCCTTCAGCTGGGAGATCTTCATCCCGAACTTTTCCGCCACCGCGCGCTGGATCGTTTCGATGGTCACGCGCCGGTCCTGCGCCTGCAGCAAATGCTTGAGACAGCCCTGCGCCATGCCCAGCGTGATGGGCGACCCGGTCAGCGACGAATACGCCAGCAGCTTATTGAACGACCCCTCCAACTCGCGCACGTTCGACTTAGTCCGCGATGCCACGAAGGTACAAACTTCTTCGGGCAGCACCACGCCCTCGGCCTCGGCTTTCTTATCCAGAATGGCCATCTTGGTCTCCAGGTCGGGCGCCTGGATATCGGCCATCAGCCCCCACTCGAAACGCGAACGCAGGCGGTCCACCAGGCCCGGAATATCTTTAGGCGGCGAGTCGCTCGAGATAACGATCTGTTTCTGGTGCTCGTGGAGTTCGTTGAAGGTGTGGAAGAACTCTTCCTGCGTGCGGTCCTTATTGCCCAGCAGCTGGATGTCGTCGATCAGCAGCACGTCCGCCGAGCGGTAGCGCTGCCGCAGTTGCGCCATGCGGTCGGTACGGATGCTGCTGACCACTTCATTGGTGAAGCGTTCGCTCGACGTGTAGATGATGCGCATGCTGCCCTGCGCGAACAACTCGCGCCCGATGGCGTGCATCAGGTGCGTCTTGCCCATGCCTACCCCGCCATAGATGAACAGCGGGTTGTAGCTGCGCGACGGGTTGTTGGCCACAGCCCGCGCCGCGGCGTGCGCGAACTGGTTGCAGTTGCCCACCACGAACGATTCGAAGGTGAAGCGCGGATTTAGATTGGCCGCCGGCGCTTCCAGCTCGTCGCGCGATGGCGCATGGTCCGAACGCTCGACGCGGGCCGTGGTTTCATAGACCACGTTGCGAAACGGATACTCGGCGCCCAGCGACCGCAGGATGCCCGTGATCTTCATCGCGTATTCCGATTCGATCCAATCGCGCGTGGCGGCGTCCGGCACGGCCACAAACAGCACGTCGCCATCGGTGCGCGCCAATTGCGTGCGGCTGATCCAGTTCTGGTAACTTTCCGGGCTGAGCGTGGTCTCCAGGCGTTGTTTGATCAGATCCCACGCGTTCATAAGCTCGCTACGTCCATATTTCGGAACACAAATATACCTCTGCGCCCCGCTTCGCTACTTTGCACAGTCACTCTATTAGTCCCGTTGAGACTGCCGGAAATCGGTTTACCGCGCACCCGCGTTCACGCCGAATTCGTTAGCCGATATCCGCAGCACCGCAAGTCTAGCACAGCTGTTCCATGTGCAATAAGAATTATAAGATACTTGTTTTCAGTAGCTTACTTCGGCCATGTCAGCGCGGATCGGTGCAATTGACAGCCGGCTTAATTATGGCGACAATGGGATCTTCAGCGGGCGGGAGTAACTCAGTTGGTAGAGTGCAACCTTGCCAAGGTTGATGTCGCGGGTTCGAATCCCGTCTCCCGCTCCAGGCATCTTTAAACCCGCAGGACATCTCACCAGTCCTTTTTGGGAATATTTTTTCGAAAGCCGGGAATCTAACCTCTCATGCCCAATTTTTTCCTAATCTTTTGTCTCGCCACCGCTGCTTTCGGGCAGCAGTATAAATCGGCCCCGGCCGGCGCCCCCCCGGCGGAACTGTCGCCCGCGCTGTCGTCCCGCCTCCAGTCGGCCGGGTTGAAGGTCACGGGCCCCGCGGGCGCGTGGTGCGAGATCTGGTTTGTTAAGACGGCCCCCAATGGCCCGAAATCCACGGAAGACGCCGTGACCCTGCCGACCATACCGGTGGGTTCGTTTCTGGGCGTGATCCGCTTCGCCGGCAATGGCGCCGATCGCCGCGGCCAGCCCCTCAAGCCGGGCCTCTATACGCTGCGGTACGTGCTGACTCCCGTCACGGGCGATCACCTCGGCGTTGCGCCTCAACGGGATTTCGCTGCTCTCGTCCCCGTGGCTGTCGATAAGGACCCGGCGGCCCAGCCGACCCTCCAGCAAGTCATTGAGATGAGCACCAAAGCCTCCGGCACGCCGCATCCCGCCATCCTCAGCTTGGCCTCCGGTTCCGGTACCGAAGGATTCACCAAAGAGGGCGAGCATGACTGGACCTGGAACACCAAACTGGGCGATCTGCCGGTAGCCATCATCCTGGCCGGTAAAGCGGAGGCCTGAGCGTGGTCGAATCCCCCGCCCGTCCCGCCGAAGAAGTTATTGGCTGGGCGCTCGAAAAATACGGCAAAGAGCTGGCCATCTGCACCAGTTTCCAGAAGAGCGGATCGGTCATTATCGACATGGCGTCGAAGTTTAACTTGCCGTTCCGCGTTTTCACGCTCGATACCGGCCGCCTGCCCGAAGAGACCTACCAGATTCTCGAAACCGTCCGCCAGCGCTACGGCGTGCGCGTCGAAACTGTCGCGCCAGACACCACCGAACTCGAACAGATGAGTATCGAGCATGGTCCCGACCTGTTCCGCCGCTCGGTCGCCAACCGCCTGCTCTGCTGCCAGATTCGCAAAGTGCGCCCGTTGGGCCGCAAGCTGCGCGGTTTCCGCGCCTACATGGTGGGCTTGCGCCGTGGGCAGACCGCCGACCGCGCCAGCCTGCCGCAGATCGACGATGCCGCCAGTCCCGTCAAAATCAGCCCGCTGCTCGACTGGTCGCGCCAGGAAGTCGACGACTACATTCGGCGTCACGACGTCCCCATTCATCCTTTATATGAGAAGGGCTACACCAGCATCGGCTGCGCCCCTTGCACCCGGGCCATCCTGCCCGGCGAGGACGAGCGCGCCGGCCGCTGGTGGTGGGAAGAGGACGGCGACAAGGAGTGCGGCATACACTTCCGGCCCGACGGCACCATGGAACGCACCATCGACGTGATGCTGCGCGACCTTCTGCCCGCCGGCAGCGAGGAAGATATCGGCTTGGGCTTCGATGCTGGCTTGTAACTGTTCTTTTATAACAGGCTGACGCAGTGGCGCGGTTCGCGCCATACTGTCTCACGGCTGTGTACGCTGCGGGCCCGCTGACTTCATGAATATCGCCGCCGTCGCTGGCGTTCTGCCGGCTCATCGCTACTCCCAACCCGAATTGATCCAAGCGTTCCGCGCTTATTGGGAAGGTTATCCGGAACAGCAGGCCTTTCTCGAACGCCTGCATGCCCGCACCGGCGTCGATTTCCGCCACTTGGCTTTCCCGGTCGAGCGTTATCCCCAGATCACCTCCTGGGGTGAAGCCAACAACCTTTGGATCGAAGCCGCACTTGACCTGGGTGAGCGCGCTCTGTCGTGCGCCCTGCAACGCGCCGCCATCGCCCCGTCCGCCATCGAGGCGCTTTTCGTCGTCTCAGTCACGGGCGTGGCCAGCCCGTCGGTCGACGCGCGCCTGATCGACCGTATGGGCCTGAGCCACGGGCTCAAGCGAATCCCGATTTTCGGCCTGGGTTGCGTGGCGGGCGCGGCTGGCCTGTCGCGCGCCGCCGACTATGTCAAAGCTTATCCCAAGGGCGTAGCGGCCCTGCTGGCCATCGAAATCTGCTCGCTCACGCTGCAGAAAGACGATCTATCCACCGCCAATCTGATCGCCTCCGGCCTGTTTGCCGATGGCGCCGCGGCGGTCCTGGTCACGGGCGCGGAAGTGGCGTCTTCAGGGCCAGGCATCCTGGACACCCGCTCCGTCTTCTACTCGGCCACTGAAGACGTCATGGGCTGGGACATCTCTGAAAAAGGCTTTCGCATCGTCCTCTCGCCCGAAGTGCCCGAGGTGGTGGAACGCAATCTGGCTGGCGACGTCGATCGCTTCCTGGCCGACAATGGCCTTTCGCGCCACGAGATCGGCACGTGGATTCTGCACACCGGCGGCCCTAAACTGTTGCAGGTTTCGGCGCGTACATTGGGGCTTTCCGAAACGGCTTTGGCACCCTCCTGGGAATGTCTCGCGCGCATGGGCAATCTGTCATCGGCCTCCGTGCTTTTTGTGCTCGAAGAATATGTGATGAACCGCCGCCCCACCCCCGGAACGTTGTCTGTGTTGGCGGCCATGGGCCCTGGTTTTTGCTCTGAATTGCTGCTATTGAGGTGGTAATGTGCCGGATTTCGATGTAGTTGTGGTGGGTGGCGGACCAGCCGGACTGGCCAGCGCCATCGCCGCGCGCCGCCAGGGGCTCACCGTCGCGGTGCTCGATTGCGCCGCCCCCGCTATCGACAAGGCTTGTGGCGAAGCCCTGATGCCCGAGAGCCTGACCGCCCTCGGCGAGATGGGCATACGCTTCGATTCGAGCACCGGCCTGCCATTTCGAGGCATCCGCTTTGTCGGCGACGGCTGTACTGCGGCCGCGGCATTCCCCGGCGAACCGGCGCTAGGCCTGCGGCGCCTCGCCCTCCACCGCGCCCTGGTCACGCGGGCCGAAGCCAGCGGGGTCGCGCTGCACTGGCGCGCCCTCGAAATTGAGCTGGCGCCGGGCGGCGTGCGCCACAGCCGCGGCTTAGTCCGCAGCCGCTGGGTCATCGGCGCCGACGGCCAGAACTCCCGCATAAGGCACGCCGCGGGCCTCGCCGCCGCCAGCCGCGAAAAGCGCCGCTACGCCTTCCGCCGCCACTACCGCATCGCTCCCTGGACCGACTGCATGGAACTCTACTGGGGCGCCAATTGCCAGATCTACGTGACGCCCGTCGGACCGGCGCAAGTGGGAGTAGCGGTAATCTCCAGCCTCCCGCACCTGCGCGTCGACGCCGCCCTGGCCGCCTTCCCCGCTCTAGAAGCCCGGCTGCGTTGCGCCGCGCCCTGCTCGTCGGAACGCGGCGCCCTCACCGTCAGCCGTACGCTGCGCTCGGTCCAGCGCGGCCGCGTGGCGTTGGTGGGCGACGCATCTGGCTCCGTCGATGCGATCACCGGCGAAGGCCTTGGCCTCTGTTTCCGCCAGGCTTTGGCGCTCGCCGCGGCCCTGTCGCACGACAATCTGGAACAGTACCAGGCCGCCCACGACCGCATCAGCCGGCGGCCGCGAGTGATGGCTCAAATGTTGCTGCTGCTCGCCAATCACGACGGTCTGCGCGGCCGCGTGCTCCGAACCTTTGCCCAAAACAACCAGATCTTCGAACGCCTGTTAGCGGTGCACATTGGTGCGCGTCCCGCCCTCCAAATCGGCGTCGACCAGATCCTCCGCCTGGGCTGGCGCATCTTAACCGTCTAAAGCTCTCAATCTGACCTAATTACTTCTTGGATTTGTAGGCAGGGTTTCCCTTCAACGTTCTGGATCAGAACCTGGCGCGGTTGTTGATTCCTCGCCCGCCGGAGTGGTCCTTCCCATGATGAAGGTCGTAACGATCCCCCCGACGCCTATGCCGCCGAAGAGTGCCCCGGCCCAAGGCTCCCCTGCAATTGCTATACATGTTCCGCAACCAAGTAAGAAAGTGGCCCCCGAGAGGGGCCCCGAGAGGGACAGCCTGATCTGCCTCTTTCGCGCCGATTGCGAACGTTATGGGATATGTGGCCAGAGCACTTTCGTCCAAAAGGTGCTCCGGGGAATCCGGATATCCCGGAAATTCCGCTGAATCTTCCTCAGCGGACGCGCCCGCGAGAGAATCGGAGGGTTTTTATGTATCGATAGTTGCGCGAAAGTACCACATCAGGCTGTCCCTTTCAGCCCCT
>DOZZ01000232.1:6535-9504 GCA_003517725.1 Bryobacterales bacterium | reverse complement strand
GCTTTAGTCCCAATTCCTGATATCATAGTGTTTGCCGACTCTTAGCCGCTGTTAGTCCCATGCTCCAGACCTTCATCATCACGCTGCGCGAGGGCGTCGAAGCCGCGCTGGTGATCGCCATTGCCGTGGCCTATCTCCGCAAACTGGGCCGCCCCGAGCTGTTGCCGTCCGTCTACCGCGGCATCCTGGCCGGCATTACGGGCAGCATCGCCGTGGCCTTGCTCCTAAGCCGCCTCGAAATCAATGAGGATGCTTACGGCGGGTGGGTCCTGCTGGTCAGCGCCGTGTTTGTGGCGAGCATGGTCTGGTGGATGAACCGCGCCGCTAAAGGCATGAAGGGCGAGATCGAATCGCGCCTGCAGCGCAGCTCTTCCACCGGTTCCGCCGGCTGGGCCGTCTTCCTCTTCGTTTTTCTGATGATCTTCCGCGAAGGCGTCGAAACGGTGCTGATGCTGGCCGCCGTCCGCCTCGATACCTCGGGCGTCCTCGAAGCCACCGGCGTGGCCCTCGGCCTTTTGCTGGCCGTGCTCTTCGGCTTCAGCTTCGTGCGCGGCACGGTGCGCATCAACATCCGCAGTTTCTTTCAGATCACCACCGTCATCCTGATGGTGGTGGTGGCCCAACTCACCATCACCGGCCTGCACGAGCTCTCCGAAGCCCAGATCCTGCCCAGCAGCACCACCGAGATGGCAATCGTCGGCCCCATTGTGCGTAACGATGTCTTCTTTTTCGTCGTGATCCTGGCCCTGGCCGGCTTCATGGCCCTGCTCGAATGGCGCGGCCGCAAAACCGCGCCCGCCAAAAATCTGGAGGGCGCCGCGCTCCGCAAAGCGGCCTGGAGCGCCCACCGCGAGCGCCTTTGGGTGATCGCCTGCTGCACCGCCTCGGCCCTCTTCATCATGGCCATCACGGCCGAATTCCTCTACGCCCGCTCGGCCATCAGCCTCTCGGCGGCTATCCCCGTGGCCATCACGGGCGGCGTCGCGCGCATCCCGGTCAGCCAGGTCTCCGACGGCAATCTGCACCGCTTTTCGCTCGAGTCCGACGGCTCCACGGTGCGCGTCATCGTCATCGCGCGCCCCGATAAGTCACTCGCGGTCGCCTTCGACGCCTGCCAGATCTGCGGCTCGCAAGGCTATTACCAGAAAGGTCCCAACGTCATCTGCCGGCATTGCTCGTCGGCCATCGTGATCCCCTCTATCGGCACCCGCGGCGGCTGCAATCCGGTGCCTCTGGCTTCGTCCATCGAAGGGACGGATCTGGTGATCCCGGCCAGCGCGCTCTCGGGCGGGGTGCGTTATTTTAAGACCGCGGGTGGTACCGGCAGCTAATGTTTGGCCGGTTCGTAACAGAGTCGCTGCGCCGCTCGCCCGGGCGCAAAGCCATGGCCATCGCGGCCGTGGCGCTCGGCACCGCCGTGGCGATGTCGATGCTCGGCGTCCTGCTCGATATCGGCGACCAGGTCGGCCGCGAACTGCGCAGCTTGGGCGCCAACATTCTGGTCACGCCGCGCGCCCAAGCGCTTGCCACGCAGGTCGCCGGCGTCTGGGCGGCTCCCGTGGGCCAGGCCGCTTTCATCCCTGAAGACCAGCTGCCCCGCATCAAACGCATATTCTGGGGGCTCAATATCATAGGCTTTTCACCCTCGCTCCAGGCGCGCAGCGGCGATCTGCCCGTTGAAGGCCTCTGGTTCCATCACGCGTATCCCGGTCTCGACCGCCGACCGCAGTACACCGGCGCACCCGTGGTGAATTCATCCTGGCAAGTAAAAGGGCGCTGGCTACTTGACGACGAAACCCAGGCCTGCCTGGTCGGCGCCGCCCTTGCCCGCCGCCTGAATCTGCAGCCCGGCAGCACGCTTCAACTTTTTGGCCAGCCCTTCACCGTGGCCGGCATCCTCGAATCCGGCGGCGATGAAGATGAGCGTGTCATCTTGCCCTTGGCCATCGCCCAAAGCCTTACGCATCGGCCCAACCAAGTCGATGCCGTGCAGGTCTCCGCTCTGACTAAGCCCGAGGACGACTTCGCCCGCAAAGATCCCAAAACTATGGCGCCCGAGGAGCTCGAGCGCTGGAGCTGCACCAACTACGTCACCTCCATCGCCCACCAGATCACCGAAGCGCTGCCCATGGCCGTAGCGCGCCCGGTGCGCCGCGTGGCCGAGGGCGAAGGCAAAGTGCTGTCCAAAATCAGCGGCCTGATGCTGCTGATCGCTCTGGTCGCCCTGGTTTCCGCGGCCCTCACGGTGTGGAGCGTCACGGCTGCGACGATGCTGGAGCGCCGCGACGAAATCGCCATTATGCAGGCCACCGGCGCCACCGATTTCACCATCGGGGCGCTGCTGGCCACCGAGGTCGCGCTGCAAGGTCTGCTGGGCGGATTGGCCGGTGGTCTCGCCGGCGTGCTGCTGGCCCGTTGGGTGGGCCAAACCGTGTTTCATGTCCACGTCGACGCCCCTTGGCTACTGCTGCCGGTGCTGGTGCTGGCGGCTGTCGCGGTCTCGGTCGCCGGCGCGATCCAGCCGGTACGCCGCACGCTTTTGCTCGATCCGGCCATCGTCTTGAGGGAAGGCCTGTAGTGCTCTGGAAGTTTCTGCAATCCGCCCTGCGCTACCGCCGCGGACGCCTGTTGCTGGCCGCGTCGTCGCTGGCGGTCGCCGCCACGCTCGCCACCACATTGTTCAGCCTCTACTCCAGCGTCGAGCGCCGGATCCGCACGGAATTTCAGGACTTCGGCGCCAATCTCGTGATGGTCGCGGCGCCCGGCGCCACGCTGCCGCTCGAGGCCGTCACCGCTGTCCGCGCGCGGCAGGCCATCGCTGCGCCGGTTCTGCTCACCAGCGCCAAAATTGAGGGCCGCGACGTCCCGGTGGCCGGCATCGACTTCGCCTTCGCCCCAGCGCTGCACGCCTATTGGCAGGCTCGCGGCGCGCGCACCGCCGGGCCCGGTGAATGCCTCGCCGGCGCCAA
>DOZZ01000232.1:5463-6496 GCA_003517725.1 Bryobacterales bacterium | reverse complement strand
AATCAGATCATCGTTCCCTTCGAGACCGCGCAACAACTCTCCGGCATCTCGAACGCCGTCTCGCTGGTGGAAGCCCATGCCGACAACGCGCGCCTCGAATCTGCCCGCGCTGCGTTGGCCGCCGCCTTCCCGCAAGCCGATGTGCGCGTGCTGCGCGCCGTCGCCGACACCGAATCGCAATTGGTCCTGCGCATCCGCGGCGCGCTGTTGGCGCTGCTGCTCGTCATCCTGGCCATCACTATGCTCTGCGTCAGCAGCAACTTCAGCGAGCTCGTGCTCGAACGCTCGCGCGAAATCGGCATCCTCAAAGCCATCGGCGCCGCCGAGCGCCGCATCGCCGCGCTGTTTGTCTCGGAGTCCGTCATCCTCTCGGCGCTCTCAGCCATCGCCGGCTACATCCTGGGGCTGCTGGTGGCCGCGTCCATCGCCCGCGCCATCTTCGGAGGTGTGTGGGAGCTGCAACCGGACATCCGCGTGCTGCTGGCCGTCGCGGCCATGACCCTCGCGGTCGCAGTCGCGGCCACGCTGGTCGCCGCCGGGCGCATCTGGCGCATTGAGCCCGCTGTTATCCTGCGCGGAGAATAATGGCCAACCTCGTTGAGCTCACCGATGTTCGCAAAATCTACCCCGGCGCCACCGAAGTGCGCGCGCTCGATGGCGTCAGTTTCTCGGTCGAAGCCGGTGAATGGCTCGCCATTATGGGCCCCTCGGGCTCCGGCAAAACCACGCTGCTGAACCTGCTCGGCTGCCTCGACCAAGCCTCCAGCGGCATCGTGCGCATCGGCCAGACCGACACCGCCAGGCTCAATCGCCATGACCTCGCCCGCTTCCGCGCCGAGAGCGTCGGCTTCATCTTCCAACAATTCCACCTAATCCCGCACCTCACCGCGCTCGAGAACGTGATGCTCGCGCAATATTTCCACAGCATGAGTGACCAGACCGAAGCCCGCCGCGCGCTCGATCAGGTGGGCCTCAGCCATCGCATCTCGCACTTGCCCTCGCGGCTCTCGGGCGGCGAGCAGCAGCGCGTGGC
>DOZZ01000232.1:0-5307 GCA_003517725.1 Bryobacterales bacterium | reverse complement strand
CAGCGCGTGGCCATCGCCCGCGCGCTCATTAACGACCCCAAGCTGATCCTGGCCGACGAACCCACCGGCAACCTCGACGCCGAAAATCAGCGCGGAGTTATGAATCTGCTGGGCGAATTGCACGCCCGCGGCCGCACCATCCTGATGGTCACGCACGACGAGCACGTGGGCCGCGCCGCGGACCGCCGCATCGATCTCGATCACGGCCGCATCGTCGAGACCACGGTCTTCTCGTCCGAGGAAAATCAGCATTTCGACGAAGTCCTCGAACAGATGTGGTCCGAGCGCGACCGCACCGGCGGCGAGGCGTTCCACGCCGAGTGCCGCCAGTTCACCGCCGCGCAACAGCGCCGCCTGGTGAGCACCATGACCCGCATCGGCCTGGTCTTCGTCGACGAGCACGGCCTGCACTTCGCGCCCGCCGGCGAGGAACGCGCGCGTAGCGTCATCCGCCGCCACCGCCTGGCCGAGCGCCTCTTCATGGACGTCCTGTCGATCCGCGATGCCGCCTCGGTCGAGTCGAACGCCTGCACCTTCGAGCACATCCTGAGCCCGGAAGTCACCGACCGTATCTGCACCTTTCTGGGGCACCCGGAAACCTGCCCGCATGGCGGACCCATCCCGCGCGGCGAGTGCTGCATACGGCATGCTAGATTGAGAAAACTAATCGACATCAAGGCCAATTAATGGACACCGCAATACTTCGTGACGTGGTCATCGTAGGGTCCGGCTGCGCGGGCAACACCGCCGCCATCTACGCCGCGCGCGCCAATCTGAAGCCGCTGGTGGTGATGGGTCACGAAGCCGGCGGGCAGCTCTCGATCACCAGCGAAGTCGAAAATTTTCCGGGCTTCCCCGAGGGCATCAACGGCCCCGACCTGGTGGAGAGCATGAAGAAGCAGGCCCAGCGTTTCGGCGCCGAATACGTGCACGGCAACGTAGTCACGGCCGAACTGCAGCGCCGCCCTTTCCGCCTCAACATCGAAGGGCAGTGGGTAGAGACGCGCACGCTCATCATCGCGTCGGGCGCTTCAGCGCGCTGGCTGGGCCTGCCCAGTGAGCAGAAGCTGATCGGCAAAGGCGTCAGTTCGTGCGCCACCTGCGACGGCTTTTTTTACAGGGGCAAGAAGATCCTCGTCATTGGCGGCGGCGACTCCGCCATGGAGGAAGCCAACTTCCTGACGCGCTTCGGCAGCGTCACGCTGGTGCATCGCAAAGACAGCTTCCGGGCGTCAAAGATCATGCTCGACCGCGTGCGCGCCAATCCTAAGATCAAGATGGTGCTCAACACCGTGGTGGACGAGGTGCTCGACGTCGAGCAGGGCATGGTCACCGGCGCGCGCCTTCGGAACATCGTCACGGGGGAGACCTCGCTAGAGCCAGTCGACGGCTTCTTCGTCGCCATCGGCCACATCCCGAACACCAAAGTGTTCCGCGGCCAGATCGATCTCGACGAAGACGGCTACATCATCTCGAAGGGCGGCGCGCGCACCAGCGTGCATGCCGTGTTCCACGCGGGGGACGTGCAGGACCGCGTCTACCGCCAGGCCATCACGGCATCGGGCGCCGGCTGCATGGCGGCCATGGAAGTCGAGCGCCTGCTGGAAGCCGAAGGCCACTGAGATTTCGCGAGTTTTTTCTACCCTGTTACGATAAAGCACTCGCATGAGCCAGCGCGCTGCCTGGTGGAACCGCAACGTCGCCGGCATGACCTTTACGAGTCTGCTGTCGGATGCCTGTTACGAAATGGTGCTGGCCGTGGTGCCCGGCTTTCTGCCCGTGATCGGCGTGTCAGCGGCGGCGCTGGGCTGGATTGAAGGCCTTTCCGACGGTATCGCGAGCGTTCTGAAACTGGTGTCGGGGTGGTGGACCGATCGCCTGGGTCACCGCAAAACCATGGTCACGGTCGGCTACTTTTTTACCGGCACGGGGCTTTCGCTATTCGCGCTGGCGTTCGCGTGGCCCATGATCCTGGCGGGACGCATGGTCAGCTGGTTCGGCAAAGGCATTCGCGGCTCTTTGCGCGACGCCATGCTCTCGGAATCGGTGCCGCCCGAAGTGCGCGGCAAAGCCTTCGGCATTCATCGCGCGGGCGATACGGTAGGCGCGGTGCTGGGCCCGCTGTGCGGCGCGCTGCTTTTGCACATTTTGCCGCACCAACCTCCCGATTTGGCATTCCGGCGAGTCTTTCTACTCTCTTTGATTCCGGGCCTGGCCGCGCCGCTGGTGTTCTGGATCATGGTGCGCGAACAACGGCGGCAGCCGCGGCCGCGCGTGTCGATGTGGCTTGCGCTGCGGCAACAGCCGGCGGCCTTCCGCCGCTTCTTGACGGCAGTGGGCCTGTTTGGCGCGGGCGACTTCTCGCCGACGCTGCTGATTATGGCGGCGGCAGTGTTGCTGACGCCGCGTTTCGGCGGGGTGCGCGCGGCGGAGTTCGCGGCGCTGTTCTACGTGGCTCGCAACATTGTTTATGCGGCGGCGTCGTACCCCATCGGGGCGCTCGGTGATCGGGTGTCGAAGACGGCGCTGCTGAGCATCGGCTATGGCGCTGCGGCGCTGACCGCGCTGGGGGTGGCGCTGATGTTCCGGGCCGGCAGCACGAGTGCCTGGGCGATGGGCGCACTCTTCGTGCTGAGCGGTATTTTTGCTTCGGCGCAGGAGACCATGCAAGGCGCCATCACGCCGGATTTAACCGAGGCCGCGGCGCGCGGGACCGCATACGGCACACTGGGCCTGGTGAATGGAGCGGGCGACCTGATCGCCAGCGCGCTGCTGGGAACCCTGTGGAGCGTGGTGTCGCCGGCCGCCGGTTTCGGCGCCGCAGCGTTGCTGATGGGGGCGGGGGCTGTGGCGATTGCGCGCGTGAAGCACTAAAGGACAAACTCGAAGCCGCCCAGTATGCCGCGTCCCGGCATGCGCACGGACGGAATTTCCTGATACACGGTGCCGCCCAGGTTGCGCAGTTGCAGGAAGGGGCGCACGCGGCCGGTGGCTCGGGCCCCCGACACGTCCCAAACGGCGTAGGGGCCGCGGCCGACGAGATCCACGACACCGATGCGGGTGCGGGCGATCAGCATATTGCGGAACGTGCCGCGCCACTCGAGGACGCCGCTGTGCGCGGCGTAGTTGAATGCGTATTTGCTTTGCAGGATGGCCGTGCCCGTGACGCCGCGCAGCGCGGCGAAGCTGGCTGAGAAATGCTGGCTTGCGACGGGCTCATACACGGCGGCGGCTTCGACGCCGGTGAAGTGCAGCCGGTCGAAATTGGTGGCCTGCCACACGGCAGTGCTGTTGGCGCGCACGTAGTCGATCCCGTCGGTGCTGCGGCGCTGGAAGACGGTCAGCGAGCCGCGCAGATTGGCGCGGACATAGCCGTCCACGCCGGCCTCGTAGCTGGTGGCGCTTTCGGGCTTAAGATTCGGGTTGCCGCGATTGGCCGGGTCCGAGTAATACAGATCGGTGTAACTCGGCAAGCGGAACGCGCGGCTGGCGGACGCGCGCAGCTTGAAACGCGACGAGAGCCACGCGGTGCCGCTGAGTGACGGGCTGGTGGCCACCTGGCGCGAGCCGTACACCTCCTCGCGCAGGCCGGCCGAAAGTCCAAAGCGGTGCAGCGCGCGCACGTCATAGAAGACGTAGCCGCTGCCGCGCGTGCGGCTGCGCATGCCGAGATTGGTGCTGGTAATGGAGTCCGCCAGACCCTCGACGCCGTAGCTGATGACGGCGTGTCCGGGCAGATCGTCATGCCGCCGCAGATCGCCTTGCCAGGAGTCGAGCACGTGCCGGTTGGTGTAGATTTGCGGATGGTCGCGGAACAGCACGAAGAGATCGGTGTGGCGGCGAAACGCGAAGCTGGCCTCGGTGTGGTCGCCAAGGTTCTGATGCAGCGAGGCGAACCATGTTTTGGTGCGCTCCCAGGAAGGGTAAGGGCCGTAGAACTGGTCGGCGCCATAGGGGCGGTCGCTGTACGCCAGCAGCAGGCTCGTTGCGCCCCAGGCCGGATGTAGTGACGTCAGGGAACTGAGGGCCAGGTTGCGGTAATCGCGATCGGGCGCGAAGCCGGATGAAAAATCGCGGGCTACGGCGACCTCTTCCGAAATGGCCGGGCCGCCGAACGCGCCGATGAGATGTTCCTGGTTGGTACCGAAGTTGCCGATGCCGGTGAGTAGGCGCAGCGACGGCGTTTCGCGCGGGTGCGTGATGACGTTGACCACGCCGCCGATGGCGTCCGAGCCGTAGAGCGTCGAGCCCGACCCTTTCATGACTTCCATGCCGCTGACCATATCGAGCGGCACCGGCAAGTCGAGATTGAAGTGACCGGTCTGCGAATCGTTGAGACGCAGGCCGTTGAGCAGGACCAGAGTCTGGCCGAAAGTGGCGCCGCGAATCGAGAGGTCCGCGATGAAGCCGCCGGGCGCGCGCTGGCGAAGATCGAGCGCGGGGTCCAGTTGCAACAGTTCGAACCACGAATCGAAAAGCGGACGTTCGTTGGGGGCGAGGGGCAGCACCGTGACGTCGCGATCGGCTTCGGCCAGCGGAATCGGCACGGCTGCGCCGGTGACGACGATGCTTTGCGACTGGGCGCACGCGCAGCCGGCGGCCGCCAGGAACAGCGAAACGAGCGCGATTGATTTGAGCAACGTCAATCATATCGACATTCGTGGCCGGTGCTCTACAATCGAAGGCTGACCAGATGAGCACGACGCGCAAAATGTCGGGCGGCCGGGTGGACCGCACGGAGCTTCCGCAAGGCCCTTCAGGCCGCGCGCTGTGCCGCTGGTGCGCCATGGAAGTTCCGGCGCGGCGGCATACCTTTTGCTCCGCGTGGTGTGTACATGAGTGGCGCTTGCGCTCGAATCCCGGATACTTACGGGAGCAGGTGTTGTTGCGCGACAAGGGCATTTGCGCGGTGTGCCGGATCGACGCCGTGCATGCGTTTCACGTCTTGCGGCGTGCGCGCGGCGTTCGGCGTTTGGAACTGCTGGCGCGCTGGGAGTTGACGCGCATGAACCGGCGCAGCCTGTGGGACGCGGACCACATTCTGCCGGTAGCGGAAGGCGGCGGCGAGTGCGACCTGGCGAATATTCGCACGCTGTGTTTGCCGTGCCACCGGAAGGCCACGCAGGATTTGCGGGAGCGGCTGCGGCGGGGGTTGGTGGAGCGTGGTTGAATTCTCTCGATCTCCATTCCACAACCGGTTTTGTGGGGCGCGCTTGAGCGTGCAGAGGGCTTCAGCCCGACAATCCTCAAGAACACACGCAAGGTGACCCTCAGCGCCTGGCGGTGCAGTCGGGCTGAAAGCCCTCC
>DOZZ01000060.1:744-6171 GCA_003517725.1 Bryobacterales bacterium | reverse complement strand
AGCGAGCGGTTCACGTTCCAGTTCCGCGCCGAATCGTTCAACGTCAGCAACACGCCGATTATGCCGGGCCCCAACACGGACTGGCGCAGCCCGCAGTTTGGGAAGGTGACGCTACAGCAGCAGAACTTCCCGAGGCTGGTGCAGCTCGCGGGCAAGCTTTACTTCTAAGTCGAGAGTCCTAGGGGTGAACTCAGTAGATAACGACGAAGCTGCCGTCGGGTTTGGCAAAGGCCGCCACCAGGCTCCAGATCGGCACGCCGTCCGCCTTGCCGCTGGCGGCTTGCGCCCGGCCCTCCCGATCGAACACCTGCCATTCGACGGCCCCGCCGCGCTTCCACGCCGTGCCTTCGGTCCACGCGAAAAGCGTTTCACTGCGGCTGTTGCTCGCCACTGCCGGATACTTGCGGTTCACGGGTAAGCCGGGCGCGGCAATCGGCGTCGAGACGCTGTCCGTGCCCGGGCGAATGCGGGCGAAGTAGGTCTGCTTCTCGGTCTCCCAAGCCGCCAGAATGCCGTCGGGCGATGGCGCGAACGATTCGGAGCTCATGACGCATGCCCCAATGTTCCATTTCGAAATATCGGCGCCTTGAAACGAGCGGCCCCGGTCTTTCGAGGTCAGCAGCCAGATGTCGCGATGCACCGTGTCGGTGGCGGAGCGGAACAGTACGTACACGTTGCTGGCGGCGTCGGCATACGCGCGCAGGCCGCAGCATCCGCAGGCGCCGGTGGGGGCCGTAAAGGCCACCTCTTCGGGGCTGAAGGTCTTGCCGTCATCGCTTGATTTGCTCATCCACACGCGTCGATTCGCCTCGCCCTTTTGTCCCACCAGCGGAGCATGCCAGAACACGTAGACGTTGCCCTTGGGGTCGGCCGCGAGAGATCCGCCGCCATCCAAACCATAGGCCGCCTGGATCAGGTTGCGCTCCGGTTCAAACGCCGTGCCGGCATCGTTCAGGCGCGTATAGAGCATGGGCGACTGGCCCGCCGGTCCGCGCGGCTGAGCGGCGTCCGAGCCGTTCCACGCCACGTGGACGCGGCCGTTGCGGCCCACCGCGAGTTGCGCGCCCCGGATGGTGCCGGCCGCGATCGCGCTACCCGGCGTCTGGTTCACGCGGAGGGGCGTGGAGAAGGTGCGGCCGAAATCGCGCGACCGAACATAGTAAATGTCGCCCTTTCCGGAGTCGCCCAGGTAATAGATGAGGTGCACCACGCGATCCCGCGCGACGACCTGCGGCTGAATACCGCCCTGCGGGACGCGGACCAGATTGACGGCCGGAAGATCCATTGCGGCGGCGTTTCCAGCCAGACAAAGTGCCGCGAACAGGAGAACGGAGGGGAGTTTCACAAATTTATTTTGGCACAAAAAAGTAGAGAGAAAGCCCTCCCGAAAGCCACCACTCTCGAGTGGCGGCCCCGAAGCATTTACAATACATGCCTATTAGAATTCGAGTGTTTTATTTTGGATCAATCATAATAGCAATACCCTGCCGACCGATGTTTACACTTGCATTGCCATAAGAAGGTACTACACTACTATGAAATCGGCCGACGCGGTAAAGGCACTGGTTGCGGGAGCATTGGGCGTGAAAGTCAACATGCGGCGGGAGCAGCGAAGTGCATCTCACAAGACGTATTCGATGTCTTGGAAAGATGCTAGCGGCTGCACGCATGCCGAGCAGGCCGAAGGCTTGGACATCTCCCCCCGTGGCATTGGAATCCGCAGCCCGACGGAAGTGCCGCCCGGCACGACTGTCTACATCCAGGGCCATGATGGCTGGCCCGCCGGTTTTTGCGTAGTTCGCCACTGTGCGCGCAATGGAGGTAGTTTTTTGATCGGACTGGAGCAGAACGAGGAAACAAAGAAGACCAACACCGCGCCTCCAGCGGACTCGCGCGACTACTACGCTTTTCTGCAGATCAGTCCGAACGCGGAGCCCGAGACGATCCACCGCGTGTATCGCTACCTGGCCAGCCGCTTCCACCCGGATAATTCCGAGACGGGCGACCCCGAACGATTTCTGCTGTTAAAACGCGCCTTCGAGACCTTGACCGATCCGGAACGCCGCGCCGCTTACGATGCCTCGCTCAACTCCCGCGAGCAGCAGCCGCTCCCAGTTTATGAAGCCGTCGATTTCCTGGATGGCATCGAAGGCGAGGTGAACCGGCGTCTGGCCGTGCTGTCGATCCTTTACCAAAAACGCCGGGTGAATGTAGACCGTCCCCACGTTTCACTGGCCGATCTGGAGGCCCGCATGGGTTTTCCGCGCGAGTACCTGGATTTCACCACCTGGTATCTCCGCGGGAAGAAGCTGATCACGCGCGAAGACAATTCGGACTTCGCCCTGACCGCGTTGGGTGTCGACTATATTGAGGCGAATTACCCAACCACGCCCATGCTCCGCCGCTTGCTGGCTGCCAGCGCGGCCGACGTCAACGGCGAGCCTGCCGCCGATTCCCGCAATCACGATCACGGCGAGATCTTTATTTCGGGCGACTCCGAGACGGCCCACAAGCCCACCAAGCATTAGTTTTTCTTCAGTGGATTTTGTGGCGTGCCCGCCACCACCTGCGCATGGTTTAGCGCCGAGACCAGCGATACGCCTCCAATGATATTGCCGATCAGCGTGGGGAGCGCGTAACCCATGGCATACGCGGTCCACGCCAGCGTGCCGTTCCACACCAGGAACAAGGCATCCACCGAGCCCGCCACGATGTGCGTGAAGCTTCCCAGCCCGACCATGTAGGTAAGCACCAGAATTACGGCGATCTTGCCGTCCTCCACGGCCGCTAAAATCCACACCATCGAGGCAATCAGCCAGCCTGAGAAAATGCCGCGCACCATAGCGGCTCCGAAGCTGACAGCCACGGCTTGGTGGGCCAGCGTGTCGAAAGCATGCTGCACATTACGGTCGAAGGCCGGGGTATTACTGAGGGCCCAAGCCGCCAGATGGGCGCCAGCCAGGTTGGCCAGCAACACCACCGCCCACAGCTTCATAACGCGCTGGAACGTTTCCATATCGCGGCGGGCAAGCAGCGGAATAATGGGCGTCAAGGTGTTCTCGGTGAACAGTTGCTGGCGCCCGCCGACCACCAGCAGATAGCCCACCGCATAACCCATCTTCACCACTACGTGCCGCCAGGGCGCCTCCGGCAGATAGGCCTGCAGCAGGGGCCCTCGGTCACCAGCGACATGCCCATCGAGAGGCCGGCCGCCAGGCCTGACCACGCCAGTGCCTGCAGCGAGCGGCCAAGTTCCTCTTCGCCCTGCCGGCGCACCGCTTCATGCACCACGCTAACCGGTACCGAGGCATGCTCCTCGGCGGTCCGCTGCTCACCGGGTTTCAATTCACGCCCGCGCGCTTCCGCGCCTTGATCTTCGCCCACGCCTGCCCTCAGTACGACGGCCGCAGCACGTTTGCGGCCAAGCACATCGCGTTAGTAAGGGTCAGCACCGGCCAGAGTTTACGTGGGATAGCCCGGCGTGGCACCTATGGGAGGCCGGCGGTTGGACGGGCGATGGCATGGAGAGCACAGCGGGCAGGTTGGACCGCGGCACTGTTTATTGGCGCCCTTATGCGCACAGATCCAGAATCAGCCGGAGCAACAGGTCCCAGCGGCGGAGTCCGTGGAGGAAGGACGCCCACCAAGGAGAACACCAAACAGGACCGCACTCCAGCGGCACAGGACGGGAAAGGCGTGTCACCGGGCTTGGGGGGTGTGCGGCAAAGGGCACGGCCGATTTGCCGCCATTCATCCGAGGTAGGAGCCGTATGCGTTAGGAGCGCCCGTACGCATCTATGCGGGAGGCGGTCAGCGATGGTCGTCTCTTCCGCGACCCGAGAAACTTCTGTTAGACCTGGTCGGGCACCACGTAGGGCTTGCGATAGTTTCTGGTCATCAGCGCCCGCGCTTCGTTATCGCCCTGGATCATGCCCGTCTTCGGGTCGAGTTTCAGCATGCGGCCGGTGCGGTAGGAGATGTTGGCCAGGTGGCAGAACGCCGCCGAACGCGCGCCGATTTCGATCTCGGCGTGCAGCGACTTATAATCGCGCGAGCGTACCGCGTCCAGAAAGTTTTTCATGTGCGGCGTGGCATCGTCACCCGTCGCGGTCACCACGGTCGACTTCTCGTACTTCTCCTTGTTCCCCGCGCCCGCGCCGCGCGCCGCTTCGCCGCTAACGTTCGCCGCCGCGCTCTTATAGAGCTGGAAGCCGCCCTGGTCCAGCACCATGAAGCCTTTGTCGCCCATGAAAATGTTGCCGACGTAGTTGGGCCGCAACGGCGCCAGTGCTTCGGTGGGCGTCGGCAGGTTGCGGACCTCGAAGGTCATCTCGCGGTCGCCGAAATTATAGCTGGTCTGCAGCGTGTTGGGCGTCTCCTGGTCGTCCACCCATCTAAATTTGCCGCCGCTCGACATCACTGTGGTGGGCCAGTCGCCGCGGCCCAGGCCCCACACGCCGATGTCCATTTCATGCACGCCCTGGTTGCCGATATCGCCGTTGCCGGTGTCGAAGAACCAGTGCCAGTTATAGGCAAATTTGTTTTTGCTGTAGGGCTTGTACTGCGCGGGGCCCAGAAATTTGTCCCAGTCGATGCCCGCGGGCACCGGCTCGTCCGGCGTGTGGCCAATCGAGAAGCGGCGCCGGAAGCAGATGCCGCGCACCATATAGATGTTGCCGACGGCGCCCTCGGAGAGCAGCTGGATGGCCTGCCGCTTGTGCGGCAGCGTGCGGCTCTGCGAGCCCACCTGCACCATGCGCTTGTATTTGCGCGCCGCCTCCACCATCTTGTGGCCCTCGAAGATGTTGTGGCTGGCTGGTTTCTCCACGTAGACGTCTTTGCCCGCCTGGCACGCCCAGATGGTGGCCAGCGCGTGCCAGTGGTTGGGCAGCGGCAGCGAGACGGCGTCGATGTCTTTGGATTCGAACACCTTGCGCATGTCCTCATATTCCTTGGGTGAGTAGCCCTTCTGCTTCAGGATTTTGGCGGTGGCGCGCTCGCGGGCGGCCTGGTTGACGTCGCACACGGCGGCGATGCGGCAGTCCTGATCGAGGCTGCCGTAATAGTTTATGTGATCGTTGCCGCGGCCGCCCAGGCCCACGATCCCGACGTTGACGCGATCATTCGCGCCCAAAATCGGAAACTGGCTGGTGGCAATGGCGGCGGACGCGAACTGGGCAAACTGGCGGCGCGTGGCGGAAGGCTTGGTCATGGTTGTAGGCTCTAGCGGCCATCATTCTATCGCGATGCTACACTCACCGCAGAGATGCGTATCCGGGCCATCCTCGGCGCCGTCGCCTGCGGCGTGCTGCTGCTCGGGGCGGGCTATGCCTGGCAGCGGCCCTTTCGCGAATACCCCGGCATCGAATATGAAAATTTCCCGCTGCCGCCCGATTACCAGGAGAAGACCGAGTGGGCCTTCGCGCG
>DOZZ01000060.1:0-591 GCA_003517725.1 Bryobacterales bacterium | reverse complement strand
CATGCGCGCTCCGTCGAGCAGCCCGTCAATCTGGATGACGGCGACGAAGTTTACAACTGGCCCTGGCTCTACGGCGTCGAGGTGGGGCACTGGCAATTGACCGACGCGCAGGCCGCCAAGCTCCGCGAATACCTGCTGCGCGGCGGATTTTTCATGTGCGACGATTTCCACGGCACCGAAGAATGGGCCGTTTTCGTGGCCAGCATGCAGCGCGTGTTTCCCGACAGGCCCATTGTCGAGCTCGAGAACAGCGCCCCGATCTTCCACACGCTGTACGACCTGGATGACCGCTATCAGGTGCCCGGGGCGCAGTTCCTGCACTCCGGCCGCGTCTACGAAAAGGACGGCATCTACCCCCGTTGGCGCGGGATCTACGACGACAAGGGCCGCATCATGGTAGCCATCTGCCACAACATGGACCTTGGCGACAGCTGGGAGTGGGCGGATGAGCCACGGTATCCCGAGAAGTATTCCGCGTTAGGAATTCGGATTGGCGTGAATTACGTGATCTATGCGATGACGCATTAAGCCGGCATGGCCTTGAAGTGCTCCTGCGCCGCCTTTTCGAGTTCTTCGCCGGTCATCTGTTTC
>DOZZ01000018.1:2547-5258 GCA_003517725.1 Bryobacterales bacterium | reverse complement strand
CCTCCCCGCTAGGTGCCACGTGTTGGAGCGAAGCCTAGAAGTAGAACTTCAAAGCCAGCTGGATGATGCGATGTCCGATCTTGTAATCGGCATACCCGAAGCGCTGGTTGGTCGACTTACCGGTGACGGGATCCAGATTCAGGCTCAGATTCTGATCGCCTGAGATGAAGGACGTGATCGGGTGGTTCAAGAAGTTATAGGCCGAGAACCGTAATTGCAGCTTCTTGGTCTCGCTAAAGTTGAAATTCTTGAACGCCGACAAGTCGTTGTTGAAGTACGCCGGGCCCTTCAGGTACGGGAAAATGAAGGCCCCGTTGTGCCCCGGCGTCGGCAGTGCGAAGCAGTTCGGATTGACGAACTGATGGGCCGCCAGCCCTTTGCGCGGGTCGCACGTCAGGATTGGCTGCACATTGATGTCCGGCGAACCGTTGATCAGCGTCGGGCTGATGCCGGCCCCGGCGTTCAGCGCCACGCCCGTGCCCGGAATGGTGGTACCGGCCGGCAGCGTGCCGCCCAGGTTGAAGTTGCTGCTGGCCACGCCCTGCAGGTTGGCGCCACTCTGGAACTGTGAGATGCCCGAGATCTGCCAGCCGTTGGCCACCGCCTTGGCCAGCATGTTGGTGTGCGCCGGGTCGGGCAGATTGATCACATACGCGACGTTGAAGATGTGCGTACGATCGTTCGGAAGCACGCCATAGTCGTTATTCAGGTTGGTCGGATCGCCGGACGGCGAGCCGCCTTCTCCGCGAATGCCAAGGGCCTTGCTGAAGGTATAGTTCAGCAGGTAATTGACGCGTCCGGACTGCTTATTCCAGCTCGCCTGCAAGCTGTTGTAGTTCGAATACATCACGTGTTGAATTTCCTTGATCGTCTGATAGTTCTGATACTTCCGGAACGGCGTCGGATCGGGAGCGAGGTTCGTGGCCGTGATGGAATTGAACAGCGAGCCATACGGCACCAGGTTGAGCTGCCCGAAATTGTTGTTCCAGTTGCTCAAATAATCCGACTTGTTCCCCACATAAGAAATTTCGAACAATGAGGAGAACAGCGTCTTCTGGGAGACCGTGAAGCTGTAGCTCTGGGTCCGCGGCTGCTGGCTATCGTTACGCTGGACGACGTTAATGCCTCCCGGCGCAACGAAGGTGGCCTGAATCGCGGCGATCTGGTCGAAGGTGGTGGCCCCCGGCGTGGTGTAACTGTACGAGCCGTGGCCGATGTTCAGGGCGGAGGCCTGCACGTTCTGTTCGTCGTGGAAACGGTACACGCCGTAGCCGCCGCGAAGCACGGTTTTTCCGCTGCCGAAAATGTCGTATGCGAAGCCGCCGCGCGGCGAGTAGAACATTAGCCGCCCCTGCGAACCCGATACCGGCACCGAATGATCGATCGCATGCCACGACACGCCGGTCAGCTTGTTGACGTCGGCCGGGTTGTTGCTGTATTTCGAGGGATCGAATACCGCCAGGCCCAGGTTATCCAGATCGTTCCAGGGACCCAGGTGGTCGAAGCGCATGCCGAAGTCCAGCGTCAGACGGCGGGTAGCTTTCCATGAATCCTGCACATAGAACGCCACCGACTTGTACTGCATCTTGTTGAAGACGTCCTTGTTGGATTCCGTGTACTGCGCAATGTGCCCCGTCAGCATGTCGGCATAGGCATTGCCGGTGCTGTTGCCGCCCCAGTTGGCGTAGGACAACTCACCATTGGCATTGTTGCTGGAGGGTTGGTTGTTATTAGTGGCTTCCCAATAGAAACCGGCCTTCAGGATATGCGTACCGAGCACCTTCGACAGATTATCGGCGAGGGTCGGCAGCGTCTTCTTGGCATACAGCGATCCGGTCAGCTGGAAGCCGCTCGGCTGAATGATGTTCGCCACGCCGTCGCCCCAACCGGTAAGGCTCGGGAGTTGCTTAATGCCGCTCTTAAAGACCGTCTGATAGTTGATCCCCAGCGCCGCCGGATCTACCTTCGACGGATCATGGAACGAGTTCGGCAGATTCAAGTACGTGTAGGTGCCGACAAACTCGTTCGTCAGCGTCGGGCTGAAGACGGGGGTCAGGTTAACCGAAACGGAATCCGATTCGTTCAGCGCGTCGAGCGGCGTCGGGTACGGTACCGTCGGATCTGGTCTCCACCACAGCGTGTCGGTGTAGTGCGAGGTGTCGCGCTGCCGGTTATAGCTGACATACAGCTTGGTGTTTTCGCTGATGCTCCAATCGACCCGCGGGTGCAACTGGTACGAATCCTGCTGCTTGGTGCCAGTCGAGATGTAGTTGAAACCGTTGTTGGTCTTCGGATCCACGTTGGGCGCGGGGTACAGATTCATGAGCGCCAGGCCGCGCGGGTCGATCGCACTTTGCGGGACCATGCCACCCGGAAAGTTCGGGGCGCCCTGAATGGCATAGCCGATGTAGCTGCTGCCCCGGTAAGAATCCAGATAGGACTGCGAGAAGTTGCCCGCCTTCATATCGGCCGTGGGAACAAACGCGCGGTAGAAACCGTTGTCAATGGTCTGCTTGTAAAGCTCATAGCCGACAAAGAAGAACAGCTTGTCGCGGCCACGGTTGAAATTCGTAAACGGCAGCATGATCGGGCCGCTCAAGCTTCCGCCCGGATAGAAGTAGCTGGTCGCGGGCTTGGCCTGGCCAGCCTGGTTGTTCTGCCAATCGTTGGCGTTCAGGGAATTGTGGCGGGCGTAGATATAGGCTTCGCCG
>DOZZ01000018.1:0-2478 GCA_003517725.1 Bryobacterales bacterium | reverse complement strand
GATATAGGCTTCGCCGTGGAAATCCTTACCACCGGATTTGCCGACGGCCGCGATCACGATCGGGCCCTTTTGGTTTTCAGCGCCGAAGTTGGAGGTCATCACCTTCACCTCCTGCGTCATGTCGGTATTGGCATTCACCGCCTGGCCGCAATTGCATCCCGGATCGATGACGTGCGCGCCGTCTACCGTCATATCAAGGGCGCCGGTGCGCTGGCCGTTCGCCGAAAAACTGCCGATCGGTCCGGACCCGGTGCCTGAGTTCTCGCCGGTGTAAGCATTGTTCACAAGACCGCCGCCACCGCCGATAATGGCGAATCCCGGCAAGATTTTGATGAACTCAGCGGCATTGCGTCCGACGATCGCGACGTTCTGCAGCTGCTTTTGTCCGATCACCGAAGCTTTCTCACCGGAATCCACCGGCGTGATTTCGTCGGCGGCGCTCGCCACCGTGACGGTGTCCGTGGCGGATCCGATCACCAGCGCGATATCGGAAAGGTTGCGCTTGTCGCCATTATTGAAACCGATGCCGCCTTTGTGCCACTTCTCGAAGCCCTTGGATTCAATATCCACTGAGTAGGTGGCGGGCGGAATGGACGAAAACGTGAAAAAGCCTTCGGAATTGCTGACCACGCGGCGAATATCGCCGCTGGCTTCGTTGGTTAAAGTTATGTTCGCGTGAGGAATGACGGCACCGGAAGAATCCGCGACCGTACCGGTCAACGTGCCGGTCGTGATCTGTGCCGTAACCCTTGAAGTTGTTACCACTACCATCCCCAGACTGAGGAGCAGCAACAAGGCTGTGTGAAATCTCGTCGTAAAGGTGCTGAACATGGGACCTCGCTAAAGCAGATAGACTTGCCGTAGTATATACGCACTAGTGGGCTTTGTGAAGTTGTGACTACAAATTTCTTTTGAATGAAATTTGTAAAGCAACCTTTTACAAAAACAGTGGGTGGATTTTGGGTGGGACTGACGTGCTGCCATTACGCTAACCGATTGAATCCATTCGTTTACATAGCTTGTTGCAAGTTACTCCGGTAAGCGTGCACGACCGGGTGGTACGATGCAAGGTGCTCGGCTGGCCATGCCAGTCCGCCGAGACTAAAGTATTCAGCGGTCAGATTCCGTGAGGTCGAAATGCACTCTTTCCAAGTCAGATCCTTCCTGTTGCTAACCTGCGCCGTGGCGCTTTCCATACCCCTGCCGGCCCAGACCAAGCCGCCCGCCAGCGGCGGCCCCGAGTCCGTCATCAAAACCGGCTCGGAGGAAGTGCTGCTGGATGTGGTGGTGCGCGACAAGAAGGGCAGGACTGTACGCGACCTGAGCCCGCGGGACCTCGAGATTTTCGACAACGGGCAGCCGGTGCAGATCAAATCGTTCCGGCTGGTGGAAGGCCAGGAAGCGCTCAGCGGCGGCAGCGTTGGGGGCCACAGGGTTCCACTCGATCCCATGCGGCAGATCCGCCTCGTCACCCTGGTCTTCGAGCGCCTGGACGATGAAGGCCGGCGCCTGGCGCAGCAGGCCACGCTGGAACTGCTGAAGAACGATCTGGGCCAGAACGTTTTCTACTCGGTGTTCAGCATCGATCGCCGCCTAAGCGCGCTGCAGCCTTTCACCAACGACCGCGACCTGATCCGCAAGGCCGTGCAGCATGCCACCTCGGGCGCTTACACCGAGTTCGTGGCCGAATCGCAGCAGATTCGGACGCGTCTCGAACAGCAGCTCGGGGCCTATACCGGGAACAGCCTGGAAGGCAAGCTGCAGGACATGGCGAGCGCCAGCGGGCCGCACGGCGAGCCCCTCAACGCGGTGGCCGCCCTGCAGGCCCGCATGATGCTGAACATGATGGACGTGGATGAAAAGGCCGCCAACGACGACGCCGGCCGCTCCACTATTTACGCGCTGCTCTCGCTGGTGCGCGGGCAGACCGTGCTGCCGGGCCGCAAGACGATCGTCTATTTCACCGAAGGCCTGAGCGTTCCGAAGAGCCTCGACGAGCAATTTCGCAGCGTCATCAGCGTCGCCAATCGCTCCAACGTCAGCGTCTATCCCATCGACGCGCGCGGCCTGGTTTCCGGACGTCAGAGCGAAGCGGGAACGTCGTCGCTGGCCAGCGCCGCGGACTCCTCGCGCCGCCAGGCCCTCAGTGGCGGCGTCGGCGCCGTTTCTCCGGACCAGGTGAAAGCCCTCGACCGCTCCGAACAGAGCATTCGCGGCAATGTGCAGAGCGCCCTGCTGGAACTGGCCGATAACACCGGCGGCGCCCTGATCGCCAACACCAACGATCTGCGCGGCCCGCTGCGCAAGCTGAGCGAGGACATCAACAGCTACTACGAACTGACCTACGACCCCCACATCGAGAGCTACAACGGAAGCTTCCGCAAGATTGCGGTCAAGGCTTCCCGTTCGGATCTGAAAGTGCAAACCCGCAACGGCTACTTCGCCCTGCCGCCGAGCGAAGGCAACATCACCATGCTG
>DOZZ01000155.1:5899-7841 GCA_003517725.1 Bryobacterales bacterium | reverse complement strand
GGATTCGATAAGGCCAGTTGCCGGGTGATCGCGGCAAGCGGCACTCCGTAGGCAAAGTGAAGGGTAATCACGCGCGCCTCCATAGGCTCCAGCGTCGATCCGATCATCTCCCACAGGCGCTTGCACAATTGCTCGCGCTCCAGGGTCCGGTTCGGATCGGCGGCGGTCAGGTCCGGCAGCCGCAGTGGAATAACTTCGCCGGTTGCGAGCGGATCCGTCGACCGCTTACCGATGGAGCTGAGGCAGTGGTTGCGGGTGATGGCGTAGAGCCACGTGGAAAGTCTCGAATCGCCGCGGAAACCGTGTAGATGGCGGTATGCCTTGAGGAAAATTTCCTGCGACAAATCGGCCGCAGTTACTCTGTTGCGAGTAATCCGGTAACACCAGGAGGTTACGCGCACATGGTATCGACGGAAGATCTCTTCGAACACATGCTCCCGCTCGCCCCTCTCCTCGGAACCCCGAAGCACCGACATCAGCTCTTCGTCAGTGAGGGCTTCCGGGCATTGCGTGGCCATGCCGCGAAGCTCAGCCGAAACGCAGTCTTGCTCTCGCATGGACTGATCGTATGAGCCGAGAAGGCCTAATGTCGTTGGCGAGTTGTAAATAGGTTGTAAATGTGTCAGCTTCCCCGGATGAGTTGCATTCGCGGCGCGGACTCCGGCGCGGCGAATGCCCGCGATGCTCTCGAGACGATTGCCCGAAAATCGGTTTCGAACACGAGGTCTGAAAATTTTATCGCCCTTATGCTCAGATACAACGGGCTGATCGAAGGCGCCGCGTGGTCGAATCTCAGCAACGCCTCGCCCAAAGCATCTTCAGATGGGTCCGTGAACAGGATGCCGCCATCATCCCCAACAATCTCGACGGCGCCGCCACGACCGAGGGCGATGACCGGCTTGCCGCTGGCCAGCGATTCCACCATGGTGATGCCGAAGTCTTCTTCTCCGGGTACGACGAGCGCGAGTGACCGTGCATACAGGCCGCGCAGTTCATCATCGGTCACGCGGCCACAGAACTCGATGTTGGGCGCGGAGGACTTTCGGAGTGCGGAAAACTCCGGGCCATCGCCCACGATCTTTAGCCTTCGCCCGGTACGCGCAAAGGTTCTCACCGCATAATCCAGGCGCTTGTACGCCACCATTTCCGAGACCATCAAAAAATAATCTTCGGAGGCCTTGTGATAAAAAGTGCTCACCGGAACAGGCGGATAGACGACGCGTGCTTTGCGCCGATAAGTCTTCCAGATGCGCCTCCGCACATTCCAACTGTTGGCCAGAAAAGTGTCAACGCGCGCGGCGGTGGAAAAGTCCCAAGTCCGGAGATAGTTGGCGAACGGCGCCATGAGTGAGCGCGCCAGACGTCCTTTGCCGAAATCGTTTCGATAAGCCGGATAGAGCTCCCAAAGATAGCGCATCGGAGTATGGCAGTAGCAGATATGGCGGCTATCCGCGGACGTTAGAACGCCCTTGGCCGGGCCAGACTCGCTGCTGATTACCAGGTCGTAGGAACGCAAATCGAAGGCTTCGAGGGCGAGCGGCATGAGCGGCAAAAGGCTGCTGTGTATGCGTTTCAAGGGATTCAGGAAGGAGGCCTGAACGTTACGCGAACGAATTAGCGGCGAGACGCGTTCGGGATCGTAGAACAGCGTGAAAATATCGGCGTCAGGGAGAATGCGGCAGATGGCTTCGAGGACTTTCTCGCCTCCTCGCGAGCCCAGCAGCCAATAGTGCACCAGAGCGATGCGCATCACATTGTCAGACTGCATATAAGACAGTCGCGGAACACCGAGTCAATAGGAGCCGCTGCCGCTCAGCACTTTTGGGATGGAACGAACCAGGATGCTGAAATAGAGACTCGCCGAAGCCTCGCGGACCAATATCAGGTCAAGATACTTCCTTTCCGCGTAGGTGAGATCGTTACGCCCCATGATTTGCCAAAG
>DOZZ01000155.1:2367-5790 GCA_003517725.1 Bryobacterales bacterium | reverse complement strand
CTGCGGGAGCTCATCGATAGAGTGACGCCGGCAGAAAGCCGCAAAGCGGCTGCCAACGCGAGTATCGGCCGCGCCTTTAGTAGACGGAATCTCGCCAGAGACGTTTTCGATGGCCAGCAGACGGCCGGATGCCTCACCGGAACTCCACATAGTTCGAAACTTCAGCATTGGTAAGGGTGCGCCACGCCAGCCAACCCTGGTGTGACGGACCAGCGGAGTGCTGCGGGAGAGGAAATAAATAATGATCGCCACGACGGCTCCGAAAGGCGCCAGAAGCAGTAGCGCCAAGCCCGCGGCAACCCGTTCCACTACATGGATGACGCGCAGGGATGGTTCAAGCGACCAGGTTCTGGCAAGGTACGCCGGCGTCAAGGTTGGTGGAGGCGGCAGCAAGGCTGTTATGAAGTAAGACTCCTTCTCGACGACTCGTGGAACAGCAGGCTGAGTGCCAAGACAATTTTGTTCCCGGCTTAAACTCCGCGGGGTCCAATTTGGTATCGAGCCCTGTGCCGACCTCGCACCAATTCGCGAACACCACGCACGGCGCCTGTAATCTCTCGCGGCCGCGTAAGGTGGTGTTCTTTTTCCCTGCCTTCTCGAGCCAGGAAGCCACGGCACCGCTTGGAATTCTTGCGGTTGCCACACCGTTGTTGCGGGCCGGCTACAAGGTCCGGCTCATCGATTCCACGATCACGCCCAATTTCCACCAGCGCGCTCTGGAGGAGCTCGACGACGCACTGTGCATCGCCATCTCGCTGGTGACAGGGCCGATGATCCGAGAGACTGTACAGATCGCGAGAGCCGCGAAGAAACGCTATCCGAACAAGCCCGTGATCCTCGGCGGCTGGCATCCATCGTTACTGCCGGACCAGACGCTGGCCGCCGAATACGTGGACATCGTGGTCAAGGGTCAGGGCGAGGATGCGATGCTCGAAATTGTCCAGCGCATTGAGGCCGGCGCATCGATGCAGGGCGTCGCCGGCGTCGGTTACAAGGAAGACGGCAGGCTGGTTTTCAACGCGCCGCGGGCTTTGAAGCCGATCCGCGAGATGCCGCCCAAGGCTTACCACCTCGCCGACTTCGACGCCTATGAGCGGGTCTGCGGAAGGCGCTGGGCGATGTACACGTCCAGCCTGGCTTGCCCTTACAGTTGTGCCTACTGCACCAACGAGGGCGTCTACGGACGCAAGTGGAACGCGCTGGAGCCTGAACAGGTCGTCGAAGAAACCACCGACCTCGTGCGGCGCTTTGGGCTCCAGCTTCTTTGGATTGTGGATGACAATTTTCTGGTCGACCGTGAGCGCGCCGTGGGCATTGCGGAAGGTCTGGTCCGCACCGGCGTCAGGTTCGACTGGAGCATTCAGGCTTCGACCAATCTTGTTGCAAGGTTCAGCGTCGAAGAGCTGAAGCTGCTGCGCCGCGCGGGACTCTCGCAGGTTTCACAAGGGGCCGACAGCGGCTCGCCAAAAGTGATGCACCTGATGAACAAGGATTTTCAGAAGATCGAAACCATCTACACGGCGGCCGACAAGCTCACGCAAGCGGGCATTCGCCCGTCCTTCAACATGATTTTTGGATTTCCGGGAGAAGGCGAGAGTGAGCGCCGCGAATCCGTGGCTCTGATCATGGACGTATGCCGCCGCTATCCCGGCGCCGAGTTCTGGACCAATATTTTTACGCCATACCCGGGCTCGCCGATCATGCAGCGCGCCTTCGAGCTGGGCATCGACGTTCCCAAAACACTGGAAGGCTGGGTCGACTATTTCCCGCGCTACACGGTGCTTCCGTGGCTCGCCGGCAGGAAGCATCGCGAAGTGCAAACCATGCGGGAGTATCTGCGCATCGCGTTCGACCGCGTGCCCATTGGCGTGCAGCGCAAGAACAGAATTCAGAGAATCGTGCACGGGATGATCGGAGTCCCGGCGCGATGGCGCCTCGATCGCGGCATCTATTCCCTGCCGTTCGAGTTGTGGCTGAAGGATCTCGCGAACCGGATGGTACAGCCGCCGAAGCCGAAGGTGGATGCGCACCAGCTGGAAGCCGAGGCGGTGACGTGCTGACCTGCCGGCCCAAGATGGGCTCGCGCAAAGTAATCCTTTTTCTTCCCCCCTATGCCGGTAAGGTTTTGGGGCCGCCGCTTGGATTGCTGAGCCTCGCAGCCGCTTTGCGCGAGACCGGGTACGAGCCTTGCTTGATCGATGGCGCGTTGGACCGTGACTATCGTGCGCGGCTCTCCCGGGAAGTTGAAGATTGCCTCTGCTTCGGAGTTTCGCTCCTGACCGGGCCGATGATTCGCGATGCCATCGAAGCTAGCACCTACGTGCGAAAAGCACGACCGGATATTCCGATCATCTTCGGCGGCTGGCATCCCAGCCTGCTCCCCGGACAGACTCTCGCCGAGGATTTTGTCGACGTTGTCGTTCGGCACCAGGGCGAGAAAACTCTGGTCGAAATACTGCAGCGCGTCGAGGCAGGGCAGCCCCTCGATTTCGTACCTGGCTGCTGGTTCAAGCGCGATGGACGAGTTCACCAAAATGCCGATCGTCCGTCCGAACCGCTTTCTGAACTCGCGCGGCCTGCTTATGACCTGATTGACTTCGATGCGTACGCGCAAGCCGGTGGGGTGCGGAAGCTTCCGTATGCCACCAGCACCGGTTGTCCGTACGCGTGCAACTACTGTACCGACATGGTCTTCTACAATCGCCGCTTCAATGCGTACGATGTCGGCCGCGTGGTCGAGGAAGTGACGGGCCTGGTGCGGCGTCACAAGCTTGACGAGATCGCTCTGGTCGACTCTAACTTTCTGGTCGACGTGCACCGTGCGGTCGCCATCGCACGCGGCTTCCTCGATTCCGGCGTGCGTTTCAACTGGACTTTTCAGGCATCCACCGATCTGCTCTGCCGGATGAGCGATAAAGAAGTCGAACTGCTCGGAGCGAGTGGCGTGAGCCATATCGGATTCGGCACGGAGTCGGCATCGCCCGAAGTGCTCGAATGGATGAACAAGCGTCATCAGCGAATCACCGACATCTCCGAGGCCGCGCGGAAGTGCGCCCGCGCCGGCATTCGCGTAACGCTGAACCTGATCTTCGGATACCCCGGAGAACAGGAACACCATCGGCGCGAAACGCTGCGGGTGATGGGCGACATCGCGTCGAGCTTCGACAACGTGACTTTTTCTCCCAACGTCTTCGTTCCTTATCCCGGAATCCCGATCTGGCCGGAACTCAAGGCACGGGGGCTGCGTGAGCCCGCGACGCTCGCGGCGTGGGCCGACATCGACCTTGGCAATAACAGTCTTCCCTGGTTGCGCGGGCGGCCTTATGAGACGCTGCAACGCGGTATCTCCTACTTCCTTCTGAATAACCAGCTCACGAAAGCGCGGCGGCAGTCGAAATCAGCCGCCTTTCAATGGCTGGCAAG
>DOZZ01000155.1:567-2211 GCA_003517725.1 Bryobacterales bacterium | reverse complement strand
GCTTTCGCGAGTGGGGTGATGTTTTATGGCTGAGGTCCTTCTTACTCACAGTAATCACGTCTACTCCGACCGCAAGCAGGTGGAGAAGATGCAGCCCTACCCTCCGCTGCAGACGATGATTGCCGCCGCGGTGCTGCGTGACAGTGGGATCGATACCGCGTGCTTCGACCCTGCGCTCGAGCCCACCGCGGGCGCCGCGACACAGGCTTTCGAAGCTGCACTCGACCGGCACCGTCCCCGCCTGGTAGTGGTTTGCGAAGACAATTTCAACTTCCTCTCGAAGATGTGCCTGACCCGCAACCGCGAAATGGCCTTTCAGATGGCGGGCGCGGCTCAGCGGCGAGGCACACCAGTGGCGGCCCATGGCTCCGACGCATCGGATCGCGTCAAGGAATATACAGCCGCGGGATTTTCTTCGATCCTGCTCGGCGAGGTGGAGTCGACGCTTCTTGAGTTGGCGCGCGGCAACGCGCTCGATACTGTTCGGGGTTTGGCGTACCGAAAATCGGGCTCGGTTCACTACAACCCGCCTCGCCCGGTGAGAACAGATCTGGACGAGCTTCCGCTGCCGGCCTGGGACCTGATCGCTATCGAGCAGTACCGGCGCGCGTGGCTATCGGCGCACGGCTACTTCTCCCTGAATATGGCTTCGAGCCGGGGATGCCCATTTCGCTGTAACTGGTGCGCTAAGCCGATCTATGGACAGAACTATCATTGCCGCTCGGCGTGGGCGGTCGCGGCCGAGATGCTGCAACTGAAGACAGCGTACAGGCCGGATCGCATTTGGTTCGCGGACGACATCTTCGCTCTTTCTCCCAAATGGACACGTGACTTCGCGCGCGCCGTGGAGACGCTCGAAGCGCGCATCCCATTTAAGATGCAGTCGCGCTGCGATCTGATGACGCGCGAGACCGTAGCGGCGCTGCGCCAGGCCGGATGCGCCGAAGTGTGGATGGGCGCGGAATCCGGCTCGCAGCGCATTCTCGATGCCATGGACAAGGGCATGCGCGTGGAGCAGATCCATACCGCTCGCGAGAATCTGCGCCGGCACGGAATTCGCGCGTGTTTGTTTCTGCAATTCGGTTACCCGGGTGAATCCTGGCCCGAAATCGAGGCCACGATTCGAATGGTTCGCGAAACCGAACCAGACGACATCGGGGTTTCCGTATCCTACCCGCTGCCCGGCACGAAGTTTTACTGGAGCGTGGCCACGCAAATCGCCACTGCGTCGAATTGGTCGGATAGCGCCGATCTTGCGATGTTGTTCCGTGGCGCGTACCCGAGCGAGTTCTACCGCGCCTTGACTGAAGCCCTGCATCTGGAAGTGCGCGGCGGGCTGGGCCTCAGCGCTGCGTGGGAGCAGGTCCACGCCCTTAAAGAGAGCTGTGCCTCGCTGGAGGCGGTGGCGTCATGAGACTGCTCCTGACACACGCCTACTTCCTTCAGTCGGACGCGAAGGAACAACAGATCATGAAACCCTACGCGCCTTTGGGAATCCTGTATCTGTCCTCCCACCTGCGCGCCAAAGGATTCGCCGTCGATCTCTACGACTCCACGTTCGGTTCCCGCGAGGAGCTGTTTCGCATCCTGAACGATGGACCGCCCGCGGTGCTCGGCATCTATGCCAACCTTCTGACGCGGGGC
>DOZZ01000155.1:0-479 GCA_003517725.1 Bryobacterales bacterium | reverse complement strand
GACGTGATTGTTGCGGGCGAAGGCGAAATCGCCGTTGAACAATTAATGGCTTCGAATTTCGATCCGTCTGCGTGGGCGCAAATTCCCGGCATCATCTTTCGCGGTGCGGACGGGAAGCCTGTCAGAACCGCCGCGACCCGCCTCATCGCGAATCTGGATGCCCAGCCTTGGCCGGACCGCGAGAGCATCGATATTCCCCGCTACATGCAGGCATGGAGACAACATCACGGAACCGCGTCCGTCTCTGTGATCACGGCCCGCGGCTGTCCGTACCATTGCAACTGGTGCAGCCATTCCGTCTACGGTCACACGCACCGAAGGCGCTCGCCCGGCGCCGTCGCGGACGAGGTTGAATGGCTGCTGGGCCGGTACGATCCCGACATGCTTTGGATCGCTGATGACGTCTTCACGATCCACCCCGGCTGGCTGTTCCAGTATGCGGCCGAGCTAAAAGGGCGGGGCATTCGCATTCCGTTTGA
>DOZZ01000021.1:5904-6409 GCA_003517725.1 Bryobacterales bacterium | reverse complement strand
ACGCCTTCGCCGGCCTGGTACATCAGCGCGATGTTGTACTGGGCGGGCACAATGCCCTGGGCGGCGGCTTTTTCGTAAAGCTCGGCGGCCTTGTGCAGGTCCACCGGAACGCCCAGGCCCTTGGCATACATCAGCGCGACATTGTATTGGGCGTGCGGCGCGCCTTGGGCGGCCAGCGGCTCCCATTCCTGTAAAGCCTTGGCGTAGTCGCCCGTTTCATAGGCGACCTTGCCGGCCTCGAAGTCAGCCGCAAAGGCCCCGTAAACAAAACCAAGCACGAGCGATAAGGACAACAGTAATTTCACGGGTCCTTTAAGGGCAATCGGCGTGCCATTCCGTGGCAGCTGGGTGGGATCACCTATAATTCACGCGGAAGTTGCACCGAGGCAGGCTTGTTGGTGAGCGGCGCGATTAACGTTTGATCGGTCCTTTGCGATAGTAGAAGAGTGCCGCGTATTCTCGCGATTGAGTCTTCCTGCGATGAAACCGCGGCGGCCGTGGTCGA
>DOZZ01000021.1:3443-5790 GCA_003517725.1 Bryobacterales bacterium | reverse complement strand
AGCTTGTGCTTCGCGCGGGGCATCCCGCTGATCGGCGTGAACCACGTGGAAGGCCACATCCATGCCGTGATGCTCGAAGCGGCTCGCGACGGCGCGCCGGTAGAGTTGCCGACGCTGGCCCTCGTCGTCAGCGGCGGCCACACACACCTGTTTGCTGTCGAGGGGGAATCGCGTTACCGGCTGATCGGGCGCACTCGGGACGATGCCGCCGGCGAGGCCTTCGATAAAGTCGCTAAGCTGCTGGGCTTCGGCTATCCCGGCGGTCCCGTGGTGGATCAACTGGCCGCGTACGGCCGCTCCGATGCCGTCCGCTTCACGGCGCCGAAGATGAAGGGCAACACGCTCGATTTTAGCTTCAGCGGTCTCAAAACGGCGGTCCTGCGCTGGACCGAAGCGCGCGACCTGAGCCAGGAAATCGCCGCGCGCCGGGCACTGCTGGCGGCACATCCGCGTCCCATGGTGGAGCAATGGCTGGCCGTAACGCCCGGCCCCACGCTCGATCTGCTGGCCAGTTTTCAGCACACCGTCGTTGACGAACTTTTGAAGCGCGTGCTGCGCGCCGCCGGCGAAATGGACGCGCGCTCGGTGATCATTTCAGGCGGCGTGGCCTGCAACTCCGGGTTAAGAGAGGCGGCGCAACACATGGGCGCCGGCGTGCCCGTGCGCTTCCCGTCGGCCGCGCTCTCGACCGACAACGCCGTCATGATCGCGGCCGCCGCGTTCCCCAAATTACGCAGAGGCGATTTTTTAGAACTTTCAGCGCTGGCCTACGCCAATCTGCCGCTGGCGTGATGTAGCTGGGCTACCATAAGAGTAGAATCCGACGAATGGCTATATTCGACCCCCAACTGGGTATTAACAGTTGGTTTGAAGACGAACTGCGTGAACAGTACGAACATGACCGGACCCTGGTAGACGAAAGCTGGAAGAAGCTTTTCGATTCCAATGGACACCCCGTCGCCGCAGCCGTCCCCGTAAAGAGCACCGCCTCCGCGGCCGCAACCACGAGCGTTGCCGCCGCACCCAGAGTTCCCTCTGGACCGCCGCCTGCACCGCCCGCGGGCGACGAAGCCGTCGTCATGCGGGGCGCCGCCGCCAATATCGCCAAGAATATGGCGGAGAGCCTCGCCATTCCGCTGGCGAGTTCGCAGCGTACCATCCCGGTGAAGGTCGTCGACGAGAACCGGCAGCTTCTGAACCATCACCGCACGCTCACGGGCAAGAGCAAGATCTCGTACACGCACCTCATCGGCTGGGCCATCATCCAGGCCGTCAAGGAAGTGCCATCGATCAACCACGCGTTCAGCGGCAGCAGCGCCGAGCCGGTGCGCATGGTGCGCAACCAGATCAATTTTGGCCTGGCCATCGACGTCGCGGGCAAGAACGGGCAGCGCAGCCTGCTGGTGCCCAACATTAAGAACGCGGGCGCGCTGAGCTTCCCGCAATATCTCGCGGCGTTCGATGACCTTGTTGCCCGTGGCCGCGCCGGCAAACTGGGCCTGCCCGATTTTACGGGCACGTCGATTTCGCTGACCAACCCCGGCACCGTCGGCACCATGGGTTCGATCCCGCGCCTGATGAATGGACAGGGCGCGATCATCGCGATCGGCGCGATGGACTATCCCGCTGAACTGCGCGGCATGTCGCCTGAAGTGCGCGCGGCGCTTGGGGTCGGCAAGGTCATGACCATCACCTGCACCTATGATCACCGCATCATTCAAGGTGCGGAGTCGGGCGCCTTTCTGGGCCAAGTGCAGGCGTGCCTCGATGGCGAGAGCGATTTTTATCAAAACATTTTTGAAGCCCTGAAGATTCCGTATCGTCCGGTGAAGTGGGAGGCCGACCGCCAGGCGGCCGCGCCCACCGCGCTCGCGCCAGTCGACGTCGCCAAGCAGACGGCCGTGATCCAGCTGATCCACGCCTATCGCGTGCGCGGGCATCTGGGCGCGGATCTGGATCCGCTCAACGGCGACCACGCCAGCTATCACGCCGAACTCGATCCGCTGACCTACGGCCTGACCATCTGGGACCTGGACCGCACGTTCCTGACCGGCAACCTCGGCCTGAGCGACCATACCCACGCCCCGCAATACGCCACGCTGCGCCAGATTCTGGAGCGCCTGCGGCAGACCTATTGCGGCAAGATCAGCTGCGAGTACATGCACATCCAGGTGCCCGAGCAGAAGTCCTGGCTGCAGGAGCGCATGGAGCCGCAACAGAACAACTGGCCGGTCTTGACCGAACTGCGCACCCACGTGCTGCAGAGCCTGATTGAAGCCGAAGAGTTCGAACATTTTCTGCACGCGCGCTTCGTGGGCCAGAAGCGCTTCTCGCTCGAAGGCGCGGA
>DOZZ01000021.1:0-3262 GCA_003517725.1 Bryobacterales bacterium | reverse complement strand
ACCGTGCTGGCCAACTTTGTGGGCAAGCCGCTGGGGCAGATCTTTGCCGAGTTCGAAGGCTACGCCGACCCGGCCAGTATGCACGGCTCGGGCGACGTCAAGTATCACCTGGGCGCCTGCGGCATTCGCCAGTCGCGCACCGGCAAGCCCGTCACCATTTCGCTCTCGCCCAATCCCAGCCATCTGGAAGCGGTGGACCCGGTGGTCGAAGGCATCGTGCGCACCAAGCAGGACCGCCGCGGCGATGGCAAGCGCGAGTTAATCATCCCGGTGCTGCTGCACGGCGATGCGGCCTTCGCGGGGCAAGGCGTGGTGGCCGAGACGCTGAACCTGTCGCAGCTCGACGGCTATCGCACGGGCGGCACCATTCACCTGATCATCAACAACCAGATCGGCTTCACTACGTCGCCCGAACGCGGCCGCTCGTCGCCGTATTCCACCGACGTGGCGCGCATGGTGCAGGCGCCCATCTTCCATCTGAACGCGGACGATCCGGACGCGGCCATTCGCGTGGCCCAGATGGCCTACGATTTCCGCCAGGAGTTTAAGAAGGACGTCGTGATCGACATGGTCTGCTACCGCCGCCATGGCCACAACGAAGGCGACGACCCGGCCTATACCCAGCCGATCATGTACCGCAAGATCAAGGACCACGCCTCCGTAGCGGTGGTCTACAGCCAGAAGCTGGTGAAGGAAAAAGTCATGGCGAACGAGGCTGTGGCGCAACTGCGCAAGCGCACCGTGGACCATCTGGCCGCCGCGTTCGACCAGGACCACGCCGCGCGCGATCAGTTCGCCTTCGGCATTCCGGTGGCCCAGCAGTCCACTTCGATCGCACTAACCGGCACGCCGATCACGCCCGAAATGGCGGCCGACGTGGTGGAAGGCGCGACGCGCTTTCCGGCCAGTTTCCATCTCCATCCCAAGCTCAAGGGCTTCACCGATAAGCGCAAGGAAGCACTCGCGACGGGCGGCCCCATCGATTGGGCCTTCGCCGAAGCGCTGGCCTTTGGCAGCCTGGTGCTCGAAGGCAATCCGGTGCGCTTGAGCGGCCAGGATAGCGGCCGCGGGACGTTCAGCCAGCGGCATCTGGCGTTCTACGATTTCGAGAGCGGCGAAAAGTATATTCCGCTGCAGCATCTGGCCGAGCGCCAGGCGCGCTTCCAGGTCTACGACAGTTCATTGAGCGAATACGCGGTGCTGGGCTTCGAGTTCGGCTACACAGTGGCCGACCCCGAGACGCTGGTGTTGTGGGAAGCGCAGTTTGGCGACTTCTGCAATGGCGCGCAGATCATGATCGACCAGTTCATCTCGACCGGTGAAGAGAAGTGGGGCCAGCCCAACGGCCTGGTGATGCTGCTGCCGCACGGCCAGGAAGGGCAGGGGCCGGAGCATTCAAGCGCCCGCATGGAGCGCTTTCTGGGACTCTGCGCGCGCGACAACATGCAAGTAGTCAACTGCACCACGCCAGCGCAATATTTCCACGTGCTGCGGCGTCAGATGCGCGGCGGCGCGGATGGCCGCGGCATGCGTAAACCGCTGATCATCTTCACGCCGAAGAGTCTGCTGCGGCATCCGCGCGCGGTCTCGACCTTTGACGAAATAACGGGCGGCGGCTTCCAAGAGGTGCTTTGCGAGACTCCGAGCCCTGACGTGAAGCGGCTGGTGTTTTGTACCGGCAAAGTCTATTACGACCTGCTGGCCGAGCGCGACAAGCGCGGCGTGAAGCACGTCGCCATCGCGCGGCTGGAGCAGATCTATCCGTTCAATGCCGGCCGCGTGAAGCAAATTCTGTCCGGCTTCGACGCGCAGTTGGAACTGGTGTGGCTGCAGGAAGAGCCCAAGAACATGGGTCCGTGGCGTTTCATCAACGAAGATTTCGCCGCGCTGGGCCGCGCGATCGCCTATGCCGGCCGCGCCGCCAACGCGAGCCCCGCGCCGGGGTCGAAGAAGCGGCACGACGCCGAGCAACAGGAAATCATCGAGCGGGCGCTGGGGTAGCGGGGACGTCGCGGTTTTTTTGACGGCTTTGCCGTGAAAAAAGAGCCGCGTACCCTCCCCACCGAGCCCGCCACCACCAGTGATTCCGATCTAAAATCCGCTACCCAAAACCGTTTTCATCCACCGTTGCCGCGCGCCGCGGTCCAGTCTAGCGGGTTGAAACCCGCTGCAGGATGAATCCCGCCCCACTTACGGAGTTGCAGCGGGCAGCCTAAGCGTACGGAGTTTCTTCGGCCCTGTCTCCTTCGTAAGTCATTGAAAAGATTGCAACTCTCTCGTCAAGAGCCCGAATCCCACGAGCCGTCGAGCAACGCGTTGTGGCACCCCGCCGTGGACGATTCTCAGCCTCTCGAATGGTTCGTGCCAGAGGGATCTGGTCCAAAATGCGCACATCAAAATAGGTGTTAGTTCAGCACGTCCCCCCAGTTTCACCCCCAACCTACTTGGCGTATAGATTAATGTTAGGCTGCGTGGCCACCCCGCCCACCTTAACTAACATGGCCAGCGGCATTCCGGTGGGCGCGTTCAATGGAACCTGCGCGTCCACTTGGCCCAGACCTACCGACCCGGGTGTCAGGCCCGCGAAGTAGACGCCCGCATCCAGGCCCCCCATCGTGACCGTGACGGGAGCGACCGCGGAGCTTAACTGCGTCAACGATGCCGGCAAGCCCGTCGCGACCGGAGGGTTCACTTGCCCCAGACCCAGAATGTAGATCGTGGGGTAAGTGCCGCGCGGCGCTGGATTGGACGCCGAATTGAACGTGCCGTCCTGATTCACGATGGTCGAGTAAATAGCCGGACTGGTGGCCGCCACGTTTAGCGTCGTGATGTTACCGACCGACCCGAAGTAGCTGACCACGGCTTCCGTAGTGGACTTACCCGCCACTTCATAGGGCACCTGCACGTTGACCTGGCCCGCCGAGACGTAGAGCAGCGGCGCCGGCTTGCCGTCGAACGTAACAGTCACGCCGGAGTTCATCGTCGAAAACCCGTTGTTGACATCGAAGATGCCGCCGCCGGCCGCCGCGGGTCCCAGATTTACGCCATAGATGGAGAGGTCTTCGCCGGGCGCCACGGGTCCGGTGGTGGAGGCGAAAGCGTTGGCCACGCCGCCGGCCGGGAACGCAGGCCGCGGCGGCAACAGGACCACCCCGCCGGAATAGGCCGCGGTGTTGCCGCCCTTGTTGATGAGGACACTCACCAGTCCCGGGCTGATGCGGGCGGGAATCTGCAGCGTGAAGCGCATGATGGTGGTCGAGAA
>DOZZ01000181.1 GCA_003517725.1 Bryobacterales bacterium | reverse complement strand
CACCGATACCGCGCCGGCTCTCAAAGGGACCGACCTCGCATTTCAGCCGCAACTTCGCTCCCCAGCCCACCGAACTCGGAATTGATCTGCCGAGCGCGTTCAAGCGCAGCCGAGACATGGGGGAGAATGTTTTCAGGACCCACGTGCTCGATGAACTCCGCTTGTCTTAGAAGACGTTGCGGCTGTTCCCGCGCGCCGCAAAGCAATAGCGTCCGGCCACTCCTTTTGAGGCGATCCGCCAGTTTTTCAAAGGCGTGCAAGCCTGTCGCGTCGAGCGCGGTCATATTACGGAGCCGAAGGACCACCACCGAGGCGAAAGCATTGAGGTTTGAGGTGGCTACGTCGAGTTTGTCGGTTGTCCCAAACAAAAAGGGGCCGTGGACTCTAAGAATCGTGACATAGGGCGGGACCTCTTTATCCTGAAGCACGTGTAAGCGGCTTTCCTCGATGTATTCAGGAGTTACAGACTCGACCGTGGTCGTCTGCGCGATGCGGAAGATGTACAGGAGCGCTGCCAGCGCAATACCAACTTCAACCGCGATGGTCAAATCGGCGAAAACGGTTAATAGAAAAGTCGCGGCCCATACCGCTATGTCGGCTTTCGAGAGTCGCAGAATTACGCTAATCTCCCTCCATTCACCCATGTTGTAAGCAACGACAAACAACACGGCTGAAAGGGTTGCCAGCGGAACGAAACGGGCGAGGGGCGCGGCCACTAGCAGAATCATCAGCAGGGTGAAGGCATGGATAATGCCCGCAACTGGCGTCCTCGCCCCAGACCGAATGTTCGTGGCCGTGCGCGCTATCGCTCCGGTGGCCGGAATGCCTCCAAACAAAGGTGAGGCCAAATTGGCAATACCCTGAGCGACCAATTCTACGTTCGAGTTATGCCGGTCGCCGGTCATGCTATCGGCCACAACCGCGGAAAGGAGACTCTCTACCGCGGCAAGCAGGGCTACGGTTAAGGCGGAGGGAATTAGTATCACGATCAATTCCGGCCTGAAAACAGGAAGGGAGAGCCTCGGCAGGCCGGTCGGTATTCCTCCGAATGTGCTTCCGATCGTGGCGACCGGAAGCGCAAAGAAAGCGACGGCAGCCGTTGCCAACAGTAAAGCGATGATTGACCCGGGAATCCGGCGGGTCAGGCGAGGGACCAAGAGGATGAGCGCCAAGGAGGCCGCGGAGAGTGCTGCCGTATGCCACTCGAGCGTCGAGACCTTGGACGCGAGCAGACTCATTCTCGCGAGAAACTCGCTCGGCATTGCACCGATCTGCAGCCCGAGAAAGTCTTTAATCTGCGTCGAAGCGATCAGAATTGCAATGCCGTTTGTGAACCCGATCGTTACGGGTCGGGGGATGAACTTGACGGCTGTGCCGAGGCCAGTCAGGCCCATCACCACCAATATCGCGCCGGCCATTACCGTGACAATCAGCAGCCCGGATACACCAAACTTGGCGATGATACCGGCCACAATCACGACAAAGGCCCCCGTGGGTCCGCCGATTTGCACCCGCGATCCCCCGAGCGCAGATATCACAAAGCCGGCCACTACCGCGGTATAGATGCCAGCCTGCGGTTTCACTCCCGAGGCGATCGCGAATGCCATGGCCAGAGGCAAGGCGACGAGCCCGACTGTTAAGCCGGCGATCAGGTCAGCTACAAAGTCCCGTGTTTTATAACCTCGCAGGGCCAGGAAAAGCTTTGGCGACCATCGGTCCAGGTTAACCAAGCGTCACGGCCTCGGATTTCATCTCATCGAGCATGGCTTGGCCCTCGGTCAAATGGGCGTAGAAATACCGCCTCATCACGTCCAAAACCTCAGTAATCAAAGGGTCGCGAACAGAGTAGAAAACCTGATTTCCCACCTTGCGATTCACTACGATGTGCTTCGAGCGCAGGACCGTTAGGTGTTGCGAGGCATTGGCCTGCTCTACCCCGAGCCGTTCAATGAGCGCGCCCGCCGACAGCTCGCCCTCGCGCAAGAGTTCAACGATGGCAATGCGGGTAGGGTGAGCAAGTGCCTGAAAGAAATCGGCTTTGAAGCGCCTGAGCGAGTCGTGCGGCATTGTATATTAGCTTCTTCGAATATACGATTATTGCATAATAGGCGGCGTGAAAAATTTTTGGGCTTGCGAATTTGGTGCTCCCCACTCGGGAGCTTTTCGACCTGGTTGTGCCCTGAAGCGCTATTCACACTCTGGGGTCACGCTGTGCTGAGGCGGAGCAAGGGAGCGTTGCTGGCTGTCCTCTGGTCCTCCCACAACCCCAGTGGGCCGCGCCACATACCGAAGTTTCCGGACGCATTAAACTAAAGTTTTAGACTGCTCCCGAGGTGCACATTTGTCATTTAAAAAGAAGCTGTCTGCCGGAGCGATCCTGGTCGCCTCGGCGATGGCCCAGAATCCTACGCCGCCGGTGCCCGCCGCCGCGACTCCAGCCGAGCCACCCGCGCGGCGCGTTCGGCCCCAGGCTTATCCCACGCGTCCCCCGGCCGATCCCGCGGCCCTCGCCCGCGGCCGGGCGCTGTATGGCGTGCATTGCAATTTCTGCCACGGCTCGGATGCCAGAGGCGGCGAGGGTGGACCCAATCTCTTGCGCTCCCAACTGGTGCTCAGCGATCGAAGCGGCGAAACCATCGCCCCCGTGGTCCAGAACGGACGGCCCGACCAGGGCATGCCGAAATTCCCCATGACGCTCGCACAGATCTCGGACATCGCGGCCTACATCCATAGCTTCAAAGTCGGGGGTTACGATATTTCCCGCATGGTTCCGCTCAGCATTCTGGTCGGCGATGCCAAGAGCGGCGCCGAGACTTTTCGCTCGAAATGTGGATCGTGCCACTCGGTCACGGGCGACCTGAAGGGCATTGGAGCCCGAATCACCGATGCCAAGACACTGCAGAATAATTTCCTGATGCCGGGCGTGGGGGGCGGCTTTGGCGGCCCGCAGCGACCCGTTTTGACGCACGTACCGCCCACTACCGTCACCGTAACGCTGCCTTCGGGCGAAAAGGTGGAAGGGGTTTTAGGCCGCATCGATGATTTCGTCGTCACCTTGCGACAGACCGACGGCGTCACCCGCAGCATTCGCCGCGATGGAGACACGCCGAAAGTCGAGATACATGATCCCTTGCAGCCGCACAAAGACTTACTACCCACTTATACCGATAAGGAAATCCACGACTTGACGGCTTACCTGGTGACCGTGAAATGAGAACTCTCAAGCACTTCTTAGCGGCCGGCGCTTTCTGTTTGCTGCCCGCCATGGCACCGGGTCAGGCTCTGGATCCGGCGCTGTTGACGAAACCCCTCGGCGACGCATGGCCCACTTACTCGGGCGATTATTCAGGCAAGCGCTACAGCTCGCTGCAACAGATCAACGCCGGCAACGTGAAGACCATGACGCTCGCGTGGATGAGTAAGTTCACGGCGGGCCCTGGCACCGACAGCGGCGCGCGGCGCGGCCGTTTCAGTCCCGCGCCCCTTATCGTCGGAGGTGAAGGCACGGCCGAAGCGGGCGCCGGCACCTTCAGCGGCGGCACCAACATTCGCGCCTCCATCCTGCAAGTGAACGGCATTCTCTATTTGTCGACGCCCGACAACGCCTGGGCCGCCGACGCGCGCGACGGACATGAGCTGTGGCATTACTTCTGGAAGACCAAGGGCGGCACGCACATCGGGAACCGCGGCCTGGGCATGTGGGGCAACTGGCTCTATATGGAGACGCCGGACGATTTCCTGGTGTGCCTGGACGCCGCCACCGGCAAGGAGCGCTGGCACAAACAGATCGCCGACTTCAACCTGCAGTACTTCTCCACCATGGCGCCCATTGTCATCGGCAATCATATTTTGATCGGAACCGGTAACGATCTGGATGAGCCCGGCTACGTGCAGTCGCGAGATCCCGAAACCGGCGAAGTGCAGTGGACCTGGTACTCGGTACCGACCAAAAAAGGCGATCTGGGCCTCGAGACGTGGGGCAGTTTGGATGGCGCGAGACATGGCGCCGGCAACGTCTGGATTCCTGGGTCCTACGATCCCGAGACGCACCTTTACATCTTCGGCACGGGGAACCCATCGCCCGCCTACACCAATCCGCCCAGCCGCGCCGGCGACAACCTTTATACGTGTTCCATCGTGGCCGTAAACGTCGATACCGGCAAGATGGCCTGGTATTACCAGTTCAATCCGCACGATACGCACGACTGGGACTCCACCGAAACACCCATTCTGGTGGACGGAAATTTCAACGGAAAACCGCGCAAGATGGTGGTCCATGCCGACCGTAACGGCTACTTCTACACGCTCGATCGCTTAACCGGCGAGCATCTGGTCACAAACAAATTTTCAATCGCGGCGAACTGGGCCAAGGGCCTGAACGACAAAGGGCAGCCGGTGCGCGACCCGGCCAAGGATTCCACCGTGCCGGGTTCCCTGGTGTCGCCCAATAATGGCGGAGCTGCCAATTGGCCTCCCCCGGCTTACAGTCCGGACACGGGTCTGTTCTATGTACCGGCGGCCGAGACTTACGCCATGTACTACCTGACCGAGACCGATCCGCGGGGCGCCATGGGCCTGGGAGGCAAGGACGAAGTGGGCCTGGCGTCCTCCGGTTACGTGACAGCGATCGACTACAAGACCGGCAAAGTTGCCTGGCGGCATCGTTATCCGGGGACTGCCGGCGGCTTAGGCAACGGCATGCTCACCACGGCCGGTAAGCTGCTTTTCACCGGCGATGCGGGAGGCAATCTGGTGGCCTACAACGCGGCCAACGGAAACATTGTCTGGCACAGCCATATCGGACAAGTGTCCAACGCGCCCGAGACGTACATGCTCGACGGCCACCAATATATTCTGGTCGCCGCCGGCGATTCATTGTTCGCGTTCACGCTGTACTGAGGTTGTTTCTAACGATGAAAGGTTCCGGCCATCACAAGATTGGCCGGATCAGACGAGTTGCCTACGTAGACTACATAATCTCCGGGGGACATTTTCCAGGTGTTGGCCGCCGGGTCCCACCAGGAGAGCGGATGGGATGAATCGTTGCCGTCGATTTCCAGCGTGACGTGCTGACGATCGCCGGGTTGCAGCAATACTTTGCGCCATGCCACCAGACGGCGCGGTTCGGCCGTGGCGGCGGGCAGCTGAAGATAAACCTGGGCCACCTCAGCGCCCGCAACCGAGCCCGTGTTTGCCAGATCCAACGTTACCTGAACGTTAGAACCGGAATTGTCACTAACGTTCAGGTTCGAGAACGAGAAGGTTGTGTAAGATAAGCCGAAGCCGAAGGGGAATAGCGGCCGAAGATTGCGGCTCTGATACCACTTATAGCCAACATTCAAGCCTTCGGAGTAACTGACCGGGAAAGGCGTCGTCTGGTCCGGCGGGACAGCGATCGAAGGGCGCGGCAGGTCCGCCAGGCTCGCCGGGAACGTGATCGGAAGTTTGCCCGACGGATTGACGGCTCCGAAGAGAAGGTTGGCAATGGCTTGGCCGCCGCGTTGGCCCGGATACCAGGTTTCCAGCACGGCACTTACATTGTTGAGCCAGGGCATGAGGCGTGCGCCGCCGTTCTCTAGAACGACAATGGTGCGCCGGTTGGCCGCCGCCACGGAGGAGACCAGAGCGTCCTGAGCGCCGAAACTGAGGTCCGTCGCATCGATTCCTTCTGAGCTCCAACTGCTGACAAAGACGATCGCGACATCGGACGAAGCAGCCAGGGCCGCGGCAGCCGCGGGATCAACGCCGGCATCGAACTGCACGACGGCATTCGGCGCCATGGGGCGGATGGCTTTCAGTGGTGAGGAAGGGTCCCAAATGATGGGCGGGCCACACGGTGGACAAGGGCTGGCCTCCTGTAGGGCCGGGCCGCCTGTGGGCGTGACTTGAGCGGAGCCGCCGCCCGACAGGACGCCGATATCGGCGTGGGAACCGATAACAGCAATGGATTTGAGGGAGGAGGCCTGGAGAGGAAGTTGCGAGCCGGCGTTCTTAAGAAGAACGGCGCCTTGCTCCTCGCTTTCCTGCGCCACGGCCTGATCGGCTGCGGTGTTGACCGGGCTGATAGTTGCCGGGTAATCCATCACGCCCGTTTCGATCATGGCGCGAAGGATGCGATGGACCATGTCATCCAGGCGTGACTGGGGAACCTGACCGCTGGCGATTGCCGCGGCGAGGCTTCCGAAGAAGCGGCCATCGGGCTGCTCCTGATCGAGACCCGCGAGCGCTGCGGGAACGGTGCTGTGGGTGGCCGTCCAATCCGACATGACGAAGCCTTTGAAGCTCCAGTCGCCTTTGAGAATGTCAGTCAACAGATGAGCATTTTCGCAGGAGTAGATACGGTTCACCAGGTTATAGGCGCACATGACGGACTGCACGTCGGAATCCTTGATGCCGATTTCGAAGGCGAGCAGATCGGTCTCGCGCGCGGAGCGTTCGTCGATCTGCACGTCGGCGGTGAAGCGGCCGGTCTCCTGGTCATTCAAGGCGTAGTGCTTAATGCCGCCGATAACATGCTGATCCTGTACGCCGCGGATATGAGCCGCGGCAATCTTACCGGCCAGTATGGGGTCCTCGCCCTTGGTTTCGAAGGTGCGGCCGTCGCGAGGCTCGCGGCCGACCAGGTTGACATTACCGCCGAGATTGACATTGATCCCGTAGTTTCGTAACTCGGCTCCGATTACCTGGCCGTACTTATAAGCTTCGGATAAGTCCCAACCGGCGGCGCTGGCAATCGAAGAAGGAAGGGCCGTGGCGGGGCCGACGGCGTTGCCTACGCCGACGCTGCCGTCCGCCAGGTAAAGATTTGGAATGCCGAGGCGAGGGATACCGGGAACGTAACCGGCTCCGCCGCGCGCGACCGGCACATAGGAGGCAATGGCTCCGTGAATGAGTTGCACCTTCTCGTCCTGAGTCATCTGAGCGAGTAAGGCAGCGGCACGCTGATCGGGATCGGGACGGCGCACGGCCATCGTGACCTTGTTGGATAGAGCGCCGTTACTGGAGATAGCGACGGGCACGGCGTCACCCGCGGGCGCGCTGGCCGGGACCAGCACGTTGACCTGGTTGACGCCAACAAGTCCGGGAGCCAGCCCGGAGAACTGGACGTACGCGGGAATTCCGCCGACGGTCACCTCGGGCTGGTTCGTGGTGAAAGCCAGGGGATTCAAGGGAGAGGCCGATCCGCTGGGCGGCTGATTAGTTACAGGACCTAAACCGGTGGCGTAGATCGAGACGATGGCGTTGCCGGCCAGAGCCGCGTTGGCCGGATCGACGAGGCGGTAAGAGCTGTCCTCAATGGCGCCCTGGCCGGTACCTTGCCGATTCATCGCGAATATGCCCGGCGCGAACTTCGCAAGCATGACGGTTTGTGCCGCGCGGCTCTGACTTGCGTAGATGGGGGTAAGCAAGACCTGCGCCTGATTCATTAGTTCCCAGGGCACCTGAATATTGGCCTGCGCGGGAGAAACGAAGAAGAGAGGCGCCAGAGGCCCGCCGCCGAACTGAAAGGAAAGCTGCGCCAACGAGATGGGCAGCGGGATGGTGAAAGCTGCGGATGGCGCACCAACCGGAAACGTACCGAAGACAGCAGCTACGCTTCCGGGCGCGACTGTCGTCGAGTAACTGGCGGCATTAACGATGCCCGAAGGCTGGATGGCGACCTGCGCGGATAACGATAGGCTGGCTAAGAAAGTAATCAGAACGCAACGCATAAGTAATCGGGAAAAGACGGAGGTGGATAACTAGTTAATCTTAACCCGGCAGATCGCGTAAGTCAGGAAGTAGGAAAGTCTCGAGGGATGAGTTCCGCGGCTTTGAGTTCGCTCCAGACCGGCTCTGGAACTTCGGCTTCTCGAACCAGGCGCAGCGTCTCGACCAGGCGGCTGGGCCGGATGGTGGAGGTGACGATTTGGGTGACCGTCCTGGGGAAGTGGACCACCAGCAGGCCGGCCACGGCAGCCGCCAGGTGCAACAGGGGCGTGGAACCGCAGATGCGGTAGAAGCGCGACATCAGGGCGCGTTCTTCCGCGGTGGCCACTTCGTAGTTATAAAGAAAAGGAGGCGCCGCCGCGGGGTCCTCCGTGAGGGTGAAGGCCTGGCCGTAGTTGATGCCCATCAAGGTGACCTCGAAGCGCTGCGCTTCGCCAGTGGCAATCACCTTCATCAGGGCGCCCAGGATGGCGGGACAGAATGTGATGCCCGCGTAGTCCAGAACGCCGGGTTCCTCGGCGACAAAACGATCGACAAATGCCGGCTCCTTGATGCCGATGCCGATGCGCTGCACGAAACCGGCGGATCTCGCAGACTTTAGATAGGCCACAGCGGGCCGGATGTCTGTTTCCCAGTTCAACCCGACTTGCTTCTCCATATCCGGCGGATCGTGCAGAGCCACGCCATAGAGGCTACCGCCGCCGTACTCAATGCGCTCGCGGCAGATTTGCTGGTCGACGCCTTGCGGCGAGGGATCCCACTTATCGGTCAAGCCGTGATAGCGGGGCGGAATGCCCTGGAGCAGCGCCTCGGGCTGGTGTTCAACCGCCGAGCCCACCGCCAGGCCCAGATAACGCAAGCACTTGGTTTGGAAGCGAATCGAATCGGGCGCGATGTCAAGGGCCTGGAGGGCTTGGCCCAGCTGCATCGTAGCGCGGTACAAGACAGCGGAATCGAAGGCGCGGATGCCAAGATCCCAGGCCGTCCTGACCAGCGGAACGACGTGCTTATGGACGTCGACCGAACCACCGCCGGGAACCGGTCCGAAACCGAAACGATGGCAGCCGAAGACAAACTTGTCGGGGGAAATATCTCGTTGCGCGGGCATTCAAACTCCATTCTGGCTTATTTAGGAAGCCGGAAAGCGGGCATCACGTAGCTATATGCCGTGTAGCGGATTTCGCTCCAGGCCAGCGGAGGAATCGGGCCTCCAGGAAACAGCGGGCGCTCCACCGGCGTGAACTTCACGCGCACGCGAATTGCCGATCGCCCTTGGGTCAAGCGCAGCGGGAGCAGAAATTCATCGTCCCTAAAGCGCCGGTTGGAGGTCTCGACCACATGCTGCGTAGCTCCGAGCTCGTCGCCTTTGGGCGGATTCGAAAACACGCAGGTATTCGATCCCGCGAGATACCAGGTTCCGGCCGGCCGCCAGCCGGGAGTTTTGGCGCGGGCATCGGCGACGAACACTTCCGCGCGCTGGTTGGGGAATGCGTAGTCCAGTTTGCGGCGCAGCATCACACCCACGTTGCGCGGGTCGATCTTCAGCGTGAACTCCGACGTGGTGCGCGTGGTTCTGCCGTGGTCGGTTTGTGCCGGATAGATCTCGTGTCCGTCGAGTGCGTCGACGCCCCATTCGTAGCGCGACGTGATCTCATAGCCCGCGGAAGCCTCCGGAGAAACGTAGTTGTGCGCCTTCTCGCTGCTCTCATCGGCAATTTGCAGTTCGTCGGTCTTGATCAGAGAGGCGGCGGGCAGGCCATACCAATAGGTAACGGTCTCGTAGTGCTCCTTCGATTCGTCGGTCCCGCCATGCTCCAGCCGAATCAGGGCGTTCCTGCCGAACGGCATCAGGTCCGCCAGCAGAAACCGGTACGCGGAATGGATTTTGTCTTCCGGCTCCAGCGCTTCGCTGGCTTTGCGCGCGCCCACCGGATGCCCCGCGAACGGCAGCGTCATATTCAGCCCGCCCCAGTAATCGCCGCCTCCGCCCCACTCCTCCGTGCCGGTTCCCTGCCCCTGCGGCGTCTGGCTGTCGTCAAAGAAAAAGCGCGGGTCGCCTTCGAGCGTGTTCAATACCGCGTCGTGCGTAAAGATGAAGGAGGTACCGATGAAACTGCCGGACCAGTCGCCTCCACCTTCCGTTTTCGTCGTATCGAGCAATACCAGATCGTGACCGGGCTCCGGCCGCGGATGGTCACGATACGTCGCGTGGAAATAACCCACCTGGTTCGCCGCGCCCTTGAACGGAGCGTATCGAACTTTCCACCGAATGCCCGTGAACTCGGCGCCGCCGCCGTTCAGTTCAATTTTGGCCGAACGAAAAAACGGCATCGGAAAGTAGCATTGCAGATAAACCCGCCCCGCGTCATAGCGGATCACGCTGGGGAAACTCTTCACCAGGTATTCTCGTTTGTCGCGATTGTACAGAGTGCCGGCCCCATAAAACAGCGCGATTGGGGTATCCACCGATGGCTCGGAGCGCCCGTCCCAGGTGACGCGGAGGCGCACCCGCGAAAACGCGCGCGCCTGTTCGATCGGCACGGAAAACTCGAGCGCCCGCACCATTCTGGCTCCGCGCGCCTGCCACACCTGGCGCCACTCCTCTTTCTTGAGACGCAGTTCGCCTGATTCTTCCTTCACGCCCGCGCGCCCCGCGGGCGGAGCAATATCGGACCCCGCACGATCCACCAGGTTCAATACGTCGTTGGCCGGCGGCGCACTGGCGTCCCAGCCGCGGATCGGGCTCGAAAGTTTCGCTCCCGGAACAAACTGGTGGTAGATGTAGTAGCCGGTTCCGTAGAACGTACGCGAGTACGCCATGCGGAACGAGTCGCTGAACATCAGCGGCACCCACATCAGGTCCGCGCCCTTCGTGGTGGACCACGTCCACGCCAGCGGTTTCGGAAAGAGGTTCTCCGGGATGAACACGGAGTTAGGTTTGGGATGCAAAGGGTCGGCAGTACTGGTTTCCTGGACGATGTGATCTTTGCCGTCCACCTGGTAGTGCCACGGACTCCCGTGCCAGTGGTTGTAGCGGGCAAAATACAAAACGCCGGGCCCCGCGACATCCAGCGTGACGTTGAAATCATCCCGCAGCTGATATAAAAAATGCGAGGCGTCGGCCGCGTGGTTGCCGCCCGTGCGGTCGTAGGTGCTGCGCATATACGCACGCTCCCCAATTCGCTGGTACGGCCAGCGCTCCCACATGCGGTAGGCGTCAAGGCCCACGGGAATGACGGGGGGCGGCGCAGCCGCCGCGAACGCCGGCATCAACACCAGGCCGAGCATGGCGGCATCGACTCGTAAGAGCATGGAAGTTTGCCCCAGCATATCGCTATGGCGCCGCCTGGTATCCTGACTGTAGGGGTACCGGGTATACTGATTTTTGTGAAAGCCCTGGACACCAAGAAAGCGGGACGCCGCGCAATCGGCGTGGATCAGGAAATTAAGACTTCCAATCTGAAGCGTCTGCGCCGTATCGAAGGACAGATCCGCGGCTTGCAGAAGATGGTGGAAGACGAGCGCTACTGCGCCGACATTCTGATCCAGATCTCGTCGGTACAACAGGCGCTGCGAGGTGTCGGCCAGGCCCTTCTGCGGAATCACCTGCGGCACTGTGTAACATCCACGATCCAGCACGGCGGCCCCGCGGCGTCCGAAACTATGTATACCGAACTGGTCGATCTCTTCTCGCGATATTCGCGTTGAGCCGCCATTTAGGATAGGGTAGAGGGGTATATGCTTTCGACGTCGATGGATCCGGTCTGTGGGATGCGAGTGGACCCGCAAAAAGCCGCGGGCGAGCTGGAATATCGGGGCCAGCGTTATTGGTTCTGCGGCCAATCCTGCCTCCGCAAATTCGAAGCTGATCCTCAGCGCTATCTCGCGCCACCTGAACCCCAGCCGGTGGCGGATGGCGTGGATCACACCTGCCCGATGCATCCGGAGGTGCAGCAAAAGGGCGCGGGCGCCTGCCCCAAGTGCAGCATGGCCCTCGAGCCGGTCACCCTCGCGGCCCCTGAAACCAGGACCGAGTACACGTGCCCCATGCATCCCGAAGTGGTTCGGGACCAGCCGGGCGCCTGTCCCAAGTGCGGCATGGCGCTGGAGCCGCGGACGGTAACGGCCGAAACCGCCAATCCGGAGTTGCTGGATATGACGCGCCGTTTCTGGACGGCGCTCGCGCTGAGTGCTCCGATTCTGCTGATCATGATGGCCGGCATGCTGCCCGGCATGCGCCATCTTTCGGGTAACCGTATTGTGCAATGGCTGGAGTTTCTGCTCGCGACACCCGTGGTCCTGTGGGCCGGCTGGCCGCTGTTCGCGCGGGGCTGGGCTTCGGTAGTCCACCGCAGCCTGAACATGTTTACGCTGATCGCGATCGGCACGGGTGCGGCTTACGTTTATAGCGTGGTGGCGACCTTGGCGCCATCCATTTTTCCGACGTCGTTCCGCGAGCCCGGCGGCGGCATCAGTGTGTATTTTGAACCCGCGGCCGTGATCGTCGCGCTGGTTCTTTTGGGACAGGTGTTGGAACTACGGGCGAGAAGCCAGACCAGCAGCGCGCTGCGATCGCTGCTCGGGCTGGCGCCGAAAAGCACCCGGGTGGTCCGGCCCAACGGAGTCGAGGAAGATCTGGCGCTGGATCAGGTGGCCATCGGATTCAAGCTCCGCGTGCGGCCTGGCGAGAGCGTGCCGGTCGACGGCGTGGTGATCGACGGCTACAGCTCGGTGGATGAATCCATGCTTACGGGCGAACCCATGCCGGTCGAGAAGACCGCGGGCGCCAAAGTCACGGGGGGCACCGTGAACGGGACCGGCAGCTTCGTGATGCAGGCCGAGCGCGTCGGAAGCGACACGGTGCTGGCCCACATTGTGCGGCTCGTCAGTGAAGCACAGCGCACGCGCGCGCCCATCCAGCGGCTAGCCGACGTGGTGGCGTCGTATTTCGTGCCGGCGGTGATCGCGGTGGCGCTGGCGACGTTCGCGCTGTGGGCCATCTTTGGTCCGGAACCGCGCTTCGCCCACGCGCTAGTGAACGCGGTCGCGGTCCTTATTATTGCGTGCCCTTGCGCGCTGGGGCTGGCGACGCCCATGTCGATCATGGTGGGCACCGGCAGGGGCGCGACCGCGGGCGTGTTGATCCGCAACGCCGAAGCGCTCGAGACACTGCACAAAGTGGACACGCTGGTGGTCGATAAGACCGGGACGCTCACCGAAGGCAAGCCGCGGCTCGCGACGGTGCAAGCTGTGGGCGATCAGTCCGAGAACGAGCTCCTGCGTTTGACGGCGAGCCTGGAGCAGGCCAGCGAACATCCGCTGGCAGCGGCGATTGTGCGAGGTGCGATCGAGCGGAAAATCGGGCTGACCGCGCCTGGTAATTTCGAGTCCGTTACCGGCCGCGGAACCATGGGAACCGTCGACGGACATTCAATCACGGTGGGCAATGCGAGCCTGTTCGAGAACCGCTCCGTGCCGCTCGACGCGCTGATGGCGCGCGCCGGCGAGTTGCGCGCTCAGGGCCAGACTGTGATGTTTGTAGCCGTGGATGGCCGTGCCGCCGGCCTGATCGGCGTGGCCGATCCGGTCAAGGCATCCACCGGCGAAGCCATCCGCATGCTGCATGCCGAGAAAATCCGCGTGGTGATGGTCACCGGCGATAATCGCCAGACCGCCGACGCGGTGGCGCGGCAATTGGGCATCGACGAGGTGCACGCGGACGTGTTGCCGGATCAAAAGAGCGATGCCGTCAAGAAGCTGCAAGCCGGCGGACACATCGTGGCCATGGCTGGAGACGGGGTGAACGATGCCCCGGCGCTGGCCCAGGCGCAGGTGGGAATCGCGATGGGCACCGGGACCGACGTGGCCATGCAGAGCGCCGGAGTAACGCTGGTGAAAGGCGATCTGCGCGGGATTGTACGCGCGTTGCGACTAAGCCGGGCTACCATGCGGAACATTCGGCAAAACCTGCTGTTTGCGTTCCTGTATAACATGCTCGGCGTTCCTATCGCGGCAGGCCTTCTGTATCCGTTTTTCGGAATTCTGCTAAGCCCGATGATCGCCAGCGCGGCCATGACGTTCAGTTCCGTGTCGGTGATCACCAATGCGCTGCGGCTCCGCAAGATTGCGTTGTGACCAGTGCTGAAATAGTGTAGAGGCCTGCGGGAAGACAATGCGTTTCGATGGCAAGGTTTGTATCGTGAGCGGCGGCGGATCGGGTATCGGCAAGGCTGCCTGCCAGCAGTTTGCGCGCGAAGGGGGCAAGGTTATCGTCGCCGACCTGAACCAGCAGCACGGTGAAGAGACCGTTCAGGAGATCGGCCGGGCCCAAGGAGAATCGATCTTCGTCAAGTGCGATGTCGGAAATCCGGACGATGTTAAAGCGGCAATTAAAGCGGCCGTCGATCGATGGGGCAAAATCGATGTCGTCGTGAATGACGCCGCCATGATGACGTTCCAGCCCATCGTCGATTTGCCGGAGGAGGATTTCGACAAGGTCCTGAACGTCAATCTGCGGTCGGTCTTTCTCTTCTGTAAATACGCGGCGCCCCACATGCCGCCGGGCAGCGCAATCGTCAATATCAGCTCGGTTCACGCGCACAGAACAACGAGGAATGTGGTCCCGTACGCCAGCTCAAAGGGCGGCATGGAAGCGTTCACCCGTGG
>DOZZ01000306.1:6847-7330 GCA_003517725.1 Bryobacterales bacterium | reverse complement strand
ACTACGGAAAACGGCGTTCCCTTGAGAGTGGGAACAGCGCCACGCTTCCTGCCTAATGTGCGGGGCCCGCATGACATGCGGGAGGTGTTCCGCATGAGCAAACGTTTCTACATACAGGAGAAAAGGTTTGTGTCGGTAGGGGCCACGGCGGACAATCCTTTCAAGCGGACAAGCCGTCAATTTCTGGGTTTAGATCTCGCGGATCCGGACTCCTTCGGCAAACTGGTTCAGCGCGGCGGAGGCCGAACAATCCAGATCGAAGCGCGCATCGAGTTCTAATCCCCGCACCGTGGCATGAGTTTCGCGTCCTCGGCCTTTCCAGGCGCGGACGCGATCCTGGTTTACGCTAAGTTGGTTACCATGCACTGTGCCAAGGGCGGTCTGCTCTTGTACTCGATCGCGATCGTCCTGCTGTCCGGATGCCATTCGGCTCCCAAGGCTTCTTCCAGCGCTTCCGACCGTTTGCGGCCGCTGAACGTTTTG
>DOZZ01000306.1:5623-6574 GCA_003517725.1 Bryobacterales bacterium | reverse complement strand
GGAGCAGGGCTGGCAGACGGCGGCGTTCGTCGGCTCCGTCGTGCTGAAGAAGCAATTCGGCTTCGGTAACGGTTTCGGCGTTTACGATGACGAAATGCCGCGGGCAGGGAACCGCCTTCAGTTTCGGGAGGACCCGGAACGCAAGGCTTCCATCGTGGTCGACCATGCCATTGACTGGCTTAATAAGACCTCCGCGGACAAGCCCTTTTTTGCGTGGGTTCACCTCTACGATCCGCACCTGCCCTATAATCCTCCTCCGGAGTTTGCCCGGAAGTATAAGGGTCGCCCGTATGACGGCGAAATCGCCTACACGGATCAGCAGTTGGGACGCCTGTTGGCTGCCTTGCACGCAAAATCGCCCGACCGGACCATCGTCGCGGTGCTTTCGGATCACGGCGAGAGCCTGGGCGAGCACGGGGAGTTGACTCACGGTGTGTTCCTCTACGACGCCACATTACGCATCGCGTTTCTGATGGCCGGACCTGGCATTCCGGCCGGCGTCCGAGTTAAGCAACAAGCTCGCAGCATCGATTTTCTGCCCACTTTGCTCGAGCTGTTGGGCGGGCAGGCGCCCCAGTACGTGCAGGGTCTCAGCCTGGTGCCCACCTTCTCCGGGAAGAGCGTGCCGACCGATATCGGTTATGAGGAAACCCTCTATCCGAAGATGAACATGAACTGGTCAGAGCTACGGGCCATCCGGACCAACCGCTGGAAATACATCCGCGCCCCGCGCCCCGAACTCTACGATCTGGCTGCCGATCCGCGCGAGACGAACAACGTCATCCGGCAGCACAACAACGAGGCCGATAAGTTCGAACTGCATCTGAAGAGCCTGGTGGCGCCGGGTGGGACCGAGCAAGTGAAGACTCAGATGGTGGACGAGCGCGTGATGACCCAGCTTCAGTCGCTGGGTTACTTATCGGGCGGCGGTGGACGCTCGTACGAACTAAC
>DOZZ01000306.1:1126-5510 GCA_003517725.1 Bryobacterales bacterium | reverse complement strand
GGATCAGGCGGAGAGCAGCGCCACTAACCTGAGCGAGCCGAAGCGCACCGAATTATTGCGACGCGCGCTGGCGTTGGATCCCCAGAACCCATCGTTATACGATCTTCTGGGCGGGCGTCTCGAAAAGAATGGACGCAGCGGCGAAGCGCTGGAACTTTACCGCAAGGCGCTGGCGAAGGGGATCGAAAGCGCGCGGCTGCATTCGCGAATCGCCGACCTGCTGGTTCGCCGCGGAGACAAGGACGCGGCCATTGTGGAATATGAAAAGGCCGCGCAAATCAATCCGGCGGATCTGGACAGCGCCAATAATCTGGCGACTGCGTACCTGGAGAAAGGCCGTCTGTCCGACGCGGAGCGCGTGTTCCAAATGATCCTTGCCACCAATGAAAACTACGCTGCCGCCCAGAACGGCATGGGCCTTGTCGCGATCCAAAGACAGGACCCCAATGCGGCGCGCCGTTACTTTGAGCGGGCCGTGCAGCTCAACGGCGACCTGGTGGAGGCGCAAATGAATCTGGGCCTTCTCTACGAGATGGCGGGCGATCGCGCGCGGGCGCGGACCAGCTTCGAAAAGTTTCTCGCGAAAGCTTCTCCCGCGCAGTACGGGAGCGTTATTCCGAAGGTGCGAAAGGAGCTGGGAAATCTGCGGTAGCGCCATGTTCCTGACCTTTACGGCAGCCGCTTTCCTGATGGCCCAGGCGGCGCGCGAACCCGTGGGATGCGACCCGGCGAGCACATGCGCGCACGACCGCATCGAGTTGCTGCGAAGGGCCAACGCACTGCTGGTCGCGCACCGGTTCGCCGAAGCGAGGGCTGCGGCCGTGACCGTTCTAAACACTGACCCCGGCAATGCCACCGCCTTGAAAATCAAGGGCAATGCCGAGTACTTTTTGAGCGATTTCGATCAGTCGATCAGCACCTTTATCACATTGCTCGACCGGCATCCGGAGGATGAGGAGGGCTCGTATATGCTGGGCCGCATCTACTACCAGGAGGGTCGGGTCGAGGAAGCCATGGGGCAGTTCCAGCGTACGCTCCGGTTGAACCCTCAATCCTACAAGGCCTGGGATAACCTGGGCCTCTGCTGGGAGGCGAAAGGCGATACGGGGCAGGCCACCGCGCATTTTTTGAAGGCCATTCAATTGGTCGAAAACGATCATCCGGAGTACGACTGGGCCTATGCCAACCTGGCCGATTTGCTGATCAAGACAGGCGATCTGGAACACGCTTTCGCGGCTGCTTCCAAAGCGGCGAAACGCAATCCCCTCTCGGCGCGCAACTTCTACATCGGCGCGAAGGCTCTGGACAAGCTGGGGAAAACCGAGTTATGCCTGAATTGGCTACTGCGGGCTGTGGCGCTCGATCCAAATTACTCCGAGCCCCAATACCTGCTGGCGCGCGTCTACAGTAAGCTTGGCGAGACGGACAAGGCTCAGGCGGCGCGCAAGCGATTTCTGGAACTCAAGGCGAAAGAGCCTCCGCGGCGGCGCTGACCCGCGAACGCCTCCTTTTTTTCAAAAACAGAATGCATTCTATGTGTCAGAATGTAGCGTGCCTCATGCCAACCGTCGATTCCCATCACATTGAACTGATCTCGAAAACCCTCGAAATCGTCGAGGCGCTACGAGACAGTCCGGACGGTCTCAGCTTGCAACAATTGGCTGGGCAAACGGGCCAGGTAAAAAGCTCGATTCATCGTATCCTGCGGAGCCTGGCTCGCCACGGTTACATCGATCAGGATACGCGCGGAGCGGCTTACCGTTTGGGTGTGCAATTTCTAGTGCTGGCGAAGGGCGTCCGCGCGGCCTCAAACCTGGTGGAACTGGCTCAGCCGCATTCACGCAAACTGATGGCGACCTTCAACGAAAGCACCTATATTGCGGTGCTGAGGGGCGGTCGGGGCGTGTTTGTGGACGTGCAGGAGACACGGCGCGACCTGCGCCTGATCGGGCCGCTCGGCGCGCAGGTTCAATTTCACACTACGGCCGCGGGCAAGGCCATGGCGGCGTTCTTTCCAGAGGAAAAGCGGCGGGCGGTGCTGCGCCATCTGCAGGCCGCGGCGATGGGGCCGCGCACGTCAGTAGAGCCGGAGCGGATCGAACGCGAGTGGGAAGTGGTGCGGCGAGTGGGTTACGCGGTGAATGATGAAAAGACCATCGCTGGCGCCGTGTTCGTCGCGGGGCCCGTTTTCGACAGTGTGGATTTGATTTGCGGCAGCATCAGCATCGGCGTGCCGAAATCGCGCTACTCGGGGGAGTTGCGGAAGAGGATCATCGCCGCGCTGAAGGAATGCTGCGGGCGAATCAACGGAGCACTGAAGGCCGTCGAATATATCCACGAGAACAGCTTCGAAGACGAGGGCAGCCGGAATGCGAGCACGGCCGTTCGGCCCATGACGGCGGACGACATCCCCGCCGGCCTGGCTCTCTGCCGCGCAAGCCGCTGGAACCAGATTGAGGACGATTGGCGTGTGTTCCTTGAGTCTCCCGGGAGCGGGTGCTTCGTCGCGGAGAACGAGCGGGGCGTGCTGGGAACCGCCGCCTTCCTGCGCTACGACAAACTGGCGTGGATCGCGTTGATGCTGGTGGATGCCCGCGAAAGAGGCTCCGGCGCCGGCACGCAACTGCTGGAGCACGTGCTGGCGCAGCTGCGCGACGAAGGCGCCGCCGGTCTGGATGCGACGCCGGCCGGTGAGCCGCTTTACCGCCGCCACGGATTTGTCAAGGCGCACCGCCTGCTGCGCATGAAGTCGAAAGCCGATCGGCCCCGGTTCAAAGCGGGCGGCGCGGCGCGCCCCATGGCACAGGCAGATTTACCGCAGGTCTTCGCGCGCGACCGTGAAATTTTCGGGGCCGACCGCAGTTGGCTGCTGCAAGCGTTGTTTCGCAGGGCTCCGCAATGCGCCTGGATTTCAACCGAAGGCTACTGCTTCGGACGCCCGGGCCATCTCTACACGCAAATTGGGCCAATCGTGGCGGAGCGCGAAGCCGGGGCGCGCGATCTGGCGTCGCACAGCCTTTTTGCGCAGCATGGGCGGCCCTGCGTGATCGATGCGCCGGACAGCGCGCCGGGGTGGCTGTCGTGGCTCGAGTCCGCCGGCTTCATCGAAGAGCGGCCTTTTATTCGGATGCATCGCGGCGCTGGCGCGAAGCCGCTCTCGCCGCGCGTCTATGGAATCGCCGGACCGGAGTTCGGGTAAGGCCGCGAAATTGACTTTGCCTTAAGCCAGCCACGCATCCAGATGAGCCCGTACGAAGGCATCGTCCTGAAGGTGCGGGTAGAGCCGGCAAACACGATCGATCTCCTGCATCTGTCCGGGCGACAAATCCTCCTCCGGATCCAGGCACCACCGGCCCGCCAGCAGACCCTGCCGGCGCAAGATTTCGTGGATACCCGCGATGCAGCCGTGAAACCCGTTAGCCGGATCGAACAAAGCGGCATTGGCATCGGTTACCTGCCAGGCCAGCCGCAGCAACTCCGGGCGGATCCCGGAGGATGAACAGGCAATCTGCCGGACTCGATTGAAGATCGCAACGGCGGCGCTGGTCCACACGGCCCAGTGGCCCAGCAACCCTCCGGTGATCCGCAGCGCTTCTCCTCCCACCGAAAATTCACTGATCAGGTCGACGAGGATGCTGTCGTCGTTGCCGGTGTAAAGAGAAATTTGCGCGGCCCTGCCGGAAGCGGACACGGCGCGCACTACATCGATGGTCTGATAACGATTAAAGGGAGCGATTTTGATCGCCACGACATTTTCGATTTGGGCGAATTGTATCCAGAAATCATAAGGCAGGATGCGGCCGCCGACTCCCGGCTGAAGATAGAACCCGATGACGGGAACAATTGAAGCTACGGCGCGAGCATGTTCGATCAACTCCGGGATGGTTGCATCGCGCAGCGCTGCCAGGCTTAGCAGAACAGCGTCGTAGCCCAGGCCGGCGGCCAGCTCCGCTTCTTTGGCGGCCTGTGTGGTCGCGCCGCAGACGCCCGCTATCTTGACGGCAGCGTGATCCCGCAGCTCCTCCATCGCGAGTTCCAGGACGGGTTGCAAAAGACCGACCTTCGGGTCGCGGATCGCGAATTGCGTGGTGTGAACACCAACGGCCACGCCGCCTGCTCCGGAGGCAAGATAGTAGCGGGTCAGAGCGCGCTGACGCCGCTCATCCAGTTTTCTATCACTCGTGAGCGCGAGCGGGTGGGCCGGGATGGCCAGCCCTTCGCGAAGCTTGCCGCGGACGTCCATTAGAACTTCCCGTCCCGGACTTCGAAGCGAGTCGGCTTGCCGAGGGTCTTGCCGCTGTTCACGATCCAGTGGGCCGTCCAATCGATTAGATCCTGCACCGTAACCGAGGGATAGCCAAAAAGCTGGTGCGCCTTGGAGGCG
>DOZZ01000306.1:477-866 GCA_003517725.1 Bryobacterales bacterium | reverse complement strand
GTCTCGGGACCCGTGATGTTGAGGATGGCCGGCGGCGCCGCACAGTGCGCCAGCGACCGCAGGCACGCCCGGTTCGCATCGCCCTGCCAGATCACATTGACCAGGCCCATGCGCAGGTTGACGGGCCGCCGTTCGTACACCGCCCTGCCAATATCGAGAAGCACGCCGTAGCGCAGATCGACGGCATAGTTGAGCCGAAGGATCGCCACGCGGGTTCCCCAGCGGTGCGACGCGTATTCGAACATGCGCTCACGCCCAAGCGCCGATTGCGCGTATTCGCCGGCAGGCGCAACGGGAGTACCTTCGGTCGCACCGCCCTCATGCAGGGGCCGCAGCGGGTAAACGTTTCCGGTTGAGAAAGCTACAATCCGCGAATCTCGAAAACGCTC
>DOZZ01000306.1:0-235 GCA_003517725.1 Bryobacterales bacterium | reverse complement strand
GTCGCTAAACCGGGCGACCGCGATGATGCGCTTGGCCAGGCCGCCCTCCCGGCACGCACGCTGCGCCAGGCGGGCCAGACTGGGGCCCATTTTTCCGCCGGCGCCGAGGATCATGAGATCTCCCGGAAGGGCTCGCATGGCCGCGAAGTCCGCCTCCGCCGGCGTCGAAAGCCGGTCTTCCAACTCTTCTTCCGAATGCAGGAACCCCGACGCGTTATCCCAGCTCAAATCCGCC
>DOZZ01000049.1:16951-20960 GCA_003517725.1 Bryobacterales bacterium | reverse complement strand
CAGGCCGGCTCCGACGCGCTGGCCACGCGCACCACCGCCAAGCTTAGCGCCGACGGCCAGACGTACGTCTTGAATGGCCAGAAGATGTGGATCACTAATGGCGCCAAGGCCCATTTCTACACGGTCTTCGCCAGGATCGTCGATCCCGACGGCAGCGAGCATTTCTCGGCGTTCCTGATCGAGCGCACCTTTGCCGGCGTGTCCACCGGGCACGAAGAGAAGAAGATGGGCATCAAGGGCAGCTCCACCTGCGCTGTATTCCTGGACAACGTGGCGGTGCCGGCCGCGAATCTGCTGGGTGAAAAGGGCCGCGGCCACATCATCGCGTTCAATATTTTAAATGTCGGGCGGCTGAAGCTGGGGCCGTTCGCGGTGGGTGGCGCCAAGAACGTGCTGGCGTTGAGCGCCAAATACGCCAAGGAGCGCAAGGCGTTCCACACGACCATCGCAGAGTTCGGCGTCATCCAGCACAAGCTGGCCGAGATGTGCACGCGCATCTACGCCGCCGAATCCATCAGCTACCGCACCGTGGGCCTGGTGGAATCGCAACTCACGAATTTCTCGTGGGACCAGCCGGATGCCGCGCAACGCGAGATGAAGGCCTTCGAAGAGTTCGCGGCCGAGTGTTCCATCGTGAAAGTGTACGCGTCGGAGATGCTCGATTACGTGGTGGATGAAGGTGTGCAAATCCACGGCGGCTACGGTTACCACCAGGACTACGCGGTGGAGCGCGCGTATCGCGATTCGCGCATCAATCGCATCTTCGAAGGCACCAACGAGATAAATCGCCTGCTGACTACCGGCATGCTGCTGAAGCGCGCCATGCGCGGACAACTGGGTTTGGTCAAAGCCGCGCAGGCTGTCACCGCCGAAATCCTGAGCGGGCCATCTGCCGATTTCGACTCCGAAGACGCGCCGTTCGCGGAGGAAACGCGCATCGTGGCCAACGCCAAGAAGATCGCGCTGATGGCCCTGGGCCTTGCGTTTCAGAAGTTCATGACGGAGCTCGAGAAGCAGCAGGAAGTGCTCTCCGGGCTGGCCGACATCATCATGGACGTATTCGCCATGGAGTCGGCTCTGCTGCGTGCCAGAAAGACGCAAGCCGCGCCCGAATCGCAGGCCGCCGATATGACTCAGTTGATCGTGCGCGACGGCATGGCGCATCTTGAAGTGGCCGCGCGGGATCTGCTCGGCGCGTGTTCCGAGGGCGACTCACTCAAAACCAACATGGCCGTGCTGCGCCGTTTTGCGCGCTACGAGCCGGTGAATTCAGTAGCACTGCGCCGGCGCATCGCCAGGCGCGTGCTGCTGGCGGAACGCTACGTTGCCGCCTAGGCTGCTGCTGACGGTCGGCCTGCCGGGCTCCGGCAAGTCCACGTATCTCGAATTATTAGGCGCGCACGCCGTATCATCCGACCACGTGCGCCACCTGTTGGCCGACGACCGCGGTGATCAGTCGATTCACCCGCAGGTCTTCGAAACGGTGCGGCATCTGGTGCGCCAGCGGCTGTCGATCGGACGCCCGGCGACCTATGTCGATGCCACGCACCTGACCCGGATGGAGCGCCAGCCCTATGTGCAGATCGCCGCGGAGTTCCAGGTCGAAATCGAAGCGCTGTGGTTCGATGTGCCGCTCGAAACGTGTCTTGCGCGCAACGCGCTGCGTCCCAACCCGGTGCCGGACGACGCCATCCGCAAGATGGCGGCGCGCCTCGAACCGCCCTCGCTCGACGAGGGCTTCCACGCCGTGACCCGCATGTGGCGTCTGATAGAATCGCGGCAAGCATGACTACCGATCGCCGCAATTTCCTGAAGGCCGGCACCGCCGCCGCGTTCACCACCTCGCTGTTCACCGGCAACGTCAAAGGCGCCAACGATCGCCTCTCCGTCGGATTCATCGGCATGGGCAAGATGGGCCGGTCGAACCTGAACTTCGCCATGAAGCAGGAGAACGTGGTGGTACCGGCGGTCTGCGATGTGTTCGAGCGCAATCTGAAAATGGCCGTGGACTACACGCGCGCGCACGCGCCGCAGCCGGCCCGCGCCGTGAAGGACTTTCGCGAAATCCTGGCAGACAAGTCGATCGACGCCGTGTGCATCGCGACGCCCGACCACTGGCACGCCTACATGGAAGTGGAGGCCTGCAAGGCGGGCAAAGACGTCTACGTCGAGAAGCCCGTCTCGGTCACGATCGACGAAGGCAAGAAGATGGTGCTGGCCGCGCGCAAATACAACCGCGTGGTGCAGGCCGGCACGATGCAGCGCTCGGCCGTGCACTTCGACAAAGCCGCGGCCATGGTTCGCGACGGCCAACTGGGGCAGATCACGTTCGTGCGTACCTGGAACTACAGCCACGCCGCGCCGGAGGGCTATGGCAATCCGCCCGACAGCGAGCCGCCGGCCACGCTCGACTGGAACGCATGGCTGGGCCCGGCGCCGTATCACGCCTACAACCCCAACCGCTTCGGCGTCGATCCCAAAGACAAATATTTCTCGACCTTCCGCTGGTTCTTCGACTACGCCGGCGGCATGATGACCGACTGGGGCGTGCACTGGCTCGACATCGTGCAGCTCGCCTTCAACGAGCAGATGCCCAAAGCCGTGACGGCAAGCGGCGGGAAGTTCTACGTCAAGGACAATCGCGAAACGCCCGACACGCTGCAGGTGACGTATGAATATCCGGGCTTCCTGGCCGTCTACGAGAATCGCGAGGCCAACAGCCAATCGATGTTCGAGAAGGGCGGAGGCATCCTGTTCTGCGGCACGCGCGGGACCATGTTCCTGGACCGCCAGGGCTTCAAAATCATTCCGGAAAAGGGCAGCGACCTGAAGGCCGAAGAGGTGAAGTCGAGCGACAGCGGCAATGCGCGCCACTGGGCCAATTTCCTCGAGTGCATCAAGACGCGGCAGCGCCCCACCAGCGATATCGAGAAGTGCTTCCGCTCGACCAGCACCTGTCTTCTCGGGAATATCGCGTTGCAGACGCGCCTGCACCTCGACTGGGACAGCCAGCAGTTGACCATCGCGCAACCCGAGGGCCGCGCCCGCATGTCGCGCGAAGAACGCGCGCCTTGGAAAATCGAAGTATAAGTTAGCGCCGTGTTCTCTACGATAAGCCTTTGTGGCGCAGGTCATCGCCTTTCGTGGCCTGCGCGGTGAGGCCAACCGCGCTGTTCCAATCTGAGACGCAACTTTGATGTTTCTACGGCCTCATTGAAGGGACAAGGCGCGACGGACATCCGTGGTATTCACGCACTGAACGAATCTGGTTGGCCTCACGATCGCAGGCCACGAAAGACGATGACCTGCGCCACAGCTGCCGTCCCTAGAATCCGCTGACGTGTATCCGGAAGCTTTCGTGCCACTCGCCGCCGGGCGGAACGGATTGCAGTTCCGGATACTTGCCGGCCTGATGCAGATTGAACGCGTTCGTGATGGCCGTCATCGGCTCGAAGCAGATGAAATCCTTGCCCGGCGGCGCATACACCACGGCCACCGGATACTTCGGCCCGTAGACAACCGAGACGCGCTCGCCCCGGCCCTCTACCCAGAACGTCGCCGTGCCGTCAGCATCGCGTTTCAGGCTGACAAAGCCGTCATCCAGCTTGCCGCCTTTCAACGGAAACGGTTGCGGCAAATCCATCTTCTTGCGCACGCCGGTCGGCACTAAGCGATCGTTCAATTCCAGGTGTTCGTCGGCGGCCAGGTGCACATTCCACTCATCGCGCGGGACGCCCGGTAGCTGAAAATACGGATGGTAGCCGAGCGCCAGCGGCATGCGCTCGTTGCCCAAATTGCGCACCGTCGTCTCCACCACCAGATCGCCGCCCACCAGCCGATAGGTCATATCGATCGTGTGCGCGAACGGGAACTGCGCCATCAAATCCGGATATTTGAAAAACTCAAGGCGGCTCGTCACGTGGGCGGACTTCGCGTCGGCGCCGTAGTCGATCACCTTCCAGCGGTCGGAATAGTTCAGCAGCCCGTGGATATAAAGGTCCGGGCCACC
>DOZZ01000049.1:15736-16818 GCA_003517725.1 Bryobacterales bacterium | reverse complement strand
TAGCCGCCGGCGTCGATGCGGTTGGCCCAGGGCGCCAGAAACGGGATGCCGGCGAACTCCGGCTTGGCCGCGAAATCGCGAATCGAGGCGAATGGAAACCACAGCGCGTTCTTGCCGTTCACCTTCATTTCGTACGCCATGTTGCCGACGTGCGGCGCAATGGAGACGACGATGTGGCGCGACGCGTCGCGCAGCTGCACCACCTCCACGCCGTCAATCGTGATGGTCTGTGCGGTACCGAGAGCAGCTTGAGTCATTAAGAGTAGGAGCAGCGCGGAGCGTGTATTCATTCGATGCTGGCCGGATCGCGCAGGTCCACTTTGGTCTCCTGCTGGCAGCACATGCAGAGGCCCGGCGCGAAGGTGCGAATCGAGCATACATCACACCAGTAGGTCACGGCCAGCAGCTTGCCGTCTTTTTTGACGAACAGCGCGCCGGTGTGCCGCGGGTCCACGTGAAATGTGTTGTGCTCGAAATGGCCGTGCAGCTCGAAGATGTCGCCGGCCAGCCGTTTGTCATGCAGCACGGCATCGGTCTGGCGATCGCCGTTCAATTGGATCAACTGTTGCGCATTAGTTTCGAGCACGCCGCCATCCAGCAGCTTGCCGGTAATCACCGTCTTGTCGCTCTGTGCGCAGAGGGCCATGGCGCCGAGCACTGCCAGCAGGCAAAGTCGCATGACTCCATTGTAAAACCCCGGCCCACCTCTGATAGCATCGTTTCGCAATGGCGCCGCGAGTTTCCCTTTTCGTCACGTGTCTGGTGGATCGCCTGTTCCCCCGCGTGGGCCTGGCCATGGCCGAAGTGCTCGAGCAATTGGGCTATCCGGTTGACGTCCCAACCGCGCAGACCTGCTGCGGCCAGCCGGCCTTTAACAGCGGCTACCGCGAGGAGGCGCGCACCGTGGCGCGGCACTTCCGCAAGGTCTTCGAGAAAGCCGAATACATCGTGGTGCCATCCGGCTCCTGCACCGCCATGATCACGCACCACATGCCGGAGCTGCTGGGCGAGCCTGTCGATTTCGCGCCGCGGGTCTACGAGTTTTCGCAGTTCCTGACGCAGGTCGCCAAAGTGGAGGATGT
>DOZZ01000049.1:15000-15614 GCA_003517725.1 Bryobacterales bacterium | reverse complement strand
GCGCAGGAGTGTTGCGGCTTCGGCGGCACCTTCTCCGTGAAATTCGCGCAGCTCTCGGGCGCCATGGCCGGCACCAAGATCGATTCCATTCTGCAGACCGGCGCGTCCACCGTGGTCTCGGTCGATAGCAGCTGCCTGATGCAGTTGCAGGGCGTGATCGAACGCCGTCAGTTGCCGATTCAGACCATACATCTCGCCGAGGTCCTGGCAAGCCGATGAATAATCCGTCCGACATTTTCCACCAGAAGATTCACCAGACCCTGGACAACGCCAAGCTGCAGCTCGCGGTCTACGGCGCCACCGCACGGGCCATGGAACACCGCGCCACGGCGACCGCGCCCGATCGTATTCCGGATTTCGAAGGCCAGCGCGATCACGCCAACGCGCTAAAACGCCACACCATCGAGCATCTCGATCACTACCTCGAGCAATTTGAAGCCGCCGTAACGCGCAATGGCGGCCATGTGGTCTGGTGCAGCGATGCGCGTGAGGCGGCCGACTTCGTGCTCGACTTAGCTGCCCGGCGCGGGGCGTCGCTGGTCGTGAAGTCGAAGTCCATGACCACCGAGGAGATCGATTTCAACTCGCGCGTGGGTCTGCATGGCCTCACCTCC
>DOZZ01000049.1:6728-14978 GCA_003517725.1 Bryobacterales bacterium | reverse complement strand
GCGCTGCACAAGACGCGCTATGACGTAGGCGAGCTTTTTGCGCGTAAGCTCGGCGTACCCTACGAAACCGTGCCGGAAAAGCTTACGATGACGGCCCGCGCCATCTTGCGCGAGAAGTTTCTGGCCGCCGATATCGGCGTCAGCGGCGCCAATTTCCTGCTGGCCGACTCGGGCGCCGTCACCATCGTCGAGAACGAAGGCAACGCGCGCCTCTGCACCACCCTCCCCAAAATACATATCGCCATCGCCGGCATCGAGAAGCTGATCCCACGCGCGCAGGATCTGCCGGTCTTCCTGCGCTTGCTGGCGGGCAGCTCCACGGGCCAGCCCATCACGGTGTACACGTCGGTTCTGTCCGGCCCCCGCCGCAGCGAAGAAATCGACGGGCCCGACGAGTTCTACGTGGTACTGCTCGACAACGGCCGTACCCGTCTGCTGGCCGATGCCGGCAAGCGCGAGTCGCTGTTCTGCATCCGCTGTGGCGCCTGCCTGAACCACTGCCCGGTGTACCGCAAGATCGGCGGCCACAGCTTTCCCTGGATCTACTCAGGCCCCATCGGCGCGGTGCTCACGCCGCAATTTCACGGCGTGGAGAATGCCCCGGCGCTGCCTTTCGCCTCCAGCCTGTGCGGCGCGTGCGGCGAAGTCTGTCCGGTGAAGATCGATCTGCCGCGCCTGCTGCTCGACCTGCGTGCCGACATCCAGGACCATCATCGCAATCAGGCGCAACATCCCCTGGAGCGCTGGGGTTTCCGCGCCTTCGCCTGGGTCATGTCGCACCCCCGCTGGTATCGCCTTTTGGGATGGCTCGGCGCCAGGATCGACGCTCGCCGCTTGGCCTGGGCCATCCCCCCGCTCAAGGCCTGGCTGCAGGAGCGCACACTGGCGCCCATGGCCCCGCGCAGTTTCCAGCAGCTGTGGCGCGATCGCGAGGGATCGCTTAAATTGAAGGCAGGCCGATGAGCCGCGAAGCCATGCTGCGGCACGTGCGCACGGCGCTCGGCCGCAGCGCCGGCCAACCAGTTCCCGAACCGCCCGCCGCGCGGCTACAGCCGCCCGCCGCCTTCGACCGCATCGAACGCTTCCGTGAGCGCTTCGAAGCCGTGGGTGGCGTGATGCACCAGGCCGCCTCGCCGCAAGAGGCCGGTGCGCTAGTCGCGAGGCTTCTGGATGGCCGCGCCGCGATCGCCAGCAACGCCCCGCTGCTGGCCGCCTGCGGCATCCCGGCGATCTCCGGCGTTGTTTCGGGCGTCACCGATCGCGAGGTCCTGCGCCAGCACTGCGCCACGCTACCGGCCGGCATCACCAGCGCTGAATACGCCCTCGCCGCCACCGGCAGTTTGGTGATGCTCGCGGGTCCCGAAAATCCGCGCATGATCTCGCTGCTGCCGCCTCTCCACATCGCCGTGCTCCCGGCCGAGCGCGTGCTGGCCGGCATCGACCACCTCTTCGCCGTACTCCCCGATCCCGCCACTTATGCCAGCTCCATGGTGCTGATCACCGGACCCAGCCGCACCGGCGACATCGAGCAGATCTCGATCCGCGGCGTCCACGGCCCCGGCGAAATCCATGTTGTAGTGATCGGCCAGTAGTGTGGCCTTCAGGCTGCCGGCGACTTCAGCCGGCGTCCTCCCGATGCGGAACATCCGTAACCTCCGCACTTCTCCACCGACCGCGGATGGCCGGCTGAAGCCAGCCGCAGCCTAAAGGCCACACTACAACCCGTCTTAACCCCGCAGCAGCATGCTCTACAATGAGCACGTGGGATCGGAAGCGACGCTGCAGGTTGCGGTATCCAGGCTCAATCAGGTACGCGACGAAATCGCCAAAGTCATCGTGGGCCAGGACGACGTCGTGCAGGGCGTGCTGATTTGCCTCATCGCTTCTGGCCACGTGCTGCTCGAAGGCGTCCCCGGCCTCGGCAAGACTACCCTGCTGCGCACCCTCGCGCGCGCCCTGCAACTGCGCTATTCGCGCATTCAATTCACGCCCGACCTGATGCCCGCCGACATCGTCGGCAGCATGGTCATCGAGACCGACGACCGCGGCGGCAAGAACTTTCGTTTTCAGCCCGGCCCCATTTTTTCGAACCTGGTGCTGGCCGACGAGATCAACCGCGCCACTCCCAAAACGCAGTCGGCGCTGCTCGAAGCCATGCAGGAGCGCACCGTCACCAGCGGCAACACCACGCACTCCCTGGAAGCCCCGTTTCTAGTGATGGCCACGCAGAATCCGATCGAGATGGAGGGCACGTATCCCCTGCCAGAAGCCCAACTCGATCGCTTTTTAATGAAGATCCTGGTGTGCTATCCGACGCACGCCGAGCTGGCCCGCATCATCGAGCGCACCATCCAGCGCGAGGAAGTGCACCTCTCGGCGGTGCTCGACCGCGACACCATCTTCGAAGTGCGCAACGTCTGCCGGCAAGTGCTGGTGGCCCCGCACGTTTCCGAGTACGCCATTCGTCTCGTCATGGCTACGCAGCCCGACCAGAGGGAGGCGCACGAAGTCGCGCGCAAGTACATTCGCTACGGCAGTTCGCCCCGCGGCGCGCAAGCGCTGGTCGAGTGCGGGCGCGTGCTGGCCTTGATGCGCGGGCGTTTTCACCTGAGCACCGACGACATCACCACCATCGCGCCGGCCGTGCTGCGCCACCGCATCATCCTCAATTTCGACGGGCATGCCGACGGGCAGACGCCCGAAACCGTGCTGGCCGAGATCCTGCACGGCGTAACCGCCCAGGCCTCCGCGGCGTAGTCATCAACATGCAGGAGCCGCTTCTCGCCCGCAAGTTTCTGGAGCGGCTGGAACGCCTGACCATCCACTGGCAGAAGTCGTTTTCAGGCCTGGTCGGCGGCCACAATCTCTCGCGCTTCGCGGGCGGCGGGCAGGAGTTTCTGGATCATCGACACTTCCATCAGGGCGACGACCTGCGCGCCGTCAACTGGCGCGCCTACCTGCGCCTGGACAAGCTCTTTCTGAAGATGTTCCAGATCGAGCCGCGCGTGCCCGTGCACATGCTGCTCGATTGCAGCGCGTCGATGGCCGCCGGCGATGCCGCCAAGTTCACCTACGCGCGCAAGCTCACCGCCGCGCTCTGCTACGTGGGCCTGGTGCGGCTCGACAGCATGGCCATCCACCCGTTCTCGTCGCACATCCGCGAAGGCAAGCGCTGCGGCGGCGGGCGTCACCGCTTCACGCCCGTCATGAATTATCTGACGTCCCTGGCGCCCGGCGGCGTCACCGATTTCAAAGCCGCCATTCGCGAGTTTCTCAGTACCGATCAACAGCCGGGGCTGATCATCCTGATCTCCGATTTTCTGGATGATCAGGATTGCCTGCGCCCGCTGCAATATCTGGCCGACTTCGGCCATGAGCTGCTGCTGATCCAGTTGTGGGCCGACGACGAGCGCACGCCGCCCTGGACCGGCGAACTGGACCTGACCGATAGCGAGACCGGCGCCGTGCTCCAGATGGATGTGGACCGGCACGCGCGGGCCGAATACACGCGGCGCTTCGATGCATACAGCGCGCAACTGCAGCAGCAGGCCCTGCGTAACGGCGGCCGCTACCTGGGCGTGCCCATTTCCATGCCGATCGAAGACCTGATCTTCGATTCGCTGGTGCGCGCCCGAGGCGTGGCCTGATGTTCCTGTTGAACCTGACCCTGGCGCAGTTTCTGGCGATCGCCGGCGCGGCCGCGGCCATCACCACCGCACTGTATCTGTTCGATCGCTCGCGCCGGCGCATCGCCGTGGCCACGCTGCGCTTCTGGGTCGAAGCCGGCAAAGCCTCGACGCCGCAGCGCCGCAAGCACATCCAGCAGCCCATCTCGCTGCTGCTCGAATTGCTGGGCTTGCTGCTGCTGGCGCTGGCTCTGGCGCAACCGCGTTGGGGCACGCGCGACGCACTGCCGGCGCAACACGTGCTGCTGCTCGATACATCGTCATGGATGGCGGCCCGCTCGCGCAGCGCGTCCGGCCGCACCTTGATGGACGATGCGCGCGACCGCGCCGTGGCCTACGTTCGGGCCCTGCCAGCGCACGATGAAGTGATGCTGGTGCGCGCCGACGCGCTGGCCGCGCCCGCCACCGCTTTTGTCGAATCGCGCACTGCGCTGGAGCAGGCCATTGCCGCGTCGCGTCCGGGCGCCACGGCGCTGCACCTGGAGCGGGCTTTCGCCTTCGCGCAAAACACGCAGCAGCTCGGTGGACGTCGCGGCGCCATTGCCTATATCGGCCCGGCGCGCGTGGCGGATGCGCCCGAAGCCGTGCGTGCTCCGGCCAACCTGCGCGTCATCCCGGTGAACGACGCGCCCGACAACGCCGGCCTGCGCCGCATCGCGCTCAAGCGCAACCCGGCCGATCCGGAGCTGTGGGAGGCCAACGTCTCGGTCCGCAACTACGGGGCCACCGCGCGGCAGGCCAGTCTGGCCGCGTCGTTCGACGGCGCCCCCGTCGGAGGCAAAGTGCTGGCGCTGCCGCCAGCCTCGGAAGCCGAAGCCGTCTTTACCTGGCGCACGCGCGCCGCCGGCGTGCTCGAAGTCCGTCTGCTCGATCCCGATGCTTTCGCCGACGACAACCGCGCCCTCCTCGATGTGCCGAGCATGCCTTCCATGCAGGTGACCGTTTATAGTGATGCGCCCGAAGCGCTGCGCCCGCTGTTCTCCGCCACGCGGTTTGTCCAGACCACTTTTCATCCGACCGCGCAGTATCGCGCCGAAGACGCGGCCGGCGGCCTGATCGTGCTCGATCGTTTTCGTCCGGCTGTGCGGCCCGCCGCCGACACCCTTTGGCTTGATCCTCCGCCGTCGCAATCGCCCGTCCCGGTGCGCACGCGCTTGACCGCGCCGGCCGCTCTGCGCTGGTCGCCCGACAGCGTCCTCACCGCGGGTCTGCGCGGCAGCGACATGCGCGTGGTACCCACCGTCTTCATGGCCGCTCAAGACGATGAAGTGGTCGCCTCGGTCGACGCCGGCCCCGTGATTCTGGCGCGTCCAGGCGAGCACAAAACGCTGGTGATGGGTTTTCAGCCTGCTCTTTCCAAGCTGCGTTATGAGCTCGCCACGCCGCTGCTGTTCGCCAACATTCTGCGCTGGGTCGCGCCCGAAAGTTTCCGCCTGTCCGAATTGCGCGCGCAGTCCCCCGGCACCGTCACGCTGCCGCTCGATGCGGGCGTCACGGCAGACTCCGTGAAAGTTCATCTGGACGACGGAACGCGCGTGCCCTTCACCGTGCAGGATCACCAGGTGCGCTTCTACGCCGGCGCGCGCGGCAAAGTCAGAGTGCAGGCCGGGGACCGCGAAGCCGTATACACGCTCTCGCTGCCCGAGATGTGGGAGGCGCGTTGGGACGCGCCTGCGGGCGTGCCAAAAGGCGTCCCCGGCGCAGCGGCTCCGGACGGCGGTTCCGCCTCGCGTGACCTCTGGCAATGGCTCGCGCTGTTAGGCGCCGCCTGTTTTCTGATTGAGTGGGTGCTGTTCGGCCGCCGTAACCGGCGCGTGCGCCGCGCCGTCCCCATGCCGCTCAAAAGCTGGAGAAAAGCCTCGTGACCTTCGGCCATCCCTGGGTGCTGTTGTTGCTCGCCGGGCCGCTGGCCTGGGCCGCGTGGGAGTGGCGCAATCGCCAGCAACGAACCGGCTTGCTGTTGAAAGCTGCGGCCACCATAGCCGTACTAGTTGCGCTGTCCGAGCCGGTGCTGAAGTTCCAGCAAAGCAAAGTCGCGCTGGCCGTCGCGGTCGATACCTCGGCCAGCATCCCGCCGCAGGATCTGGCCGCCTCGTCGCAGTTGCTCAATCGCCTCGAAAGCGCGCGCGGCCGCAACATTCTGCGCGTCACCCCATTCTCCCGCGGCTCACGTCATCCCAGCCCGATGGAACGTCACAATGGCCGCTGGCAGTTGCAATCCACAGCCGGCGTCGACGGCCGCGCCACCAATCTCGAAGACGCGCTGAACGCCGCGATCACCACGCTGCCGGCCGATGCCGTGCGTCGCGTGGCATTGCTTTCCGACGGTCACGAAAACTCGGGCTCCGTGCTGCGCGCCGCCTGGCAGGCGCAGCAGTTGGGCATTCCCATCGATACCGTGCCGCTGCCTGGTCAAGCACGCCCGCCGTTACGCATTGCGTCAGTCTCGGTGCCCGATCAGGTCTTCAGCGGCGAGCGCTTTCCGGTGGATCTCGCGATCATCGCGCCGGACGATAGCACGGCGCGCGTGGCTCTCTTCGCCGAAGGCCGCGACATCGGCGAGACCACCATCACGTTGCAGTCCGGCGAGAATCATGTGCGCGTGCGCGCCAGCCTGAACACCACGGGCGCCACGGACCTGTCGGGCCGCGTTTTCCTGCCCGACCAAACCAGCGCCGCGGCCCGCTTCGAAGAGGCCGTCACGGTGCGCCGCCCGCGCGCCCTGCTCTTCTCCGCCGATCCTCCCGATAGCGAAGGCCACTTTGTGGGCCTGTTACAGGCCAGCCATTTCGAAGTGTCGCGCGCATCGGCCGTGCCGGCGGATCTGTCCGCTTACCAGCTGCTCATCTTTAACAACTGGAACCTGGAAGCCATCCCGCAGTGGGACCAGGCGCGCCTCGAAAAATTCGAACGGCAGGGCGGGGGACTACTGTGGATCGCGGGCGAGCGCAACGTCTACGTCGACCATCAGGGCGGGTCCGAGCCGCCGCTGGCGCGCGCACTGCCCGCGAAGATGGCCCCGCCGCGCACTCCCGAAGGCACCGCCGTAGTGCTGATCATCGACAAGTCTTCGTCCATGGAAGGCAAGAAGATCGAGCTCGCGCGCCAGGCCGCCATCGGCGTGGTGGATCACCTGCGCCCCATCGACAACGTGGCCGTGTTGATCTTCGACAATTCGTTCCAGTGGGCCGTGCCGATGCGCAAAGTGGAAGACCGATCCCTCATCAAGCGCCTGATCAGCGGCATCACGCCCGACGGCGGCACCCAGATTGCCCCCGCTCTCGCTGAGGCTTACCGCAAAATCCGGCCCGTCAACGCCATCTATAAACACATCGTCCTGCTGACCGACGGCATCTCCGAAGAGGGCGACAGCATGACGCTCTCGCGCGAAGCCGCCGGCCACCATGTCACCATCTCGACCGTCGGTCTGGGCCAGGACGTCAACCGCGCTTATCTCGAAAAGGTCGCGCTTACCGCGCAAGGCAAATCGTACTTCCTCAACGAACCCTCGGGGCTCGAACAGATTCTGTTGAAGGACGTCGAGGAGCACACCGGCACCTCGGCGATTGAAAAGCCCGTGACGGTACGCGTGGAGCATTCCGCCGAAGTGCTCGACAAAGTCGGCATGAGCGATGCGCCGGCGTTGAAGGGCTACGTGCGCTATGAAACGCGGCCCACCGCCGACGAAATTTTGGGCATCGATGTAAAAGATCCGCTGCTGGTGCGCTGGCAGTACGGGCTGGGCCGCGCCGGCGTCTTCACCTCCGACGCCAAGAGCCGCTGGGCGGCCAACTGGATCGGCTGGCCCGGCTACGACCGCTTCTGGTCCAACGTAGCCCGCGACCTGCTGCCGCACGCGCCCACCATCGAAGCCACCGCCGAAGTGGACTCCGCCTCGGAAGAACTGGTGGTGCGTTACAAGCTGTCGAGCGGCCTCGAACCCGCCACGCTTCCCGACATCTTCGCCATCGGCCCCAATGCTTTCCGCCAGCCCATGCGTCTGACCAAAGTGGCGGCCGGCGAGTATCGCGCGCAGGTGCGCATCGGCTCCAACCAGGGCCTTTTCCGCGTTCGCCCTCTGGAAGAATCCCGCGCCTTTCCCGAGATTGGGGTTTATCGGCCGGAGTCCGAGATGGCCGATTTCGGCAGCGACGAAGCCCTGCTGCAACAGATCGCGCAAACCACCGGCGGCCACTACCGCCCTTCTGTGCAGCAACTCTTCGATGCCGGCAACCAGACCGAACCCTCCACCCTGCGCCTGTGGCCCGGCCTGGTAGCGGCCGCGTTGTGTCTGCATCTGGCCGAACTGATCGCGCGCAAGTGGGCCGGTATCCGCACGATCTTAGCCGGCGGCCGCGGCGCGGTGAGCACGGCCTGATGTGGCTCATATTGCTGTTGTTGCTCGCGCTGGGGCCCCCGGGCCTGCTCGAGATGGGCCAGATCAAACTAAATCAGATTGAGTCCGGCCATCTGCCAGCCGGCGCCGCCGTAGTCTTCTCAGCCGCGGAACTGGAGGCCGTCGCCCGCCAGGAAGCGGCCGACTACGGCAAAGGCTCCATCCGCC
>DOZZ01000049.1:1861-6610 GCA_003517725.1 Bryobacterales bacterium | reverse complement strand
CAAATGCGCGGCCGCCCCATGCATCCCTTGCTGGCGCGCATGTTGTCGGGCGAACGTCAGATCAGCGCCGTGCTGCGTCTTGAGACCGTGCGCGGCAATGCGCTGGTCAATCTCGAGCGCCTCGAAGTAGACGGCAACGTGCTCGAAGGCCGTCCTCTGGATCTGCTGATCCATCAATTCGTTACTAACGAATTTCCAGACGCCCGCCTCGACCAGTGGTTCGCGATGGAGTATAAGATCGACACGATCACCCTCTGGCGTGGCCAGGCAGTCGTAACCTTGCGCGGACGGCATTAGATCAACACAACACTCGTCGGGTGCGGCATTCTTTCGAGTTGCCGGGGTGATTTACTTTACGCATATCAGTTGCGTTTGCGGGTCTGCTGTGTCATTTTTATGCGAGTCTTTTCTTTCTTTACTGGCCGGGTGACCAGGTAGCAGCGGGTTGTGTACCCGTCCCGGAAGCTTTCGTGGATGTTCCAACTAGAGCGGCCTTGCCGTTGCGAACGGCCGCCGAAGGAATATGCCGATGGACCGCGAACGACAAGTCCTTTCCGCGGTGGAACTTGCTCTGGAGCAACCACCAGCAACCCGGCCCTTATGGCTGGCTGAACAGATTGGGCACGATCGCGTCGCCCTGGCCGAAGCCACCTCCATCATCGGTTACCAGACCCGAACGGCCGTTTTACACACGACGCGCACCATGCGCGGCTTCGCGGCCGGCGACATGCTGGATCGCTTCCGGATTGTGCGGTTGCTCGGGAGCGGCGGGATGGGCGACGTCTATGAAGCCGAAGACACTGCCCATTCCGAAGGCCGGAGGCGCGTCGCGTTAAAGACCATTCGCGCCGACTTCGGGTCAGATCAGAACATCGCCGATCAATTCAAGCAGGAGATCGGTTTGGGGCAGGCCATTACTCACCCTAACGTCTGCCGAATATACGATCTGGGGCTCTATTCGCCCCGCGAAGCCAGCGGCCAATCCGAAGGTCCCATCCTGTTTCTGACCATGGAGTTGCTGCGTGGCCGCACCTTGGCGCAGCGCCTGCATGAAGACGGCCCAATGACGCCGGCTGACGCCTTGGCGATTATCCGGCAGGTTGCCGATGCGCTGACCGCCGCACACGAGCGGAACGTGGTGCACCGCGATCTGAAGCCCGGCAACATCATGTTGGTGCCCTCCGCCAAAAGCGATACTCCGCGTGCCGTCGTCATGGACTTTGGCTTGGCTATCGAGATTTCTGCAGCCGACGGAGCCGCCAATCTCAAGTCGCGCAGCGGCACCCCGGACTACATGTCGCCGGAACAGGTTGTCTGCGAGCCGGTGGGATGCGCTTCCGACATCTACAGTTTGGGGATCGTGACTTACGAGATGATCACGGGTCGCTTCCCGTTCGAGGGCAAGACCTCCAACTACCGAATGGTCGAGCGGCTGCACACCCCTCCGATACCCCCCTCCGCGTGTTGTCCGGAACTGGTGCCTGACTGGTCGCCGCAGATCCTGCGCGCGCTGGAGTTGGATGTTAATAAGCGTTACGAGACGGCAGAAAGTTTTGCGAAGGCGCTGTCGCAGGAAGGTGTTGCGAACGATATCGCGAACAAGGTTGTGAACAATCCTGGACTGCTCGCCTTGCCCGAACCCCCAGTTGCGGCACCCACGCGAACACGTGCTCGCCGTTGGACGGCCGCGGCGGTGCTACTGTCGGGGCTGGCATGCGCCTCATGGTTCGGCCGAAAACAAATAAGCAACTGGCTGCATCCGCTGCCTCAGGAGCGCCGTATCGTGGTGCTGCCCTTCGAAAACATTCGAAATGACGAAGCAGAGCGCCCCTTCACGGACGGCCTGATGCAAACCCTCGTCAGCCAGTTGACCGAGTTGGAGCCGCTGCAGGGCTCCCTTTCGATCGTGCCAGCCAACGAGGTGCGCAAGCTGAAGGTGACCACGGCGCAAGAGGCCAGCATGACGTTCGGGGCGACGCTCGCGATCACCGGAAGCGTGGAGCGGTCGCCGCGCGGAATCCACATGATCATCAATCTGGTGGACGCGCGGCACGTAAAGCAGCTGCGATCGCAAGACTTCTTCGTCAATCCGGACGACCCGGCCGAAATGCAGGAGATGGTGGTGCGCCGGGTAGCCGACATCGTGCAGCTGGAGTTGCAGCCGCGGACAGTGGAGCGCCTGGCGCGCAGCGCGCCCGCGTCTCCCGCCGCGTATGACTTTTACCTGCGGGGAACCGGCTATCTGACCCAGAGGAGCGGGGAAGACAGCGCCATCGCCGAGTTCAAGCTGGCGCTTGGGGCGGACCCCAATTATGTGCTGGCCCACGCGGGCCTCTGTGAAGCTTACTGGCAGAAGTATGTGGACACCAAGGAACAGAGCTGGATCACCCCGGCCCGCCAGGAATGCGATCAGGCTATCCATCTGAACCCGGGCCTGGCCCGCCCCCATGTGTCCATGGCAATCTTGAACACCGGAACCGGAAAGTACGAGGAGGCAGTAAGGCAAAGCAAAGCAGCCCTCCAGATTGACCCCGGGAGCGACCAGGCGCATATCGAGTTAGCCAAGGCATTGGACGCCCTCGGACAGAAGCAGGAGGCCGAGGTCACGCTGAAGCGGGCGATCTCATTGCGGCCGGGGAACGGATTGAACTACGCCACGTTGGCCAGGTTCTACTACAAGCATGCGCGGTATAAAGACGCCGAGGATCCCTATAAGCGCCTGATCGAGCTGATGCCCGACAATCCCGCGGGATACACCAACCTGGGCGGATTGTATCTCGAGGAAGGTAACAACACCGAAGCGGAGAAAGTGCTGAAACGGTCCATGTATATACAGCCGACGTACCAGGCTGAATCTAACTTGGGTTTCGTCTATTTTCTGGAGGGTAAGTACGCGGAATCAGTTCCGATGTTCGCGCAGGCCGCGCAAACCAATCCAAAAGATTACATGGTGTGGGGAAATCTGGCCGATGCGTACCGCTGGACACCGGGTAAGGCGGCGGAGGCGCTGGCCGCTTACCGCAAAGCCATCGAGCTTACCCAGGAGTCGCTGAATGTGAACCCGAAGGATGCCAAGGCCTTAAGCGATCAGGCGCTGTACCGCGCTAAAAGTGGCGACCTGCCGGGCGGACTGCAGGCCTCCGCCAAGGCGCTTGCCTTTGCTCCAGGTAATCCGAATTTTTTATTCAACGCCGCGGTCATTTCCGAAATTGCAAAACAAAGGGGCGCCGCGCTCCAGTATCTGGGCCAGGCAATCAAGGCAGGGTATTCCCTGCGCGAAGTGGAAACAGACCCTGAATTAGCCGGTTTGCGCCGCGATAAGCGATATTCCGGCGAACTCAAATAGACAACACAATCGAGGGAGACAAATGAGCGCTCACAATATCACCGTGAACTGGGACGGCACGAAGCTTACGTACTATGAAGATGGAAAACCCGGCAAGATAGCCTATGGGAAAAGTAAGGACAAATTTCGGTGGTCTACCAACGGTTACCACTTAGAAGTAAAGTTTGACCCGGCAGACGGCCCTTTCGATACCCCGCCGGGCCCCGTGACAAATGCGCATCCTGGCAATAGTGCCTCCGATGCCTTCGTGACGGCGGTTAGGACGGGTTGTTACAAGTACACGGCCACTTTGATTCCCGCCCAGGGGGACAAGCCGCAGTCGGAGGACCCACAAGTGATCATCGACGGCGGGGCCTTCGCTTCCACTTTCCTGACTGTGTTCGCAGGCGTCGCGGTCGCCGCTCTCGCCGTGATTATTGGGCTAAACCTGCTGGATCGCGAGAGGAAATAGCGAGCCGAAGAAGCGGAACAAGGTCCCCGGCGCTGGGGACCTTGCCCCGGCGCCAAAAGCCCGCCGAAAAGCATTAGAATTGTAGTTTGCGCCGTTCTTTCCTGCTTGCCGTAACGCTTCTGACGGCCACACTCCTGCCCGCCGCCGACCAAAACCAATTGGACGCGAGCGAGACCCTGTTTACCGTCATGGCCGCCATCAATGCCGTCGGGTACGACACCGGGCTCGCCACGTCGCCCCACCTCCGCCAGCAGGTGCGCGACGAGATCGCGGCCAAACATCCGGCCGTGCTGCCGGAGCTGCGCGAGGCCTACGCAGCCGCCACCGAGCGGCATTCCAGCACCGCCATATTGACCCAGTTCCTCTCGCTGGGGCTGTCGCTCAAGAGCGCCCCCGACTTCGACTGGCGCGTGCGCCAGGTGGAGGTGCCACCCGACGCGCTGGCCCTTGATCGTTTCCGCCAATTGCTGCCGCGCTTCTACACCGAGGCCGGTATTGCCGATCTGTGGAAGCGCTCGCAGCCCGCCATTGAAGTGCAGCTGGTGCGCTATCAGGAGCAGGTGGTGCGCGCCGTGACGGAAGTCAACGGCTATTTGCGCAACCCCGGCTTCGGCTATCTGGGCCGCCATTTCCAGGTCTATTTCGACTTGATGACGCCGCCCAACGTGGTCCAGACACGCAGCTATGGCGACGACTACTTCGTGGTAGTGTCGCCCAGCGCGGAGTTGCGCGTGCAGGATATCCGCCACGCCTATATTTATTTTTTGATGGACCCGCTGGGCACAAAGTACGGGATGGAGCTGCAGCAAAAATCCTCGCTGGCCGATTTCGCCGCGGCCGCCCCGGCCCTCGACGAGAGTTTCAAGAACGATTTCGTGCTGCTGTCGGTTGCCTCGCTCGTCAAAGCCATCGAGAGCCGCATGATGAAGAACCCGGCGCTGGTCGACCAGGC
>DOZZ01000049.1:1281-1736 GCA_003517725.1 Bryobacterales bacterium | reverse complement strand
CAGCCTGAAGCCATGCGCCTCTACTTCCCCAAGATGGTGGCCGGCATCAACCGCCGCCGCGAGAGCCAGCGCCTGGCGGACGTAAAGTTCGCGGCCACGCCTGAGGTGCGCGTGGTCCACGGCAGCGCGGCGCCCATCCCGCTGTCGGCGGCCGCGCAGTCGGTCGAAGCGGCTGAAGACCTGTACGCCAAAGAAGACTTGGGCGCGGCGAAAAAACTCTACCTCCAGGCCCTCGAGGAACCCGGCGCCCCCGTCGAGCATGCCCGCGCGTACTATGGCCTGGCGCGCATCGACGTCAAGCAGAAGAATCTCGACAGCGCCGAATTACTGTTCAAAAAAACGCTGGAGTCTTCGCCGGACGGAGTCACGCTGGCGTGGTCCCATTACTACCTGGGGCAGTTGGCGCTGAACCAGGATCCACCCGACGCGGCCGAGGCCGGCCGCCGTTTCGCGCA
>DOZZ01000049.1:0-1072 GCA_003517725.1 Bryobacterales bacterium | reverse complement strand
CTACCGAAACCATGAGGATTTCCATGAACCGCTCGCTCCTGTCCCGCTCCGTTTTAGTCTCCGTTGCCACTTTGACGCTGGGCGCTGGATTACTTTCGGCGCAGCCCAAGCCGAAGTCGCAGAAAGAGGTCGCCGTGCTGCAGAAGATGTTCTCTGCCCCCGACGCCGACGCCAAAGTCGCGGCTGCCGAGGATCTGTTGAATAACTACGCCGACAGCGACTTCAAGTCCTACGCCCTGTTAACCGAGGCCGAGGTCTACGAGTCGAAGGGCGATTACCCCAAGACTGTGGTCTTCGCCGAACGCACGCTCGAAGCCGATCCCAAGCAGTATGACGCGATGCTGATTCTGGCGCGCCAATACATCACGCATGTCCGCGACAACGATCTGGATCGCGAAGAGAAGCTGACCAAGGGCGAGAAGTACGCCAAAGATGCCGTGGCGCTCATCCAGACCGCGGCCAAGCCCAACCCGAGCCTGACCGACGACCAGTGGAATACCGCCAAGAAGCAGGCCACCGCCGAGGCCGACGCCGCGCTGGCCACGGCGGCCGCGGCGCGCAAAAAATACACCGAAGCCGAGGATTTATACAAGCAGGCGATCGAACTTTCCGGCGTGCCGATACCGTCGCTCAACGTACGCCTGGCCGCCACCTACAACAAAGACGGCAAGTACGATCTGGCCCTGGCGGAACTCGACAAAGTGAAGGCCATGCCGAACCCCGGCGCGGCCGTGTCGCAGGTGGCCGATCAGGAGCGCGCCAAAGCCATGCAGGGCAAATCGGGCGGAGTAGCCAAGCCCGCGACGCCGGCCGTACCTAAACCGTAGCCCTCGCGCATGCCAGCGGAGCCCGCGCAAATCGAGCCAGTACTGGGCTATCGCTTTGCGAATCCCGAGCTGCTCCGGCGCGCGCTGACGCATAGTTCCTGGGTTCACGAGACGCCGGACGAAGTCTCGGCGACGCTGCGGCACAATGAGCAGTTCGAATTCTTGGGCGACGCGGTACTCGGGTTTTGCGTCAGCGATGCCCTGGTCGCGAAATTTCCCGAGTGGCCCGAAGGCTCGCTGCACCG
>DOZZ01000231.1:18269-22019 GCA_003517725.1 Bryobacterales bacterium | reverse complement strand
CGCGACATGGTGCCGAACCATATTCTGCAGCTGATCAGCCTGACCGCCATGGAGCCGCCCATCTCCTTCAAGGCCGATGCCGTGCGCGATGAGCAGGCCAAGATCCTGCACGCCATCCAGCCGCCGTCGCCCGAAGAGGTGCTGACGCGCGCGGTGCGCGGCCAGTATGGCGAAGGCATGCAGGGCGCCGAGCACGTCCCCGGCTATCGCGAAGAGCCGCTGGTCGCGCCCGATTCGCACACCGAAACCTTCGTCGCGCTGAAGCTGTCGATCGATAACTGGCGCTGGGCCGACGTGCCGTTCTACATTCGCACCGGCAAACATATGCCGAAGCGCGTTACCGAGATCACGATTCAGTTCCGCCGCGCGCCGTTCGTGCTGTTCCGCGATACGCCGGTCGACCAGTTACTCCCCAATCTGCTGACGCTGCACATCCAGCCCGATGAAGGCATCAGCCTGCGCTTCGGCGCGAAGGTGCCGGGGCCGATTGTGCGGGTCGGGGGCGTCAACATGAATTTCGAGTACAAGGACTATTTCGGCACCGAACCCAGCACCGGTTACGAGCGGCTGCTCTACGACTGCATGATCGGCGACGCCACGCTGTTCCAGCGCTCCGACATGGTGGAGGCTGGTTGGAGTGTGGTGGAACCGCTGCTGGATGTCTGGCGGGCGCTACCCGCGCGCAACTTTCCAAACTACGCCGCCGGCTCCTGGGGACCGCGCGAAGCCGAAGAGTTGATGCGCCGGGACGGTCGCGCCTGGAGGCGTATTGAATGAACTGTACCGGTACAAAAGTCGGAATTAATCGAATAAATCTTTGAAAATAGTGTAAATACCTGTACCTCAGCCGTAAAGTTTGGTAATACAATTATACGTGCTGAAAAATACACAACCGTATAGACGTCGCGAATTTCATACTTTCTGGAAATATTTTGTTTGCCTGGCGACCATTGCCGGGGTAGGCTCGGTGTTCTCCTTCGTCACCCTGCGCAGCCCTGACGAAACTATTGAAGCGCCGTCATTTACCCGCAATGTCACACCCGCTGGACTGCGAACGGCAGTGGGCCGCGTGTATCCCTATTCCGTCATTCCGGGAGGCGTTCACACGCCGGAAGAATTGCCGCTGCGTTTGGCCGCCGACCCGGTCGCGGCGGCGCATTATCGCGGATTTCAAGCCGAAAATGTGCGCTTTTTCCGGGCTTCCGCCAGCCAGCTTTATTACGTCTCTTACCGCATTAAAGACAACATTTATTGGACTAAAAAGCAGCTGACCGTTCCGGCCGGCGAACTCCTGTATACCGATGGCAAGGAAGTCTGCCGCGCCCGATGCGGCAACCGTCTGAGCGTGGTGCTGCGCCGGCCGTTCACGCCGCTCGAGCCCGTCGAACCGGTTTTCGATGAGCCCACCGCGGTACCGCCGCCGGAACTGACCGCCGAGTTGACGGGTCCCACCTTTCGGCCCTTCGATTTTCCAGCCGTCTCCGCCCCCAGGATTCCTCCGGCCGTCGTGGTGGTAACGCCCACGCCCCTCACCAATCGCGTCAGCGCTTGCTGCGAGTTCGGCACCAACATGCCGCGTCACCGGTTCTCCTCCCTGCCGCTGGCCACTCCGGAGCCCTCCTACAGTCTCTTCTCGTTCCTGGCGGTCGCCGCCCTGGGAGCCAAACTGTTGTGGGACCGCCGGCGGGTCAGGGCCGTGTCATCCGCTCGGGCTGCATCAGACGTTCAAACTCCGCGTCCGTAACCAGGCCCAGTTTGCGGTTGGCCTCGCGCAGCGACGAGCCATCCTCGAACGCCACATGCGCCATCTTCGCGGCGGCATCGTAGCCAATCACGGGCGTCAAAGCGGTCACCAGCATCAGCGACTGCTCCACCATCTGAGCAATTCGTCCGCGATTGGCGCGCAGCCCGTCAATGCAGTGCTCGGCGAACGAGTGGCAGACGTCGGTCAACAGCCGCGCCGAGCGCATGAAGTTGAAAATCATGACGGGCTTGAAGACATTCAGCTCCAAATTGCCTTGGCTCCCGGCAAACTGCACCGCCGCGTGATTTCCAAAGACCTCCACCGCCACCATCGTGACCGCCTCGCACTGCGTCGGGTTAACCTTGCCGGGCATGATGGACGAGCCCGGCTCATTCTCCGGAATACTGATTTCGCCTAACCCGGAGCGCGGACCCGAGGCCAGCCAGCGCACGTCATTAGCAATCTTCATCAACGATCCCGCCAGCGTGGCCAGCGCGGCGCTCGCAAACACCAGTTCGTCATGCGCCGAGAGCGCCGCGAATTTGTTAGGATGCGACCGGAACGGAATGCCCGTGGCTTCGGCAATCGCGGCGGCCGCGCGCTCGCCGAATTCCGGGTGCGCGTTCAGCCCGGTGCCAACAGCCGTGCCGCCAACGGCCAGATCGAGCAAACCGTCGCCCGCTTTTTCCAGCCGCGCGACATTGCCCTCCAGCAGCGCGACCCAGCCCGAAATCTCCTGCCCCAGCGTCAGCGGAGTAGCATCCTGCAGGTGCGTGCGGCCGATCTTGACGATGTCCGCAAACGCCTCGGCATGTTTTTGAAGCGACTGTTTCAGGCGCTCCACGGCCGGCGTCACGCGCTCCCGCAGTGCGGTCGCCGCCGCAATATACATGCCGGTCGGAAAGACATCGTTCGATGATTGCGACAGATTGACGTGGTCGTTCGGATGGATCGGCTTCTTGCTGCCCAGCTGTCCGCCGGCCATCTCGATGGCGCGGTTGGCGATCACCTCGTTGACGTTCATGTTGGTCTGCGTGCCGCTGCCGGTCTGCCACACGCTGAGCGGAAACTCGCCATTGTGCTTTCCGGCGATGACTTCATCGGCGGCGCGCGCGATCAGCTCGGCCTTATCTTGCGGCAGCGTGCCCAGCGCGGCATTCACCTGCGCCGCGGCTTTCTTGACAATCGCCAGCGCGCGAATTAATTCGAGCGGCATGCGATCCTCCCCGATGGCGAAATGGTGTAAGGAACGCTGGGTCTGTGCGCCCCAATAGTGATCGCCCGAAACTTCGATAGGGCCCATGCTGTCGGATTCCATGCGGGTCGTGTTCACGGCTGACCTCAGATTGCCACTTGCCGGCCGCGCGTGTCCAGCCGGTGTCGAGTTCGGATAGGATACGGAAACCATGTTCACGCGCCGCAGCCTGCTTGCTTCTACTATTGCCGCGCCCTTGCTCGCGTCGAGCGGTCCGGTGGCCGCGCTACGCAGCCGGCGCGGCGAGGCCCTGCCGATCGCGCCCGAGGAGCGCGGCCGGCGCCTCGAGCGTGCCCGCGAGTTGATGGGTCGGAACCGGCTGGGCGCGATCTGCCTCACCGGCGGCAGCTCTCTGCAATACTTCAGCGGCATCCACTGGGGCCACAGCGAGCGCCTGTTCGCGTTGATCCTGCCGCGCGAGGGCGCCGCCTTTTGCGTCTGCCCGGCCTTTGAAGAAGAGCGTGCGCGGGAGCAGTTGGCGAAGATGCCCGGCGGCTCTTCCACGCGCGTCTACACCTGGCAGGAGGACCAGGATCCCTACGCGCTCACGGCCCGCGCCTTGTGGGATGCGGGCCTGCCCGGACACCGCTCCGGCGCTAGCCGCCCCGAAATGGACCGCGTCGGCATGGATGAACGCGTTCCCTACGTCTTCGCGAGCGGCATCGCCAAAGCCAGCCCGGGCCTGGAATTTACAAGCGCCACGCCGGTGACGGCCGGCTGCCGCGCGCGCAAATCGCCCGCCGAGCTCGCG
>DOZZ01000231.1:11655-18134 GCA_003517725.1 Bryobacterales bacterium | reverse complement strand
CTGGGCTTCCCGGGCGAGGCCAGCGCACAGACCGGCGCATACTCCGCGCTCCCGCACGGGTCGGCGCAGCCGCAGAGGATTCAGAAGGGCGCGATCGTCATGATCGACGACGGCTGCACGGTCGAGGGTTACCAATCGGACATCACGCGCACCTTCGTGCTCGGCAAGCCCACCGACAAAATGAAACGCGTGTTCGACGTGGTCCGCCAGGCCCAGAGCGCGGCCTTGGCGGCGGCCCGTCCGGGCGAGCCGTGCGAAGCCGTGGACCAGGCCGCGCGGCGCGTCATCGCCGGCGCGGGCTACGGACCGGACTACAAATTTTTCACCCATCGCGTGGGCCACGGCATCGGGCTCGAAGGTCACGAATGGCCCTACCTGGTGCGCGGCAACCGGCAACTGCTGGAGCCCGGCATGACGTTCTCGGACGAGCCCGGCGTGTATCTCCCGGGCGAGTTTGGCGTGCGCCTGGAGGATGACATGTACATCACCGAAAACGGCGCGCAACTTTTCACGCCCCAGAGCCGCTCACTCGAAGAGCCCTTCGGCAAAACCTAGGGCCCGAGGGTTTACTGACGCAGACCCTGACCGCCACGCTAAAATAGGGGCTCATGCGCCGAGCGTTGATTACAGGGATTACGGGCCAGGACGGGGCTTACCTCAGCAGTTTCCTTCTGGACAAGGGCTATGAGGTGCATGGCATCATGCGCCGCGCCAGCACTTTCAACACCGATCGGATCGATCATCTTTATCGCGATCCGCACGAGTCCGGCGCGCGGCTGTTCCTGCACTATGGCGACCTGCAGGATGGCAGTTCGCTGCGGCGCATACTGCAAAAGTCCCAGCCCGACGAGGTCTACAACCTGGGCGCGCAATCGCACGTGAAAGTTTCGTTCGAGCTGTCCGAGTATTCCGCCGATGTGGTTGGGACCGGCGTGCTGCGGCTGCTCGAAGCGGTGCGCGACTTCACCGGCTCGAGCGGTAAGCAGGTGCGCGTGTACCAGGCGGGGTCGTCGGAGATGTTCGGCGCGGCCAAACCGCCGCAAAACGAAACCACGCCGTTTTATCCGCGCAGTCCTTACGCCGTGGCCAAAGTGGCGGGCTACTGGTACTGCGTCAATTACCGCGAAGCCTACAACATGTTCGTGACCAACGGCATTCTGTTCAATCACGAATCGCCGTTGCGCGGCGAAACCTTCGTCACCCGCAAGATTACGCGCGGCCTGGGCCGCATCAAGAAGGGCCTGCAGAAAAAACTGTTCCTCGGTAATCTCGACGCCCGCCGCGACTGGGGTTTCGCCGGCGACTACGTCGAGGCTATGTGGATGATGCTGCAGCACCAAGAGCCCGGCGATTTCGTGGTGGCCACGGGCGAAGCCTATTCGGTGCGCGACTTTCTGGATGCCGCGGGCGAGAAGATGGGGCTCGACTGGAAACAGTACGTGGAGATCGACCCGCGTTACATGCGCCCGACTGAAGTCGACTACCTGATGGGCGACCCGGCCAAAGCCCGCAATACGTTCGGCTGGAAGCCGAAGGTGACGTTCCGCGAACTGGTGGGCATGATGGTCGAGCATGACCTGGAACTGGCCGAGCAGGAGCGCACCTTGATGAAGGCGGGCCACTCGGTCGCGCTGCGCGGCGTGGCCAATGGATAAACACGCGTCCATCTTCGTTGCCGGTCACCGCGGCCTGGTGGGCTCGGCCCTGGTGCGCCGCCTGAAGGCGCTGGGCTTCACGCGTGTGATCGAGCGGACGCGCGCACAAGTAGACTTGACGCGGCAAGCGCAGGTCGAGGAGTTTTTCAAATCCGAGCGCCCCGAATACGTGTTCATGGCCGCCGCGAAAGTGGGCGGCATCCTGGCCAACAGCACGCGCGGCGCGGACTTCATTCGCGAGAATCTGCTGATCCAGAGCAACGTGATCGATGCGGCCTGGCGGCACGGCGCGCGCAAGCTGCAGTTCCTGGGCTCCAGTTGCATTTATCCGAAGATGGCACGGCAGCCCATGCGCGAAGCGGACCTGCTGACCGGGCCGCTGGAGCCGACCAACGAGCCCTACGCCATCGCCAAGATCGCCGGCATCAAGATGGGGCAGGCGTATCGCGCGCAGTATGGCTTCGACGTGATCAGCGTGATGCCCACCAACCTCTACGGGCCGGGCGACAACTTCGATCTGCAAAATTCGCATGTGCTGCCGGCGCTGATGCGCAAGGTGCACGATGCCAAGCTGGCCGGCGCGCCCACGGTCGAGATCTGGGGCACGGGCTCGCCGCGGCGCGAATTCCTGCACGTGGACGATCTGGCGGATGCCTGCGTATTTCTGATGCAGCGCTATAGCGAGGGAGAGATTGTGAATGCCGGGGTGGGCCAGGACATCAGCATCCGCGAGGCAGCCGAGCTCATGAAGCAGATCGTGGGCTACTCGGGCGCGCTGGTCTTCGACACGTCGAAGCCCGACGGCACGCCGCGCAAACTGCTGGATGTTTCAAAACTAAACGGGCTCGGCTGGCAAGCCAAAATCAGTCTGGCCGAAGGGCTGCGGTCGACCTACCAGTGGTATCTCGAAAACATCCCCGCTGCCGCCGTAACGCGCTAGCGATGCGCGTGCCTGTTTATCGATCCAGGCTTAGGATCATCCCCGTATCGGTGGCCAGCCAGATGTGTGGCGGGTCGGGCGCGGTCAGGTAACAGCGGTGCGCTTCGGCCCGGTAATCCACCGGGATCTCCTCCCAGTTGACCAGGTCGTTGCTGAACAGCACTTTGACCGGGCCGGGGATCGGGCTGCGGCGCACTTTGGAATCGGCTTCGTAGCCGGCGATGTAGCCCGTGCCGTCCGCCGTCAACAGCACATCGGTGATGACGCGCGTGCGCTCGCGATAGGCGCGCTCGGACTTTCCATCGGCCAGATTCACCCTGTAGACCTCGGAAGGCCACTCGAACTGATCTGAAAATTCCATCAGGCCCAGCCCTCTGCCGCCTCGCAGCGCAGTGCGTGTCATGCGCCCAAACAGCGAAGCGGCGGTGGATTTCCACGTCGCTCCGCCGTCGCGCGTTTCGACGAGAAGCGTAAGCGTCGGGACGTCGCGACGGTAGCGGGCTTCCTCCGGATCGGCCCAGTCGGGCACCAGCGGCTCGTCGCCGCCGGGTGTGTTCCATCCGGTGATCAGGCCGTCGCGCGCGTTCGCGAAAGCGATAGTCCCGAGAACGGTGTTTTCACGGCTGCCCTGCGCAAGGGCCGCTTCGGGCACGGCATGCCACGATGCCCCGCCGTCGTCGCTGCGGTACATCTGCTTGCGGCGGCCCACCGCGAAGCCGCGCTTGGCATCCACAAAGTGCACTCGCAGCAGGTCTTTGGGGGCGGCGTTCAGCTTTTCCCAGCTGCGGCCCGATTCGACGGTCTTCCACATGCCTTTGTCGGTGACCATCCAGCCCTGCGAGTCGTCCAGAAAAAACAGCGAGATCGGGATTTGTTTAAACGGCTCCAGGGACCAGGTCTGGCCGCCGTCGCTGGTGATCAGGAGGGTGCCTTTTTGTTTACCCTTTTCCTCGATAAAGCCCGCCGCGATGCCGCGCCGCTCGGAGAGGAACTTGAAATCGAGCAGCCGCAAATCGGAACGCGAACTGGGATATTCGTAGCGCAGGCGAAAGCGCGGCGTAACGGGCGCCTGGGCCACCAGATTCCCGGCCAGTACGGTCAGTAATAGATAGAAAATACCCCGAATACTCTAACCCCTGGGCCGTACCGGGCCTGACGAGAGCACCAGTTCGGCATGCGTCGAAGCGTTGCCGGCCGGGTCGCGGCGCGCCAGTTCCAGCACGCAACCAACCTGTTCGCCAATGGTGGTCAGCACTTCCATTTCGCCGCCGGTGTGCGAATGCGCGTTGCGGTGCTGCACGTTAATCACGCCCACCACTTTGTTGCGGGCGATTACCGGCGCCGAAAGAAAGGCTTCGAACGAGTCTTCCGGCAGGTCGCCGAAAAATTTAAACCGCGGGTCTTTATACGCTTCACGCGGGATGGCCAGCAGCCGCCGCTCGCGGGCCACCCAGCCGGTCAGACCTTCGTCCATGCGCAGCCGGATTTTGCCGATAGCGGAGGGGTGCGGCGTATTCGAGGCGCACAGCACCAGTTCTTTATTCTCGCCATGCTGGTCCAGCAGGTACACCAGGCACGAATCGCACTCGGAAAACTCCACGATGAGCGAGACCACGCCGTGCAGCACCTCCTGCAGGCTCATTTCGCGCACCATGAAACGGCTGACCTTCTGGAACAGGCGCAATTGCTGCTCGGTGCGCTGCAACCGAAGTTCGAGATCCTTGGCTTTTGGCACGACTATATTATGCTCTAGAATCAAAACGTGGTTCCAACTCACGCTGCTCACGGCCCCTTATGACCCCTGGCGCGCCCGATCGCCAGCGCGGCATTTGGGAGACGCCGGAGTGCCCCTTCCGCATCGAATATGCCGCCGGGATGCTGAACCAGATCCGCATGGCCGCCGTAGAGGCCTATTATTCGGTGCCGCACGGCGGCGTCGAGATCGGCGGCGTGCTGTTCGGCAGTAGTGAGCCGGGGCGCGTGGTGATCCGAAATTTCCGCCGCATCGAATGCGAGTACGCTTCCGGACCCTCCTTCGCGCTCTCCGAACGCGATTTGGAGGCGCTGGAGCGGCTGTTGCGCGAAACCGAAACGGATCCGTCGCTGGCCGGGCAGCGGCGCGTGGGCTGGTTCCATTCGCACACGCGCAGCGAGATGTGCCTGACCGAAGCCGACCTGGATATCTATCACGGCTTTTTCCCGGGCCCGATGGACGTGGCTCTAGTGTTGCGCCCGGCCCATCTGCAGCCGACGCGGGCGGGCTTCTTCTTCCGCGACGAAGAGGGGCAGGTGCACGCGGAATCCTCGTACCGGGAGTTCATCGCCGACCCTGCTTACCTGGAGACGTTTACCACGGATGAGCCGCAGGCTACTCCCCGGGACGAAGTCCGTACAGCCACACCGGCGCCCGCCCTGCCGGGTTTCAACGCGGAGCAGCCGGAGTCAGTTGCGGTGGGGCTGCCGCCCACGGTGCGCCACGTGGGCCTGTGGATCGCGGCCGCCGCGCTGGCCGGGGTGCTGGCATCGGCCGCGGTCACGGCGTTGTGGCGGCCGCGCTTGATATCGACTTCCGCCGCCGCCAAAGCTCCGGGCCTGGCTCTTGAAGGCGTAGAACTGGATGGCGAGGCGGTGCTGCGTTGGAACCGGGAATCGCCCCTGGTGCGGCACGCCGTCGGCGGCCTGCTGGATATACGCGATGGCGATGAGCAGAAGCAGATCAAGCTGCAGCCTGAAGACGTGCGGCGCGGCGTGGCCCTCTACCGGCGCACCTCGCCGCGGGCTGAGTTCCGCCTGCGCGCGTGGCAGGCCGGGCAGCCCCCGGTGGAAGAGTCCCTGGCCATCGCGGGAGCGCTGCCGGAAGCCGTGGCGGACGCGCCGGCGGGCGCGCAGGCCCCCAAAAAACAGCCGCCGAAGGCTAAACCGCCGAAGTCCCGTTTTTGGCGCCGCCGGCGTTAACCCGGGTCCAAAGCGGTCGGTGCTATCGTCAAAACTGTGTTTTCCCGTATCGTCTGGATCGTGCTCGACAGCGTCGGCATCGGTGAGATGCCGGATGCGGCCGCCTACGGTGACCGCGGCAGCGACACGCTCGGCAACATCGCCCGTCTACGCGCCTTGCAGTTGCCGCAGTTGTGCCGGATGGGCCTGGGCAACCTGAAGCCTCTGGAACAACTGCCGCCGGACAGCCATCCGCTCGCCGCGTTCGGCCGTTGCGCGCTCGCGTCGCCGGGTAAAGACACCACCACGGGCCACTGGGAGATGGCCGGCATCCATCTGGAGAAGCCCTTTCCGCTGTACCCCAACGGATTTCCGCCGGAGGTGGTGCAGCCGTTCGAAGCCCGCATCGGCCGCGCCAGCCTGGGCAATAAGGCGGCTTCCGGCACCGAGATCATCAAGGAACTGGGCGAGCAGCACATGGAGACCGGCTCACCCATCGTCTACACCTCGGCCGATAGCGTGTTCCAGATCGCCGCGCATGAGGACGTCATTCCGGTCTGGGAACTGTACCGCATGTGCGAGACGGCGCGGGCGATCTTGAAGGGTCCGCATGAGGTGGGCCGCGTGATTGCACGGCCGTTTGTCGGCGAGCCGGGCGCGTTCAGCCGCACCCCCAATCGCAAAGATTACGCAGTGCCGCCGCCCAAGGGCATGCTGCTGGACCAATTAGAGGCCGCCGGGGTGCCGGTCTACAGCGTGGGCAAAATTTTCGACGTGTTCCTGGGGCGCGGCATCGGCGACCACGTCAAAACCGTCAGCAACGCCGACGGCATGGACAAAACGCTGGAAGCGTTGAAAGAGTGTCCGGAAGGCCTGATCTTCGTGAACCTGGTGGACTTCGACCAGAACTTCGGGCACCGCAACGACGTCGAAGGTTATGCGCGCGCGCT